>JBLNBQ010000049.1:0-25658 GCA_050260095.1 Chitinophagales bacterium
CTCCTCCGAGTCCCGGATCCGCGACGTCGACATGGCGAGCGAGATGATGTCCTTCACCAAGGTCCAGATCCTGCAGCAGGCGGGCACCGCCATGCTGGCCCAGGCCAACACCGCGCCGCAGGGCGTGCTCCAGCTGCTCCGGTAAGCACCTCGCGGCGCGACCGGATCGCACATCGCATCCCCGAGACTGGCCAGCCGGGCGACCGGCTGGCCAGTTTTCGGTTCTAAAGCGTCGCCTCGTGTCTGCCGATGACGGTAACAGGGAGGCGGTCGCGTTGCCGAGGCTTTCGCTCTGCATGATCGTCAAGAATGAAGAGGCCAACCTGGCGCGCTGCCTGAGGAGTGTGGCCGGCGCGGTCGACGAGATCGTCGTCGTGGACACCGGCTCGCAGGACCGAACCATCGAGATTGCCAAGAGCTTCGGCGCCACGGTGGTCGAGTGGGCGTGGCGCGATGACTTTGCCGCCGCCCGCAACGTCTCCCTCGACCATGCGACCGGCGACTGGATTCTCTTCCTTGACGCTGACGAGGAGCTCTTCCGGGAAGACCGGGAGTCGTTGCGAGAACTGCTCCTGGATGATTCCAGCGATGGCTTCTTCCTCTTGGAGACCAATTACGGCGGTGAACGCCCGGGCTTCGACCAGGTGACCAGCGCTACTCTGCGCCTCTTTCGGAACCGGCCGGAGTACCGGTTCGCAGGGGCGATCCACGAGCAGATCATGCCGGCCATCGTGGCGCAAGGGGGCCGCCTCAAACGGAGTCAAGTCCGGCTGCGGCACTACGGCTACCTCGATGAAGCCATTCAGGCGCAGGACAAGATCGAGCGCAACCTCCGCATCGCCAAGGCGGAGGTCGGGCGCCAGCCGAACAGCGCCTTCGCCCTCTTCAACCTAGGTATGGAGTACCTGCGGATTCACGAGCACGAAAAGGCGTTGGCCGTCAATCGAAAAGCCTTCCTGCACCTGCCCGACCTCACGGTACCGTACGCCTCCCGTCTCCTCCGCAACATTCTGGTGAGTCTCACCGCCCTCAAACGGTACGACGAGGCCTTCAAGGTGCTGGCCGACGCCGTGAAGGCGTATCCAGACTATACGGATCTCTTCTACCAGCGTGGGCTGATCTACTTGGAGCAGCGGGATTTTCCCCGGGCGGCGGAGGCTTTTCGCGTCTGCCTGGAGATGGGCGACGCCGGCAGCCGTTACATCTCCGATGCCGGCGTCGGTTCCTATCGCGCCCACTTCGGGCTGGGCTACGCCTTGGAGATGATGGGGGATTTTCGCGGGGCCGTCAGCGCCTACGAGGAGTCTCTCAAGGAGTGCCGGGTGCTCCCCGGGCCGGCGTACCGCTTGGCCAGTCTGCTGCTCAAGGTCGCTTCGCCCGATGCAGTGCTGGGGACCATGATTCGCTTGGTCGGCGAGAGAGACCCCGGATCCCTTGCGGCTCTGGCCATCGCCTTTAGGGAGGCGCGGCATTATCGGCATGCCTTGGCGCTGGTGGAACAGGCGGGCCTGTTGGCTTCCGACAACCAGCAAAGGCAACTGAAAGGAGAACTGCTGCTGCACCTCGGCCGGTATCGGGAGAGCGCGCAGCTTCTGGCCCACGCAGCGGACGAGGACGGCAAGAGCAGCGTCTTCGCGGCGCTGGCGCTCCTGATGGCGGGGGAGTTTGACGCGGGACAGGCGCTCCTGAACAGGAGCGATGCCGTCCCGGGGGCGGAAGGCTGGGGCACCGTGCTCCGTCACTTCGCGGATCTTCTCACGGGCAGGGCCTGTGCGATGGACATCGAACCGCTGACCTCCGCTGAGCGCACACAGGTGAGCGAGCGGATCTGGACCCTGCTGGGATTTCTCTTGGAGACCAAGGAGTACGACAAGTTCGAACAGGCCCTCGGTCTGCTGAACCTCCTTGAGCTGTCGGAGCTTGAGCGCAGGCTTCAACTGGGCAAGCTCTACTACTCTCACGGATTCGAGGAATCGGCGATCGAGGAGTTGACACGGTTGGCGCCGTCCGAACTGGATGCGGACGCGGCGGAAATCCTCGCCCGCATTCTGGACGCGCGGGGGATGGTGGAAGAGACCCTTGCCTTTTACCAGGCCGCCGTCGAGCGAGACGCCGGCAATCCCCAGCGGTATCTGCTCTTGAGCCGCCGAGCCTCGGAACTTGGGAGAGTTGAGTTGGCCGGGGAGGCGGTGCGGTCAGGGCTGCGGAGGTTTCCTGGTCACGAGGGACTGCTGTCGATGGCGGCCCGTCTGGCGCAAGGGCTGGGGAACGCGACAGAACTGATGCCGGGCCTGGAGATGGGTGGTGGCTGAGTGCCGTGAAACACAGCGAAGTGGCGACCCAACTGGCAGAACAGGCAGCTCGGACGCGAGCGGCGATCACCGAATTGATCGGCCGCGGAGAGCTCGACGCGGCGAAGGAACTGCTCGCCATGCATGAAAACCTGCTGCGGCATGAAGAGCTCTTCTGCATAAAGGGCGTGCTGGCGATTCTTCTCGGCGAATTCGACGAAGCGGAGCGGCATCTGCTGGCAGGCTTGGCGGCCAACCGCCGCAACGCCGATCTCACCTTCAACCTCGCGTATCTCTGCCAGAGCCGGGGCCAGGTCTCGGACGCCCTCGCCGTGTACCGGAGGGCGCTCAGCCTTGCCGATTCGGAAGAACTCCGCGCCGACGCCACATTCAGAATCGAGCAGTTGACTCGGACCCAGGCACGGGGCGGCGAGGCGCGGCCCGCTGGTCCGGCGCTGGTGCATGCATGTGCGGCGGAAGTAATCGGCGACTTGTACCGGAAGGCTGAAGCGCCTGAAGCGGCGGTTCTGTGGTACACCGAGGCGCTGAAAGAAGAGCCGTCCAGCGAAGAGGTCTTTGCCAAGTGGCTGGCCCTGCTGGTGAACAGGGAAGGGCTGGTGGGGGCTATCCGGTCCATCGAAGGCCTATATGGCGACGATCACGCTTCCCTCACCTTCGTGGCGAAGCAGTGCGCCGCTCTCGGCTACCACGTCCTGCGGGAGCACTTCCAATACCGACTGGACACCGAGGGAGCCCGCGTTAAGCCCTGTCAAGTCAGTATCGCGTCTCAGCTGAGCCGGCCCAAGGTGAGCATCATTATCCCAGCCTACAACCAGCAGGCCTTTCTGCGGGAGGCCCTCGACAGCGCCTTGGCCCAGGATTACGGCAACCTGGAGGTCATCGTCGGCGATGACCACTCCACCGATGGCACCGTAGAGATGATGCTCGCCTACCAGGATCTCCCCCGTGTCAGGTATATCAGGAACCAGAAGAACCTGGGAGCGGGCAACAACTCCCGTCATCTGCTCTATCACCACACTGACGCTGAGTACGTGATGATATTGAACCACGACGATTACCTGGTGCGACCCGACTACATCAGCTTGGCGGTCGATTTCCTCAACAAGCATGAGACCGTCTCGTTCGTCTGGGCTAACTGCTACATCAAGAACCTCACCAGTGGGCAGACCGGGGTCACGGAAATCCGGCTCGACGCCCTGACCAGAGGCGCGGACTACTTCCTCAACTATGAAACGGGAAGGTATCCCCATGTCACCGGGGTGCTGACGACCGTCTTCCGCAGAGAGCACGCCCTGAGGATGAACTGCATGACTGAGCTGACCAAAGCAAAGGACTTGTTCCTCTATCTCAAGCTGATGCTGGCCGGCGATGTCGGGTTCATCGACGACCTGGTTTCGGTGTACCGAATCCACGACAACAACATCAGCGGCAACATGCCTCCCGCTTTCGACTACGCGACGTTGGAGGAGTTCGACCAGCTGCGGAGGGTTGCCCTGAACATGGGGTTCAAGCCGAGCCTGCTCAAGACCTGGTTGGACCGAAGAGTCCGCGCCTACGTCGACTGGCGGTTCCGAACCCTTTGGTTGAAAGGCCTCAAGGGAGAGGCCCTGAAGCTGCTGTCGACGGTGTCGCGAAAGTATCCCGAAGCCTACGAGGCGATCGTCGGGTCTCTGTAGCCAGTTAACCGCGACAAGGCGCTCAGGAAAGGAGAGCGGAGCATGATCAACGTCACGGAAACGTTTCTTCCCCCGCTCGAAGAGTATCAGCGCTATCTCGAAGGCATCTGGGAGACAAAGCGCGTCACCAACGAGGGGGCATTGGCTGTCCGACTGGAGGAACAACTCAGGCATTACCTCGGCGTCCCTCATCTGAGCTATGTCTCCAACGGAACGATCGCGCTCCAGATCGCCCTCAAAGCGCTCGGCGTCACTGGCGAGGTCATCACCACCCCGTATTCCTACGTGGCCACCACCAATTCGATACTCTGGGAGAATTGTCGTCCGGTCTTTGTGGACGTCGATGAGAGCACCTTCTGCATCGACCCGCGTCAGATCGAGGCCGCTATCACCGAGAAGACCACCGCTATCCTCGCTACCCACGTCTATGGCCTGCCCTGCGACGTCGACGCGATTGCCAGGATCGGCGAAAAACATGGGCTGAAGGTCATCTACGACGCAGCCCACTGTTTCGGCGTTAGGCTCAACGGCCAGTCTCTCCTCAATTTCGGCGACGTCTCGACCATAAGCTTCCATGCGACCAAGGTCTTCCACACGGTCGAAGGCGGTGGTCTGGTGACCCGCGATCCTGAGCTGGCACGACGAATCTCGCTGCTTAAGAAGTTCGGACACTATGGCGAGGACAACTACTACTTCCCGGGTATCAACGGCAAGAACACCGAGTTCCACGCAGCGATGGGGCTGTGCCTTCTTCCCCGGATGGCGGAGGTGATCGCCTACCGGAGGGCCGTGTGCGAATCGTATGACCGGTTGCTGGCCGCAGTGAACGTAAGGAGGTTGACGATTCCCCCGGGTGTGGAGCACAACTATGCCTATTATCCGGTCATCTTCCGCTCGAGTCAGCAGGCGTTGGCCACCAGGGAAGCGCTAATCAGGAACGACGTGCTCCCCCGGCGCTACTTCTATCCCTCATTGAACCAGCTTCCCTTCGTGACCGACGGGAGGCCCTGTCCCGTCTCCGAGAGCCTCGCCCAGCGGGTCCTCTGTTTGCCTCTCTACTATGGACTCCGCGGCGCCGACGTGGCGAGAATCGCGGAAGTGATCGCCGACTCGTGCGAGGAACGATGGGAGAGATCGGCATGAATGGCCGGTCCGAGGGGATCATCATCTTTTCCGGCTATAACCCCAGGGCAGTGATGGCTTTTTGCCGTGTGGCTTCCCGCACTCGCGTGCCATTCGCCATCATCGCCAGTTCATCACGGGACCTGATCCTGCGCTCGAAATACGCCGCTCAAGTTGCGGCGATCAGGCGCAGTCCGGCGCTGTCTTGGGCCGAGGTCACCCAGAGTCTGAGTGAGGCCAGAGCGGCGACCGGCTTCGTCCGCTGCGTAATCCTGCCTTCGTCGGAGGCTCTCAACCGTTTCTTGCTTGCCAATCGGACAGCGCTGCATGACTTGGGGTTTGAAGTGCCGCTGGTGGACGAGGCGCTCTACACAGCCATCTCGGACAAGCACAGCTTCGGGGAGCTTTGCCGGGCGCACGGCATCAGAGTGCCTGGGGAAATCGCCTTCAGCGAAGTCGAACGGTTTCCAGTGGTGGTCAAGCCCCGGCAGTACCTCATGGAGCCGCAGAGCGCGCCTCACATCATCCAGTCCGAAGCGGAGCTTGAAGCTTTCCAAGCCAGCCACGACCCACAGCGGTTCTACTGCCAGGAGTTCGTCGGAGGCAGCTCTTACTACCTCTTGTTCTACTTCCGCAAGGCGGGAGGCCGGTATTGCTCATTCTCCCAGCGCAACCTGGTGCAACAGCCAGGCGGGAAATCCGTGGTGGCGGCGGTGCCGGCGAACATTCACCAGGAGACGATCGCCAAGACGTTCGCAAACATGTTCCTGAGCCTCGGATTCTGGGGTTTGGTCATGGTGGAAGTCAAGTTCAGCCAGGGAGAGTACTTCATGATCGAGGCCAACCCCAGGTTGTGGGGGCCATCCCAGCTCTTCGTCGACAACGGCGTGCCCCTGTTCGAACACCTGATCGCTGATTTGCACCTGGGGGTCGAACTGGACCTCGATCCATTGGGGGACGGTGCAGAGCATCCCTATTTCTGGTTCGGTGGGTTGCTTCAAGCGGCGGAGGCCGGTGGGCAGGTGACTTACCACGAGTTTTCCGAGGACAGGCTGGTCGAACAGATGGCTCACCTGATGGCGAACGATGTGTACCTGAGAGGGGATTCACTCGGCGTGTTCTGGGAGGAGTGCAAGAGTTCATGGAGATGAGAGAGATCCCAGGACTGCGGGACAAGCTCAGTCATTTCTACGACGACGGTTCGAAGCACTCGCGCTACCAGAACGTCCCGAAGTTCGTGGAAGAAGAGCTGGGATACCGGGAGACGATCGACGAGAGCTGGAGGGGCGATTCCGCCCGCTACGCGTTTCTCACTGAAAACATGGAACTGCCGAAGAACGCGTCCGTCGCGGACGTTGGCGCCAACACCGGGTTCTTCACCCTGAGCCTGGCATGGGACAGGACGGACTGCTTCTTCACCGCCTATGAACCCAACACGGCTCACTGCCAGTTCATGAAGACCATCCTGGAACATTTCGCCATCCCGAATGTTCGTGTTCTGGATGAGGCGGTTGGCCTGGAACAGTTGAGGGTCCTTCCCGGTTTCCACACCGTCTTGCTTCTGAACATCCTGCACCATGCGGGCGTCGATTTCGATCAGAGCCTGGTGCGGCGGCGTGAACAGTTCGACGGCTACCTTGCCGCGTACCTGGGGGCCTTGGCCAGGAAGTGCACGAGCCTGGTGTTTCAATTGGGGTACAACTGGGGAGGAGACAAGTCGAAACCTCTGTTGCCGGTTGGGGACGTGGCAGGGATGATCTCTCTGGTGCGACGGGCTGCGGGGGAGAGTTGGGCGATCACAAGGATCGGTCTGTACGAACGGAATGCGGGACTGGGCCGGTATCTACCCGTAGCGCCCGACTTGGCCGACCAGGTGGCGGCAGACTCTCGCGAGCGGCAACCCGGTCTCAGCGAGTTCTACCACAGACCGATCTTTCTCATGAAGAGCCTTGTCCAGCGGCAACTTTAAGCTAAAGCCGTACTGCCGGCCGTACGATAACAGAAGAGAAGGCTTGTCTTTTGTTGGACACGGAGGTGGAGTTCACATGGATGTCAAGCCAGCGGCGGGGTTGCCTTCTGCGTCTCCTTCTCCTGAGGTCGCCCGGGGCGCTCCGTATCAGTCGGAGAGACCGAAGGCCACTCCGACTGAGCCTATGGTGAAGCAGGAAGGCGCCGGTGAACCTCGACCGGCGGAGAAGTCGGCAGAGCAGCGGAAGGCCGAAAGCGCAGAGGTCGCCAGCGTCCTCGAGAAGCTCAACATTGTCATGAACGCGATGAGCATCCAGGCCAGGTTCGAGGTCCACCAGCCGACCAAAGAGATCATGGTCAGGGTGATCAACGTCGAGTCCGGCCAGCTCATCCGGGAGATTCCGCCGAAGAAGATCCTCGACATGGTCGCCAAGATGCAGGAACTCGTTGGCCTCCTGGTCGACGAGCGCGGTTAGGGGGGAGATCATGAGCCTCTTCCGAATCGGCGGCCTCGCCACCGGACTCGACACCAACAGCATGATCGACTCCCTGATGAAGGTGGAGCGCCAGCCGGAAGACCTGATGAAACGGCGCCAGCAGATCTTCACCTGGCGTAAGGACTACTGGGGCGAGATCAACACCAAACTCCTGGCGGTCAAGACCTCGCTCGGCAGCTTGCTGGACCGCACGAAACTGCTGACCAAGAAGATCACCTCGAGCGACGACAGTGCGCTCACCGCGACGGCGGGCGCCACGGCGGCCGCCGGCGAGTATTCCATCACCGTGAATGCGCTAGCCACCGAGAGCCAACTGCGCAGCGGCTCGGGCGCGCTCGGGCTCGGGCTGGGCGGAAAGGTCAACCTCACCCAGGCGGTCAATACCGACGCGGCCAAGTTAGGCGTCAAGATTACCTCCGGGACCTTCACCATCAACGGGGTGAGGATCACCATTAACTCCGGGGATTACCTGGGCACCGGCAACACCGCCGACGCCAAGGACATCCTCGGCAAGATCAACGCCTCCGGCGCCGGCGTCACGGCCACCTACGACGCGGCCACCGACAAGCTGGTGCTGACGGCCAATGCCCCGGGCGGCGACCTCAACCTGGGCGGCGGCGGTGATACCAGCAACTTTCTCACCGCCACAAGCCTGCTCGGCGCCGCTCGTGTGGGCGACACCAAGACGAGCGCCGTGCACCTGGGCCGGGTGAATCCCGACGCCCCGCTAGCCAGTTCGAATCTGGCGGCGGCCGTCACCGACGATGGGACGGGCAACGGCGAGTTCTTGATCAACGGGGTCAAGATCACCTTTAATGCTGGCACGGACTCGCTGAACAAGGTCATCAGCCGCATCAACAACTCCACGGCCAACGTGGTGGCCTCCTATGACACAACCACTGACCGGCTCATCCTGCGGTCGAAGGTGACTGGGAGCGTCTCGATTTCAGTCGAGGAGGTCTCCGGGAAAGGCAATTTCCTCACGGCCACCGGCTTGACCGCCGCCGCCGGCGCCACCCAGACGCTGGGCGAGAACGCCTCCTTCACCGTGAGCGGGTTCAACGATGGAGATCCCATCACCAGCACGTCCAACTCGGTGAACAACGTCATCCCCGGTGTGACGCTGAACCTGCGCAAGGCCGACCCGGCCACCGCCATCACGGTGACGGTGGAACAAGATGTTCAAGCGGCCAAGAACGTTGTCAAAGACTTCGTGAGCAAGTACAACGACGCCATGACGCTCATCGACACCCGGCTCTCGGAGAAGACGGTGACCGGCAAGGACTGGAGCCAGATGACCGACGCCGAGCGAAAATCCGGCATCATGCGAGGGGAAGCCGCGCTGGTGGACCTGCGGATCAAGCTGACCACCAAGGCGTCGGCCCAGGTTTCGGGGTTTCTTCCCAGCATGGACGCGTTGAGCGACATCGGGATCACCACGTCGGCGGAGAAGGGCGCGGGGGGGACCCTGGTCCTCGATGAGACCAAGCTGGAGAATGCTCTCCGCAACTCGCCGGAGATGGTGGCCGACCTGTTCTTCCAGGACGCCAACGACAACGGGAAATGGGACAAGGATGCACAGGGGGTTCCGACCGAGCAGGGCATCGCGGTGCAGTTGGACTACCTGCTGGCGCAGTTGACCGACACCCAGTCGGTGATCCGGGGAGGCGTGAGTGTCAAGGCCGGGACCATCCCCAGGCAGCAGGACGTGTTGACCGGCCAGATCGACGATCTCCAGGAGCAGATCGACGCCTTTGAGGACCGGATGGCCGTGCGGGAGCAGGAACTCGTCCGCCAGTTCAGCGTGATGGAGCAGGTCGTCTCCCAGTTTCAATCGCAGTCGACGTGGCTCTCGGGCCAGTTGTCGAAGCTCTAGAGTGTGTGGAAGGGGTAGCGCCATGATGGATCTTCAGGAGAAGTACCTACAGGTTCAAGTGCAGACGGCTACACCGGAGATGCTGGTGACGATGCTGTATGACGGGGCCGTTCGTTTCCTCAGGCAGGCCAAGGCTAACCTGAGCGCGAAGCGGATTCCCGAAGCCAACTACTTCATCATCCGGGCGGAGAATATCATCGCGGAACTCAACAACTCGCTCGACATGCAGCGGCAGCCGGTGGCGGAGAGCCTGCGCAACCTCTATGAGTACATGCTGCGTCGCCTCGTGGAGGCCAACACGAAAAAGGACCTGGCCATCATCGACGAGGTCATCAATATGACCCTTGAGTTGCGGGAGACGTGGGTCGAAGCGGTGAAGCAGGTGGGCCAGACCCTGCGGCCGGCGAGTTCACGGTGAGCCCGATGCTGCAACTGGCGGTCGTTCACCAGGAGATCTTACGCGCATTGACCGAGACGCAGGCTTCCTACGCCCATCCGGTCTGTTCGGTGGCGCTGGCGCGGAGGCTCAACCTCACTCCCAGCTACGTCCGGGAACAGGCGCAAGTGCTGCGCGCGCTGAACCTGGTTGAGGTTCGGCGCGGCCGGGGCGGCGGGTACTTTCTCCGACCGGTGGGCCCGGCGTCTGTGTTCCGCGACTGCGTCGGTTGGGCTTGAGGGGGCTTTTGCGATGATGACGCCCGCCGAGATGGTGGCGCTTCTTGAAGAGAAGTACCACGAAGAGTACGCAGCCTATCAGGAACTGTTGTTGCTTGCCGGGCGAGTTCGCCAGAAACTGACCGAGGGCGCCGATGGGGAGATCGAGCCCCTGCTGGCGGAGCAGGCCCGGCTCTGCGGGCTGGTGGACCGGTGCGAGGAGACCGTCAGAGTCCTGCGCCGCGAGGCGGCGCCGGCCTTCGGCTGCCCGGAGCTGACGCTGGCGACGGTCGCACAGAAGGTTCAGGAAGGTCACGCGACCTTGCACAGCCTCGGCCGCACCATGGCGGAGGTTGCCCGGGTGCTGCAAGAACTCGCAGCGGTCCACGCGGACAACCAGGGAATGCTCGAAGCTCGCCTGTCATCCGTGCGCGCCGAGCGACTCGGACTGGAGCGGGCCAAAGCGGCGATTCACGCCTATCAGCCACCAACAGGCGAAGCGCCCGCCCCCCGGTTTCTCGACAAACGCAGCTGACCGCAAATACTCCTTGCTTTCTATACAGTCCGCTGTATAATTATGCTCATACAGGGGCTGCTTCCCTACCCTGGCAGACCCCGCATGATGGCAAGGAGGATTCGCCGTGAAGAAGCTTGTGATCCTGGCTCTGACGCTCGCCATGTGCATTGGAGCCGCCGGTGCGGTGCTGGCTGCCGGTAAGGTGCTGAAGTTCGGCGCCGACGTCGCGTACCCCCCGTTCGAGTACGCCGATGAGAAGACCAAAGAGTATACCGGGTTCGACATCGACTTCGCCCGGGCCGTCGGCAAGTATCTCGGCTACGAGAAGACCGAGATCGTCAACACCGCTTGGGACGGCCTCATTCCGGGACTCATCAACGGCAACTTCGACGCCATCATCTCCGCGATGACCATCACTGACGAGCGCAAGCAGGCTGTCGACTTCTCCAGCCCGTACTTCGAGGCGGGCCAGGTCATCGTGGTCCGTAAGAGCGACAACTCGATCAAGACCAAGGCTGACCTGAAGGGCAAGGTGGTTGCCGTCCAGCTCGGCACCACCGGCGACTTCGCCGTGACCCCGATGAAGGAGATCAAGCGGGTCTCCCGGTTTAACACCTCCCCCGAGGCTCTGCAGGAGGTCCTGAACGGCGCCGCCGACGCCGCCTGCGTCGATGACCTAGTGGGCGCCGAGTTCGTCGAGAAGAACCCCGACAAGGCGAAGATCGCGGTGAAGAAGTTCACCGTCGAATTCTACGGCATCGCCATCAAGAAGGGCAGCAAGCTCACAGCCGACATCAACAAGGCCATCGCCGCCCTGAAGAAGGACGGCACCTACGACAAGCTGTACAAGAAGTGGTTCGGCAACATGTAGACTGGCCTCAGCGGTGAGGTTCCTGCGAATACTGCATACACAATAGGATAGCGCAGGATTTACCCACGTAGCGTGGAAAGAAGTGGGTGAACTCGCGGGGTCACGCACTACTGTTCTGTACTTTTTCAGTGGGAGGACTTCCGGTGGGCTTTCTCGCCGCCACTAATCCCTGGACAGCACTGCTGGATAATCCCGGCTTCAACCTGCGGGTTATCATCGACCACCTTCCGATGCTGCTGGACGGCGCCCTTCTCACCGTCCGGCTTACCACCATCTCGGTCTTCTTCGGCATCATCATCGGCACGTTCGTCGGGATGGGGCGCCTCTCCCGCCACGTGGTGACCCGCAAGTTCTGCGGGTTCTACGTCGACTTCATCCGCGGCACGCCCCTGTTGGTGCAGATCTTCCTGGTCTACATGGGCGTCCCGCAGGTGGTGCAGTTCCTTGGCGGAGCGCTGCTGCACCGGTCCGACTTCACCTTCATCATCCCGCCGGTGATCGCCGGCCTCCTGGCGCTCTCCATCAATTCCGGCGCGTACGTGGCGGAGATCGTCCGGGCAGGTATCCAGTCGATCGACAAGGGCCAGACGGAGGCGGCGGTTTCCCTGGGCCTCTCCCACCGGCAGAAGATGCAGTACGTCATCCTGCCCCAGGCCTTCCGGCGTATCGTCCCGCCCTTGGGCAACGAGTTCATCGCCATGCTCAAAGACTCGTCCCTCGTCTCGGCCATCGCCCTCGAGGAGCTGGTCCGCCGGGGCCAGATGGTCATCACCCGCACCTTCCGTCCGTTTGAGATTTGGATCAGCGTGGCCCTCATCTACCTGGCGATGACCATGCTTATCTCCTGGTTGGTCCGGTGGAGCGAAAAGAAGCTGAAGGTGGGCGAGACCCATTGATTAAGGTCGTTGATCTGCACAAGAAATTCGGCAGCCTCCACGTGCTGAAAGGCATCACCCAGCACGTTGAAGCCGGGGAAGTCGTCGTGGTCATCGGGCCCTCAGGTTCAGGAAAATCGACCTTCCTGCGGTGTCTCAACCGGCTGGAGGTTCCGACGAGCGGCGAGGTGTATATCGAAGGCGTCAAGGTGACCGACGATCAGGCTTCCCTCCGGGCCATCCGCGAAGAGATCGGCATGGTCTTCCAGCGGTTCAACCTCTTCCCCCACATGAGCGTGCTGAACAACATCACGCTGGCGCCCATCAAGGTGCGGGGCCTCAAGCGGCCGGAGGCGGAGGAGCGGGCCTACGCTCTGCTTGAGCGCATCGGGCTGCGTGACAAGGCCAGCGCCTACCCGGAGCAGCTCTCCGGCGGCCAGCAGCAGCGGGTTGCGATTGCCCGGGCCCTGGCCATGCAGCCGAAGATCATGCTGTTCGACGAGCCGACTTCGGCGCTCGATCCGGAGATGATCGGCGAGGTGCTCGACGTCATGAAGAACCTAGCCAGGGAAGGCATGACCATGGTCGTGGTCACGCACGAGATGGGCTTCGCCCGGGAAGTGGCCGATCGGGTCATCTTCATGGACGAAGGGGTCGTCGTGGAAGAGAACACGCCGGACAACCTGTTCTCCAACCCGCAGGAGGAGCGCACCAAGGCTTTCTTGAGCAAGATCCTCTGAGTCTGCTGCGAACAAGCGAGGACTGATTGGCCGGGGTTCGATGCGGACGCCCGGCTATTTTTCGTTCCGAGCCGTGTACCTGCTATCTGGCCCCGCGGCGCAGTTCGGCGAGAAGGATCCCCGTGATGATGAGCAAGCCGCCTATCCAGGTGCGGGTGGTCGGGACCTCGCCGAGGATGAAGAAGGCGAAAACGGCGGCGAAGACCGGTTCCAGCGTGAAGATGACCGCCGTGCGGGTTGCATCGGTATGGCGCTGGGCCCAGGTTTGCATCAGCGTGGTGCCCACGGTGGCGAAGAGGGCGAGAAAGCCGAGCGCGAACCAGGTGGCTGAGGTCAGCCCGGCGGGGAACGGTTCGAGGAAGACGCCCAGCGCCCCGCAGAGAAGCCCGGTGACTCCCACCTGCACCGTCGTGAAGCGATAGGGGTCCACCTTTTGGGCCCACCGGCCGACCAGGATGATGTGGAGCGCAAAGGCGATCGCACAGAGCAGCACAAGGAAGTCCCCGAACGACAGCAACGCCAGCGAACTGCTGACCGACAGCACTGCCAGACCGACGAAAGAGATCGCCGAGCCGAGCATCTCCGCTGGCTCCGGGGATTGCCGGAGGAAGACGACCGATAGCACTGGCACCAGAATCACCGAGAGGCCAGTGATGAACGCCGCCTTGGCCGCCAGGGTCCGCTGCAGGCCGAGGGTCTGCGTGATGAAGCCGGCGGCGTACACGAAGCCCGCCACCAACCCAGCCTGCCATTCCGCCAGAGTGAAGCCCCGTAACCGGCGCCCTCCGAAAGCCAGCAGCATGGCGAAGGCGGCGGTGAACCTGATCGCCAGGAAGTAGAGAGGCGGAACGGCGGCGACTCCCCGCTTGGTCAGCGAGAAGGTCACACCCCAGATTAGAGTCACCAGAATCAGTACAAGATCGCTGGCCTGCAGCACAACCCGGCTTCCGGGCCGGCCCGGAAGGGTGGAGAGCAGCCTGTTCATACCCGGTAATTTGACGCCCGGCGCGCGTCACCTGCATCCGATGCAGGCGTTCTACAAGTAGATATAAGCATAACGCCGGGTATTTGCTGAGTTTTGACAGAAATGTCTTGCCTTGCGTGGGATGGGTTGGTACAATTAGGCTGGAATCCGTGTCTGGCTGAGGTTTCCTGGTTCGAGCCCGATGCAGACTGTGACCCGAGAAAGAGAGAGCGGTTCGGGCGGCGGAGTGGAGAGAACGAGGGCGGCCAACAGGGACCACACCTGTCGGAAAAGTGAGGGATCCACGTACATGGCGTTTGTTGACAAGACCCTGGTTTGCAAGGACTGTGGCGCGGAGTTCGTCTTCACCGCGGGCGAGCAGGAGTTCTACGCCGAGAAGGGGTTCGAGAACGAGCCGACTCGCTGCCGCGAGTGCCGGATCGCACGGAAGCGCCAGCGGGAAGGGTTGGCCGGCGGGACGCGCGAGATGTTCGAAGCGGTGTGCGCTGACTGCGGTCAGACCACCCAGGTTCCCTTCAAGCCTCGGGAAGACCGCCCCGTCTACTGCCGGGAGTGCTTCGAGGCGCACCGGGCATAGGCTGGTAGCCATCCGAATGCAGCAAACAAGCGTGGCCATGTGCCACGCTTTTTTTCAGGGCTTGGGCCTTGGAGGAATTTTCCCGCACCGGGGGAAATATAACCCCACTATCGTGCCGGGGGGTTGAGACGCATGCAGATCACCGTCAAGGGCAAGAACGTGGAGGTTTCGCCTGCTCTACGTGCTTATGCGGAGAAAAAGGTCGGCAGGCTTGAACGCTACTTCGATCGCGACCAGCCCACCGCCGTCGTCACCCTGCGCATCGAGCGGGAGTTGCACGTGGTGGAGGTGACGGTGCAACTCGACCACCTGCTGCTGCGCGGCGAGGAGCGTACGGGCGACATGTACGTCTCCATCGACGGGGTCATCGAGAAGCTGGAGCGTCAGATCAAGAAGTACAAGACGCGCATCAACCGGAAGCTTCGCCAGGACGCGCCGGTCAGGCCGCAGGAGGCCAAGCCGCCGGTACCGGTCGAACCCGAGGGGGAGGAGGAGCCGGTCGGGCAGGTTATCCGCACCAAGCGGTTCGCCATGAAGCCGATGTCGGTCGAGGAGGCTGTCATGCAGATGGACCTTCTCGGGCACGGCTTCTTCGTTTTCTTCAACGGGGCAACCGAGGAGGTAAACGTGGTCTACCGCCGGAGCGACGGCAACTACGGGCTCATCGAGCCGGAGTTCTAGAGCCCAACGCGGGCGAGGTGTGGGATGATGGTGGACGACTTGCAGCCCGCCGTGCAACACGCGATCGAGCAGGTGAAGGGTGTCCTCTCGGCCCGGGTCATCCTGGATGAGACGGGAGCGATCGATGAGGTTCACATTCTCGCCCGGCGGACGCGCAACGCCAAGCAGATCGTTCGCGACGTCGAAGCGATCTGTTCCGCTCAGTTCGGAAACGCAGTGGACCATCGCCGCATCAGCGTGGCGCAGATCGATGACGAAGAGCAGGCCGAACCCGGTGCAGTCATCCGGGTCTATCCCCGGGCCGTGCAAGTGAACAACGGGGGGGTGGAAATCGAGGTCAAGGTGGAGCTGGTCTCCGATGAGGGCGGAGTCTTCACCGGCGTGGCCTCAGGTCCCCAATCCAACGCCAATCGCCTGCGCCTGGCGGCCATGGCGACCCTGTTCGCGGTCGAAGAGTACCTGGGCGACCTCTGCAACTTTGTTCTGGACGACGTCGTTTCCTTCGAGATTTCCCGCTTCACCGGCGTCTTGGCCGCCCTCACGCTGGTCACCCCTCAAGCCGAAGAGGGGTTGGTCGGGTCGGCGCTGGTCAAGCGCGACATCGGTGAGGCCGTGGTGAAGGCCGTGCTCAACGCCATCAATCGTCGACTGCTGTACATCACTGGCGCAGAGGCTTCCTAGACGGCCTCGTTTTCTGTCGGTGTTGAATGTTGAACCGGCGGCTCCACAATCGAACCAAGCGAGCTGTTGCGCACAGCACTCCCCGAGACGAGCGGATTGGCAAGTGCCTGCAACCTGGGGCGGGCCGCGAATCGGCCGCCCAGACGAGCGGTGGTTGGGAAGGCCAATAGCCGATTAGTAAGGGGTTCAAATCCGTGAAGCTGCTGCGTGCGCTGATCGCCCTGGCGACCCTGGTTTTGGCCGGTGGTGCCAGCTTTAAGGTCTGAGTCTGAATGGCCGCCGGTTCACATTTTGAGGTGCTGTTCACAATGGCTGAAGAAGTGCTGGCCCAGGAACTGAAGAGGCGCCGCAACTGGCTGGTGTTGAGCCTGGTGTTCTTCATGCTGGCGGTGCTCGTGTTTGCACTTCGTCTTTCTCCTGATGACCTCTCGCGTGACAGATGGGGGCTCGCCTTCTTTTTCGCCCTGTTCGTGATATCGGAGATTCTTTATGTGCCTCTGCCCAAAGGAGGGGGGGTATCCGTAAGCTTCGCCGTGGTCCTCGCATGCCTGGCCGTGCGTGAACCGGGTGTGACGGCACTAGTCGCGGGAGTTGGTCTCGTTTCTGCAGATGCCCTCCAACGCCGTAAGGTTGGGCTTGAAGCTTATCTCTTCAACTTTGGCCAGATTGCATTATCAGCGTACATGGGCGGGGTGGTTTTTCGTGGCCTGCTGGAATACCCGCCAGTCCCACTGGCTTTGAGAAGTACTCTTGCTCTCATAGTTGCTAGTCTTGCCTACTTCATGTGCAACGCAGGGTTAGTAACCTTGGCGCTCGCGGTGAGGGACGGAGAGTCTGTACAGAGAGTCTGGTCAAGGGCAATTAGAGGGAACATCCCAAGCTACCTTGCGCTGGTGCCGCTTGGAGTGCTTGTGGCCTTGGTGTACAAGGGCTATGGCATACCAGGCTCCACGTTACTGCTTATGCCCTTGCTCTTCGCAAGATACTCATTCATGCAGACCCTCAGTGCCCGCAAAGCTAGTGTGTCAGTCACTCAGGCACTTGCTGCCGCACTTGAGGCCAAGGACGCCTATACTAAGGGACACTCGGATCGAGTGGCGGCCTACGCAGTTGAGGTGGCAAAAGAGTTGCATCTGCCAGAAGATGACGTTGAGGTAGTGCGTTTGGCCGCAGAAATGCATGACATAGGCAAGATTGGGGTCAGCGAGCAACTTCTAAACAAGCCTGGTGGTCTGACCGACAGCGAACTTACCGAAATTCGGAAGCATGCGGTGGTCGGGGCCAACATGCTCCAAGGAATAGAGTTCCTGAAGAACGTGGCTGGCGACATCAAGTACCATCACGAATGGTACGATGGCTCTCAGGGGTATCCGCGAGAACTGGTTGGAGACCGAATCCCTTTGGGTGCGCGGATTCTTATGGTCTGTGATTCATATGACGCAATGACCAGTGACAGGCCCTATAGACGCCGAATTCCATCGTCGGAGGCGCTCAGTCGCCTCAAGGAAGGCGCTGGAACGCAGTTTGATCCGGTCGTAGTCGACGCCTTCCTTCAGGTGCTTGCTCGAACCGGAGCAGCAGCGGGTGAGGATCGTCAATGCTGATAGCGGCGTTGGTTTTTTCCTTGCTTGTTGGTATCCTTAAGGGCGGCAGCTTGGAGCAGCTCTCCATGTACTCCCCGAGAGGGGTCGTCTGGATTGCTGTTTCAGGTCTGTTGAGTGTTGTTGCGAGAATCGCGACGGCTTGGGGTGGGCCGCTTGGGCGAATCCCATACGTTGTCTCCCTAGCTTGCCTGGTGGCATGGACTCTACTCAACCGGAACACTCCCGGAATGCCTCTTGCCACTCTCGGACTTAGTCTCAATACTCTTGTGATTGCCGTTAACGGTGGAGCGATGCCTGTATTGGCAGGCAGCGACCTAGTATCATCACGGCCAATTCAATCACTGACTCACGTGTCCATCGGTGAGTCCCGGGCTCTGTGGTTCCTGGGCGATGTCTTAAGGCTGAACACCCCATTTCGCCACTCCTTTCTGATTAGTCCTGGGGACGTGCTGCTGTCGCTTGGGGTCTTCCTTTGCGTGCAGTATCTCGTGGCCCCCAGCAGGGATTCCCGTTAGTCGGGATTATTCGGGTCGGGGGGGACTTGGGTGGGAAATCGTCAATCGTCAGCCGCACTAGGACAAGTCATATTCATGACGTTGCTTGGATGTGTCGCTGTTCCGCTGATTGCGTATTCCTTCACCTATCGAGGATCTCTGTTGACTGCAGGGCTGTTCATCTCTCTGGTCACCATTGGAGAATCCCTCAGCTTGAGACTACCGCATGGAAGCTACTCAGTTAATGCAGCCACTATTCTTTCGGTAATCCTTCTGTTCGACGTGCGCGTCGCTGTCCTTTGTCAGGTGGTTTCTTCCGTAGTTGGCGGTGTGGCTCGCAGAGAGCCCATGCCTCGGTTCTTTTTCAATCTGTTTCAGTTCGTGATTTCGGCCGCAGTAGGAAGACTGGTATACCAGTTCTTTGCAGCTGGAGCTGAGGTACTCCTGTCGTGGAGAGGGCTGACGGCGGCGCTGCTTGCCTGGTTGTCGTATTTCGGCTTCAACGCCACGGCTGTCGCTGTGGGGTGGCGAATAACTGTGGGCCTGCCCTTTCGCTCTTTCCTGCGGGACGTGAGAGGCATTCTGCCTTGGGCAGTAATGGCGGGGCTGTTCGGGATGTCCTTGGCCGCATCGTACTCCACCGGGGGCCCCATTGTACTGGTGTTATTCGCGGGGCTATCGGCGATCACCTACGAGGCCCTGGCTTCGTCCATCCTCCGGATCAAGAACCGAGACCTCGCCACTCGGTACTCCGATAGCCAGGCATACCTGAGAGATCTCGTTGCAGGTATGCTGAACGGTGTGTTGGCTGTGGACACGGAGGCACGTGTGACGATGGTAAACCGTTCGGCTGAGGCGCTCTTGGGGCGGGCGGCGTCTGCGACGGTGGATCGTCCGGTCTCTTCGCTCGGTGAGGACCAGCTCACGGAGATGTTGGAGCGGGCGCTGGCCAGTGGAGACGGAGGCCCGACCAAGGAGTTGGTCTTGGGTGGGAGTGAGCGCACGACGGAGGTGCTCTGCTCCGTGTCGGCGCTCCGCGATGCAGGGGGCAGGGTGACAGGCTCGGTGGCGGTGCTGCAGGACATCACCGAGCAGAAGCAGATCGAACGACGGCTGAGTCACTTGGACCGGTTGGCGTTGCTTGGCGAGTTTGCTGCCGGAGTGGTGCACGAGATCAACAACCCGCTGGCGATGGTCACGATGGCGCTGGACAACGCTGCTCAAGGGCTTGCCGAGGGGGAATCGGACCTGGCGATCGAGGACATCGCACTGGCCCGCCGGAATGTCGGCAGACTTGAGAAACTCTCCCGGCAACTGCTTTCGTTTTCCCGGCCTGTGCCGGCTGAACTCGGCCTGGTAGACGTGGGGCGCGCCTTGGATGAAGTGCTCAACATCGTCGCTCCCCAGGCCCGCACGATCCGGGTCAGGGTTCAGCGGCAGATTTCGGACGACCTGATGCTGGTGGCGGAGGATTCCGTGCTCCAGCAGGTCTTCCTTAACCTCGCCGCCAACGCCATGCAGGCCATGCCTGACGGCGGAGAACTGACGGTGGCAGCCGGCAAGATGGTCACCTCCGTTCGCGACCTGGAGGCGGCGCGGGTCGTGGCAGCTGGGGCCGCGGAGGCTGGCCGGTGGGAGCGGAGCGTGAGGGTGCTTGGCCCCATGATTTCGCCCGAAGCCGATGCCGAGCGGCGGGAGTACATCTGGGTCGGCTTCACCGACACGGGCGTCGGCATGAGCCGGGAGTCCTTGGAGATGGTGGGACGGACCTTCTTCACGACCAAGGAGAAGGGGACTGGCCTGGGGATCGCGGTCGTCTCCAAGTTGTTGGCCCAGTACCGGGGAGTGTTGGAGATCAAGAGCCGGCCAGGCGCGGGGAGCAGCTTCTGCCTTTGGTTCCCGGTGCTCACCGCTGCGGAACTGCGAGACGCGGCCACTGTGACCGGGACGGGAATCTACGACTCGCAGGTCGCCGAAGACGGAGCCGGGTTTCGCGTGGCCGAAGGGCGAGGGCTCTTCCAACTGGCGGACGCCGCCAAGGAAGCGGCCTGCGCCTCGGAGTAGTCGAGAGCGGCCGGGCGGCCGCTTTCTTGTTCCTGCCAGGCGCGAATGATATAATAATACGAGTGTCTTATTGGCAGCGTTTGTCTACCGGCGCGTTTATTGAGGGGGAACGGCCTTGTTTGGTCTGCTTAAGAACCTGATCGATGGCAACGAGCGGGAGGTCCGGCGGCTGCGCGGGATCGTCGACCGCATCAACGGCCTCGAAGACGACATCCGGAAGCTCACCGACGACGAACTCCGCGGCAAGACGGCCGAATTCCGGAGCCGGGTGGAGCGGGGCGAGCCACTGGACCAGCTCTTGCCGGAAGCTTTCGCGGTCGTGCGCGATGCGGGACGGCGGACGCTGAACCAGCGCCACTACGATGTCCAGCTCATGGGCGGCATCGCCTTGCACGAAGGCAACATCGCCGAGATGCGGACCGGTGAAGGGAAAACGCTGGCGGCGACGGCGCCGGTGTACTTAAACGCGCTCGCAGGGCAGGGCGTCCACGTGGTCACCGTCAACGACTACCTCGCGCGGCGGGACTCGGAGTGGATGGGCGCCATCTACAAGTTTCTCGGCCTGTCGGTGGGTGTCATCCTGCACGACCTCGATTTCTGGCAGCGCAAGCAGGCCTACAACTCCGACGTCACCTACGGGACGAACAACGAGTTCGGCTTCGATTACCTGCGCGACAACATGGCGATGCACCCCGACGAGATGGTCCAGCGGGTACTCAACTACGCCATCGTCGACGAGGTGGACTCGATCCTCATCGACGAGGCCCGCACGCCGCTCATCATCTCCGGCCAGGCCGACGAGCCGACGGAGCTGTACTATACTGTGGCGGAGGTTATCCGCAAGCTGCAGCCTGAGCGGGATTACACGGTCGATGAGAAGGCGCACACCGTCGTGCTGACCGAGGAGGGCGTGGACCGGGTCCAGAAGGCCCTCAAGGTCGATCTTTACGACGACGCGAACATCGAACTGAACCACCACGTGCAGGCAGCGCTGAAGGCTGCGACGCTGTACAAGCGCGATGTGAACTACATCGTGAAGAACGGCGAGGTCGTGATCGTCGACGAGTTCACCGGACGGCTGATGCCGGGCCGGCGCTGGAGCGACGGCATCCACCAGGCGGTGGAGGCCAAGGAGGGCGTGCGGATCCAGCACGAGTCGAAGACGCTGGCGACCATCACCTTCCAGAACTTCTTCCGGCTCTATAAGAAGATCGCCGGCATGACCGGCACGGCTAAGACGGAGGAGTCGGAGTTCCGCAAGATCTACGGGCTCGACGTCATCGTAATCCCGACGAACAAGCAGATGGTGCGCGTCGACCATCCCGATGTTGTCTACAAGACGGAGAAGGTCAAGCTTGAGGCGGTCATCGAGGAGATCAAGGAGTGCAACGCCAAAGGCCAGCCGGTGCTGGTCGGCACCCGGTCGATCGAGATGTCGGAACGGGTCGGCAAGATGCTGAGCATGACCGGGGTGCGTAACTACGAGATCCTCAACGCCAAGAACCACGAGCGTGAGGCTGACATCATCGCTCAGGCCGGTAAGTTCGGGGCGGTCACCATCGCCACCAACATGGCCGGGCGAGGCACCGACATCCTGCTCGGCGGCAATCCGGAGTACGCGGCGCGCCGGCGGCTGAAGAACGAAGGCTACGGCCATGAGATGATCCTGGCGGCCACCGAGGTCGGCCCGGGCGCGGTCGCGCTCGACCCGGAGGTGGCGAAGGTGCGGGAGAAGTACCTCAAGTACCTCGCCGAGGAGCAGCGGATCGCCGAGACCGAGAAGGAGAAGGTCGTGGCGGCGGGCGGGCTGCACATCATCGGCACCGAACGGCATGAGTCGCGGCGCATCGACAACCAGCTGCGCGGGCGGGCCGGGCGCCAGGGCGATCCGGGATCGTCGCGCTTCTACGTCTCGATGCAGGACGAACTCATGCGGCTCTTCGGCGGCGAGCGGGTGACGGCCATCATGGAGCGGCTCGGTTGGGACGACGACCTGCCCATCGAGGCCAACATCATCTCCAGCCAGATCGAGAACGCGCAGAAGCGGGTCGAGGCGCACAACTTCGACATCCGCAAACACGTGCTCGAGTACGACGACGTTCTGAACCAGCAGCGCCATGCCATCTACGACATGCGCAAGCGGGCGCTCTTCAAGGAAGACCTGAGCGAAGACGTGAACAACATACTCACCCACGTGGCCGTGAATGCCCTCGACACGTACGCTGATGCGAAGATCTACCCGGAGGAGTGGGATCTCGAGGGGCTGGCCGAGCACCTGAACCAGGTGTACGCCCTGCCGGAACCCGTGACGGTCGAGGAGCTCCAGACCCGCGATCGGAACGAACTTAAGGAGCAGGTCCTGGGCCGGCTGCACGAGGCGTGGCAGGCCCGGGTGGGGCAGTTCGGCATCGGACCGATGAGCGCCGTGGCCCGGTGGATTCTGCTGCAGATCATCGACCGGAAGTGGCAGGACCACCTGACGGCCATGGACGATCTCCAGGAAGGCATCGGGCTCGTCGCATACGGTCAACGGGAGCCGCTCCTGGAGTACCGGATCCGGGCCGGCGAAATGTTCAAGGAGATGCTCGACGGGATTCAGGAGGAAGTGGCGCAGTATCTCTTCCGCCTCCAGATTTCGGCCGAGGCGCCGCCGCCGGAGGCGCCTCGCCGGGTGCGCAACGTCCAGACGAACCGCCAGAACGACGGGACGGTCGACGGGGCGCACCCGGTCCACAAGGGGAAGCCCGGGCGCAACGACCCTTGCCCCTGCGGTAGCGGGAAGAAGTACAAGAAGTGCTGCCTGGAGTCGGGCAAGTACGAGTAGCCGGTGGGCTGACGGACGGGACACTACACGAGCAGGGGTGAAAACGGCGTGGAACTGAGTGAACTCAAAGGGCCAGTCGAGGCCCTGGTGACCAAGGCTGCCGAAATGGGGAACTACCTTTGACCTGGACCGCAAGGTCGCCAGGATCAGTGAGCTGGAAGAGATGATGTCGGCTCCGGGTTTCTGGGACGACCCGGGCACGGCGCAAAAAGTGACGCAGGAGGCCGCGAGCCTGAAGAGCACCGTCGAGCGGTGGAAGCGGCTCAAGAGTGAGGTGGACGACCTGGAGGTCCTCCTCGAGCTGGCGCTGGAGTCCGGCGACCAGAGCGAGGCGGGCGGGATCGAGGCGACGCTGGCCCGCCTGAACCGCGAGGTCGAGCGCTGGGAGTTGGCGTTGCTGCTCGATGGGGAGTACGACAACCACAACGCCATCCTCGCCATTCACCCGGGCGCGGGCGGCACCGAGGCCCAGGACTGGGCCGAGATGCTCCTGCGGATGTACACCCGGTGGGCGGAAGAACGCGGCTACAAGGTGGAGATGCTCGACCTGCTTCCGGGCGATGAGGCGGGCATAAAGAGCGCAACCCTCTCCATCCAGGGGGAAAACGCGTTCGGCTACCTGAAGGCGGAGAAAGGCGTTCATCGCCTCGTGCGGATTTCCCCATTCGACGCGCAGTCGCGGCGCCATACCTCCTTCTCCTCCGTCGAGGTCCTGCCGGAGATCGCCGACGACCACGAGGTCGAGATCGATCCCGCCGACCTCAAGATCGACACCTACCGTTCCGGCGGGGCGGGCGGGCAGCACGTCAACAAGACGGAATCGGCCATCCGCATCACCCACCTGCCGACGGGGATCGTGGTCACCTGCCAAAACGAGCGGTCGCAGATCTCGAACCGCGACACCGCGATGAAGATTCTCCAGTCGCGGCTTCTCGAACGCAAACTGGCCGAGCAGGAGGAGAAGCTGGCCGAACTCAGGGGCGAACACCGGGATATCGCCTGGGGGAGCCAGATCCGTTCCTACGTGTTCTGCCCGTATACGATGGTCAAGGACCACCGGACCGACTACGAGACCGGAAACGTGCAGGCGGTGATGGACGGCGACCTGGACCAGTTCATCGACGCCTACCTGAGGTCGCGGAAGGTCTCCAAGGCGTGAGAGCGAGGCGGCACCGGAAGTCATGACGGCGAGCGTCAGGCGGCGCAGGCTGGCCTGGACCGCACTGGTGATAGGCGCGGGAGCACTGCTTGTGGCCTTGATGGCCGGGAGCGCGTTGCTCCCGCGTTTGCTTTCCGGGGTGATTGTCGCCCGCCTTGGCGGCGAGACGGCGGCGCGGGGGGTCGAGGTCAAGGTGGACGCCCGGCCTCCCTGGCGGTTGCTCCAGGGAGAGGTGGACACGCTGCACGTGGACCTGCGCGAGGCCCGGTTCGGTCTCCTCCCGGTGGACAGTTTTCTGCTCGACGCCTACGACCTCAAACTCGATGCGTCCCGGCTCTGGCGGACCGGAACCCTCCGGGTGCTCCGGCAGGGGCGCCTCACCGCCACGCTGCGTCTCACCGAGGACGATCTGAACCGGTACCTCTGGGCGACTGTCGACCGCGACCGGACCTTTCACCTCACGCTCGGACAGGGCTACGCCCAGGCCGAGGGTTCCCTGACGCTCCTGGGCCAACCGGTGCCGTTGCGCCTGAAGGGGCGGTTCGTCATCGATGAGCCGGCTTCCTTGCGCTTTGCGCCCGACGAGTTCTTCCTCGCCAAGATGCCGGTTCCCCGGCCGTTCCTGGAGAATGTGGTGGCCAAAGTGTTTTACGTGCGGATCCGGCTTGAGGAACTCCCGGTCAAGGTGAGGCTCACCGACGTGCGGCTCGAGAAGGGACGGGCTTTCCTCTTCGCCACGAACCAGGAGCGCGTCTAGCCGGGACCGGGGTCTTGCGGCAGGAGAGCGGGGGAAAGCGGGGAAATTAGCTTCGAAGAACAGGACGGGCTCGGGAGCCGAGGTCTGGGAAGCGAGGGAACGCGTGTTGTCTGACAAGGGAAGCCGGCGGGAGCTCAAGGGACTGCCGGTTTGGTTGCTGGTGGGGCTTTTGCTGGCTGGCGCAGGCGCGGCGGCCTGGGTGACGGTCCAGCGCTTCCGCGTCGAAGAGGGCAACCGCACGGTCGAACTGATCCTCGACTATCCGGATGCGGCGCAGCTGGCTGGCCAGATCGGCCAAACCGACCGGCAGGTGGTGGGCGCCTTCCGGGACGCCGGCGTCACTTCGCTGGCGGTCGGCGAGTACTCGGTGGCCGACTACCTGCGGGGAGGGAGCGTCGTGGCGGTGCCGGGGCGGGAGATGCTCGCCCGGGAAAGCCTGGGTGAAGCCCTGCCGCCGCTCTTCCGGGAGTTGCGGCGCCAGAGCGCAATCCAGGCCAGGGCGGTGTACCTTTTCGCCACCAACCCCAGGGCGCGGCAAGACTTCGATGCCGCGCTGGCGCGGCGGCTTCCCCGGGAGGCTCTCACCCGCCGGTGGGTGAACGGCCAGCTCATCTGGGTGGTTCGGCAGGACTACGACCGGCTGCTGACCCTCGACCTCGGCCTGGCCCCCGACCAGCTCCGGCTGGCGGCGCGGTTCGGCCTGCGGGTCGCCCCCCGGTGGTCG
>JBLNBQ010000050.1:0-2682 GCA_050260095.1 Chitinophagales bacterium
GCCGGAGACTGGATCTGCCCTGGCCGGACGGGTTAGGGAACATTCCGGTGCTGCAAGGAGCCAAGAGCCAACTGACCCGGGTCTTGAAGGCCCTCAGTTATTCGGCTTAGCCGTCCGGCCGCCGGGAAGGTATGGTCTAACGCTCTTCATCCTACAGTGTCTTGACACGATCCCTCTGTGAAGAGAGTACTTTCCGCAGGAGGGTATTTGTGGTACAATGCAAATGCTAAGAAGGCTTGCAGCGACAAGGGCAAACTGTCCGAAAGGGCAGGACGCAAAGCCACGAGTCTAAAGCCGGGAAACCGGCCATGATCGTCGGGCCGCCGAAAGCAGCGAGATAGCTGTCGGCAACCCTTGAACGGGCGGCAAGCACGTTTCAAGGGTTCTTTGTTTGCGGAACGATGCGGAGGTGTAGGCAATGAAGAGAGTCATGCTCGGTCTGGTCGTTCTGGGGATCCTGATCGCCTTGAGTGTTCCGGTCTCTGCGGCCATCGATTGGTGCGGCGGCGGTACTCCTCCGGGTCTGGGAGCCAAAGACGATGAGACGCACCCAGCTTTCGCACAGGTGGAAAAGAACGCTGGCTTCAGCCTCCACGATGTGAACCCGTTCTCCGGGAACTCCGCCAAGACGACGGCGGCCGCCGACCACAATCCCGTCGATCCTGGTTCGCTTCCGGCGGACGCTACTCTGGGACCCCATAAGTAAAGCCTGGCGGGCTGGCTCGCCCTATGGACACGAAGTGGGAGATGCAACTATACATCGCCGCGGTCTCCGCGTGGGCAGCGTGGCTGTTCGGCGCAGCGCTACACCAGGCGCCGCTCGCCGTCAGTACGCATCTCCCGGCCCTTCTGCTGCTTGGAGCGGTGATCGCGGTCACCCGGATCGTGCCGATCCAGATCGCGCTGGAAACCAAGCTGACCGTCGACACAGCAGTCATCTTCGGTTCCCTGCTGGTGGCGCCGTTGTCGGTGGTTCTGGCGGCGGTGGCGCTCGCCGTCACCGCCTCGGACGTGTGGCTGCGGCGGGCCTGGTACAACGTGTTGTTCAACGCGGCGAAACTGGTGGTCACCGCGGCGCTGGTGGGCTTCCTGATGCACAGGCTGGGCGCTGGGCCATTGGTTGACTTACCGGGCCTTGTACCTCTCGTCGCGGCAGGGGGGACCTTCCTGCTCCTCGAAGTGACCCTGGTAGCCGGCGTCATTTCCCTGCACGCCAACGTTCCGTTTCCGGACCACTGTCTGCGTCTGCTCAAGACCGTGTGGTTTCCCTACAGCACGCTGCTGATGCTGGGGGCCTTGGCCAGCACCCTGTGGGTCAAGGCCCCCGTCACGTTACCCTTGTTGGCGATTCCCCTCGCCCTGGTGCATCGTTCGTACCAGCAGCAGACGGCCCTAAGGGAGCAGACCCGGGGAACGCTCATCCGCCTCGCCGACACCATCGACAACCGTGATGTGTCCACTGCGGGGCACTGCCACCGCGTGGCCAAGTTGGCGCTGGACATCGCCAGGGAGATGGCGCTCCCCGAAGAGGCGCGCGAAACCGTCTTTCTGGCTGCACGTCTGCACGACATCGGCAAGATCGGCATCCCCGTCCAGACCCTGCTGGCCGAGGACGACCAGGACGGCGAAGTCCGGGCGGACCTGGAGCGCCACCCGGCGATCGGGATGGTCATGCTGACCGACCTCGATCAGTTCTTCGACATCAAAGAGGCCGTGGTGTTCCACCACAAACGGTATGACGGCGGGGGGTACCCGCGCGACATCGCCCTGCCGAGCTATGGCTTACCCCTGTCAGCGGGCATCATCGCAGTGGCGGACGAGTTCGACGTCCTGACCAGCGGTCGCAAGGGCCACAGCGCCTTCCCGGAAGACCTGGCGTTGCGTGAGATCCAAAGCGGAGCCGGGACTCGGTTTCACCCCGAGGTGGTAAGGGCGCTTCTTTCACTCAAGGGTTGGGATTCCGCCAGGACAGGCGCCCTGGTCGGACTGGATCCCCACCGCGCGGCGTTCGTCAAACGCGCCTAGTCGGAGACAACAAGCTGCAAACCGGTCGACCCACGCTGACGCATAGACCGCCCGTCTCGGGCGGTCTTCGTTTTCCCCTCGTACCACAGAGCCCTTCTCCAAGCCTACTCCCGCGCCACCACCGCCACCGCTTCCGTGTGAGCTGAATGTACAGTTGCACTACTACACCGTGATCGATCTGTGAATCTGGTAGTCGGCTCTGTCAGGTGGCAAGGTCATATCGCCTGTGAACGCACGATAGATGACGGTGCCAGAGAACCTCAGCATATCCCTGGCCTCCTCGTGAAGGACAGGATGAGAAATCAACTCAAGCACCTTGTCACGGGCAAACCATCCGACTTCAAGGCTTTCCCTAGAGACTGCCGGGGATCCTCCGGTAGCCTTGGCCGTGAAGGTGAGAACGACCCCAGGAGATCGCTTGTTGGAGTAGACTGCAACCAGTTGACCAACCCCAATCGTGTAACCCGTTTCCTCCAGAATCTCACGATGCAAGGCGTCGATTAGGTCTTCGCCTTGCTCGACACGTCCGCCAGGGAACTCCCAGCCACGGACGGGATGCCGTTTTAGCAGAACCTCTCCCTGTTCGTTACTCACGAGTGCGCCAACCGCAACAAAATGCCTTGGGTGATCCATAAACCCTCCTTCTGAGCGATTCCA
>JBLNBQ010000051.1:0-21324 GCA_050260095.1 Chitinophagales bacterium
AGGCCAGCGCGCTCTACCGGCAGAAACAGGGGCAGCCGCCGGCTGCCCCCGCGCCCGGGTCGATGGTTGTCACCAGCCCATCATTCCGGCTCCCGGACCCATCATGCCGGCGCCGGGACCCATCCCAAACGCCCGCCTGCCGCCCCGGCGACCCATCCGGCCAGGCCACCCGCCGAAGCCGGGCAGCGAGCCAATCTGCCCCGCATACTTCTTCTGCAGTGCAATCCGGTCCTTCAAGTAGTTAGCCTGTTCCTTGGTGATCCACCTATACTCCAGGTACTTGTCGATCATCTTCTCCCGGAGGGCCAGCATCTGATTGTGGAGGTCGGTCAGCTCGGCCTTCTGCTTGTCGGTCGGCTGAGGACGCGCCTTCGCCGCCGCAGCTGCGGCAGGGGCTGTCGTCTGGGCAGTGGTCTGGTTCTCCGCCAGGATAGCCCCGCCGACCGCACCGATCAGGAGCAACGCCAAGAGTCCCGCAACGATCAGTCTTTTCATTCTTCCAACCTCCTCGAAGTCGCTTTCCCCCGCGGCGTTTCGCCGCTCTGGTTCCGATTCTAGCCCGCAGTCCTGAAGAACCGCTGAAGAAAGCTTGAAGTTTTCGGGAAGGAAGGCCGCCTCGGCCAGCCGGCCCAGGAGGTGGCCAAGCTGGGCGCCCCTGGGGCGGGTGGCAGATGGTATAATACCCTCAGGAGGCGTGAGTATGGCACAGCGTTTCGAGGTTGACTATGCGGCGGACACCCTGCTTGAGCTGGTCAATATCCCCAGCGTTACGGGCAAGACGGGGGCCGCCGTCGACTTTGTCGCACGGGAACTCTCCACCTGGGGGTTGGCGGTCCGGCGCACCGTCAAAGGCAGCCTGGTGGCCACGTTGCCGGGCCGGGATAAGGCAGCCAAGGGGGAGCGGACCATCTCCGCCCACCTGGATACCCTGGGAGCCATGGTCAAGGAGATCAAGAGCAACGGGCGGCTGAAGTTCGCCCAGGTGGGCGGCTACATGTTTCAGGCGGTGGAAGGCGAGTACTGCACGGTGGAGACCTCGGGTGGCCGGAGGATCTCCGGGACCATCCTCACCACTGAAGCCTCGGTCCACGTCCACGACGAGCCCGCCAAGCTCGAACGCGCCCAGAAGAACATGGAGATTCGCCTGGACGAACCGGTCCGCACCCGCGCCGAAGTCGAAGCGCTCGGGGTGAGCGTCGGCGACTACGTCTCGTTCGACCCGCGGGCGGTGCGCACTCCCTCCGGCTACATCAAGGCCCGTCACCTCGATGACAAGGCGGGCGTCGCCGTGCTGCTGGCCGTGGCGCGGCAGCTCAGCCAGCTCGGCCGGCAACCCGCCGTCACCACTCACCTCTTCTTCAGCGTGTGGGAAGAGGTCGGACATGGGGCCGCGGCCGGTCTGTCCGCGGGCACCCGGGAACTGCTCGCAGTGGACATGGGCGCGGTCGGGGAGGGACAAGCCTCCGACGAGCAGGCCGTTTCCATCTGCGCCAAGGACTCCAGCGGCCCCTATCACTACGGGCTGCGCCAGCACTTGGTCGCGCTGGCCGAGCGTGAGCAGATCCCCTTCCGGGTCGACCTCTACCCGCACTACGGTTCAGACGCCAGCGCGGCCCTGCGCAGCGGCGCCGAGGTGATGGCCGGGCTGATCGGCCCCGGGGTGGACGCCTCCCACGCCTACGAGCGGACGCACCTGTCCGCCCTCGAGGCGACCGGAAGGCTCCTTTTGGCCTACCTGGAAACACCGTTCATCGAGGAGTGAGACCGGCATGGAATGGGACAAGGAAGCCCGCGCCCGCTTGGGCGACGCTCCGGCCCTGCTCCGTGGGTTCATCGCCCGCAAAGTGGAAGAGGTGGCCCGCGCCCAGGGTTCCGACCGGGTGACGCTGGCGATCTGGGACGCGGCCAAACGGCTCCGGGACAAGGCGCTGCACGACCCCTCCTCCCCCACCGACCTTCCCTCGCCGGAACTGCTCAGCGCGCTGGTGCGCGAGACCGAGAACCGGGGGCAGCGGGAGGGCAAGGCGTTCCGGCTGAGAGTCTGCGGGGGGGCCTTCGGTTGCCCCCGTCCCCAGGTGGACGTGGCCGGCCTCGCCCAGGAACTCGAAGCGGAACTCGAGCGGTCGGGGCTGGCCGAACGGCTCGACGCCGCGCTCGCCGGGCGGGTGCTCACCCATCACAAGCTGGCGGTAGCCGTCGCGGGGTGCGTAAACGGCTGCTCTGAGCCCCCCACCAAGGATTTCGGCGTCTCCGGCCAGGCGCGCCCTGAGGCCGTGAAAGGAAAATGTACCGGCTGTCGCCGGTGCGAGAAGGCGTGCCAGGAGCGGGCCGTGACCGCGGGGCGGCCCGGAAGCGAAACCCCCGATCCCAGTTTCGACCGCGCCGCCTGCCTCAACTGCGGAGACTGCGCCCGGGCCTGCCAGGCCGGCGCCATCGCGCTGACCCCGGGGTATCGCGTGACGATCGGCGGGCGGCTGGGGCGCCATCCCCGCCTGGCTTCCGTGCTGATCCCCTTCACCGAAGACCGGCAGGAGGTCGTGCAGGCCCTCCGGGAGCTTCTGGCGTGGGCGCAGGAGGTGGGGCGCCCGGGTGAGCGGATCGCCGCCCTGTTGGAGCGCTGCCCCTTGCCCGGGAGCCTCGCCTGCCAGATCCCTGCGCCAGCGCCCCGCATCCTTCAATGCCCGGGGCTGGCCAGGACAGTTAAATGATGCCCAGTTCCGTCCCAACCTTGCGGAAGACGTCCAGCGCGTAGCTGAGATCCTCCCGGGTATGGGCGGCCGTGACGATCGTCCGCACGCGCGCCTTGTCCTTGGCCACCGTCGGGTAGGCGATGCCCTGGGCGAAGACGCCCTCCGAGAAGAGCCGGTCGCTCAGGCGCATGGCCCGGGCTCCCTCCCCGACGATCACGGGGGTGATCGGCGTCTCGGAGAGGCCCGTGTCGAACCCGAGGTCCTTAAGCCCCTGCTTGAAGAAGCGGGTGTTCTCCCAGAGCCGGTCGATGAGCGCCGGTTCTTCCTCGAGAATCTTGAGCCCAGCGATGGCCGCCGCCGTGACGGCGGGCGGATGGGAAGTGGAGAAGAGGAACGGACGGGCGCGCTGGATCAGGTAGTCGATGAGGGTCCGGCTCCCCGCCACGTAACCGCCGAGACAGCCGAGCGCTTTGGAAAGGGTGCCGACCTGGATGTCGACTTGCCCGTGCAGGTCGAAGTGGTCGATGGTGCCCCGCCCGTTGCGGCCCATGACGCCGCTGGCGTGCGCGTCGTCCACCATCATGATCGCGCCGAACTCCCGGGCGGCGGCGACGATCTCGGGCAGCGGCGCCACGTCGCCGTCCATGCTGAAGACGCCGTCGGTGATGACGAGCGTGTGCGGGAACTGCCCCTGAGTCTCGCTCAGAACCTGGCGCATGGCCGCCACGTCGCGGTGCGGGAACACCTTGATGGTAGCCCGAGAGAGCCGCGCCCCGTCGATGATCGAGGCATGGTTGAGCTGGTCGCTGACGATCAGGTCTTCCTTGCCCAGGATGGCCGAGACCGTGCCGGCGTTGGCGGTGAACCCCGACTGGAACACCAGGGCCGCCTCGGTCCGCTTGAAGACGGCGAGCCTCGCCTCCAGCTCCTCGTGCAGGCTCATCGTCCCGGCGATGGTGCGCACCGACCCCGAACCCGCCCCGTAGCGTTCCACCGCCAGGCGGGCCGCTTCCTTGAGGCGCGGGTCGGCGGCCAGGCCCAGGTAGTTGTTGGAGGAGAGGTTCACGACTTCCCGGCCGTCGAAGACCGCCCGGGGCCCCTGCTCTCCCTCAAGGACGCGGGGCAGGCGAAAGACTCCCTGGCCCCTCAGGTCGTCCAATTCCGCGGCGAGGTAAGACAGCGCATCAGGCATGGCGTGACTCCTCCTGTCCTTCTTTTCCGCCCGCGCTCACGGGTAGAGGATGATCTTGCCCGCCTCGTGCGAGCGCGCCAGTTCCATCGCGTGGTGAAACTCGTCGAGCTTGAACTTGGCGGTGATGACGGGCGAGACGTCGAGTCCCGCCTCGAGCAACGCCATCGCCTTGTACCATGTCCCGAACATCTTCCGCCCATTGATGCCGCGGACGGTCGCGCCCTTGAAGACGATGGCGTCGGCGAGGTCGAGTTCCATCGGCCGCGAGGGAATCCCGAGCAGCGCCACCTGCCCGCCCTTCCGCAGCGCTGCGAAGCCCTGGCGAATGGCGTCGGGATGGCCGCTCATCTCCAGCATCACGTCGGCACCGAACCCCCGGGTGTGCTCCAGGACAGCTTCATCGAGCCTGGTCTGGGTGGTGTTGACGGTCAGCGTCGCGCCCAGGCGCCGGGCGAGGTCGAGCCGGAAGTCATTCACGTCGGCGGCGACGATCTTGGCTGCCCCGGCGTGACGGGCGATGGCCACGGCGCACAGCCCGATGGGTCCGCAGCCGATGACCTCTACGTAGTTGCCGATCAGCTCCTGGGCGAGCGCGGTGTGAATGGCGTTGCCCAACGGATCCTGGATGGCGGCGATTTCAACCGGGATCGAGCGATCCATCCGCCAGACGTTGGCGACGGGCACCGAGACGTACTCGGCGAAGCAGCCGTCCCGGTCCACGCCGATGATCTCGACCTCCTGGCAGATGTGAGCCTGCCCGTTCTTGCAGAAGTAGCACTGGCCACACGCCACGTGGGTCTCGACCGAAACGTATTCCCCAAGGGAGAAGCCCTTGACGCCCTCGCCCAGCTCCACGATCTCCCCGCAGAACTCATGGCCGAAGATCCGGGGGACCTTGAGTCGTCCTTGCGCCCACGGATCCCAGTTGTAGATGTGGATGTCGGTGCCGCAGATCGCGGTCGCCAGCACCTTGACCAGCACGTGCTGGGACGGGACCTCGGGGATCGGGGCTTCGATCAGTTCGGCCCCTGGCGCGGCTTTCAGCTTGGCGACCGCCTTCATCGTCCCTTTCATCCAGATGCCACCTCTTCTCCGACTGGCGCCTGCGCGCGAAGATTGTATTCTGTATCCACACACCCATTCCTCTCTCCTGCCACTCACCCAGAGCGCCCCCAGGTGACTCCGCCAAAAAAGGGGCGGGCCCGCAGGCCCGCCGCCGTCTGTGAGCTTCTCGCCTAGAACTTGAACGACAGGCTGGGTTCCCCTGTGTACTCGACTTTCGTATCGGAAGGGACGAACTTGTCGCTCAGGGTCGCGTACAGCCCGCCGGTCACGGGGCAGGTCACCCACCAGGAGAAACCGGTGTTCTTGTTGAGCCACGCGCTGACGCCGTCGTCGTACGCCTTGAACTGGAGCTGCTGGTACTTCAGGCCGCCCTCGAGCGCCGGCACCATGGCGAAACCCGCCTGCTTGGTTGGCCCCTATTTCTTCGCCTGCCAGGCGTGCATGGCCAGCGCCACCGCGATGACCCCGTACGCCAGGAAGGATCGGAAGTACTCGCCCACCTGGGGGATTCCGAGCAACTTCTGGCCGGCCAGCGGCGAGACCACGAAGAGCGTGTGGAAGAGCACCACCCCCACCAGCCCGTTCCAGATCGTCGCCCGCCGGGAGGTTGCGCCGCCGACGAGCAGCGCGGCGATGGAGAACGTCCCCACCTGTTCGTGGCTGTTGTAGGTGTTCATCGTCCCGATGTTCTGCAGGAAGATGATCTGCCCCCAGGCGGCCAGAACGGTCGAGATGATGATGGCGGTCAGCCGGATGCGGTCGACGTTGATGCCGGCCACCTCGGCCACGTGCATGTCCTGTCCGACGGTGCGCATCTGCTGCCCCAGCTTCGTCCGGATCAGGAAGGAAACGACCAGGCAGAGCAGGGCGGTCACGAGCAGGGTACAGAGGGGGATAAGGTACGGACCGACCATGATCGGCCCGAAGAAAGCGGTGTCGAGAGCGTTGCTCACCTCGATCAGGTCGACGGTGTTCCGCAGCCCGATCCCGCTGGGCAGCAGGAGCACGGGGTTCTTCATCGGGATGACCGTGCCGACGAGAACCAGGAAGATCAACTGGTAGAGGCCGTTGGCGAAGAAGCCCATGATGAGGCTCGTCACCATCTCCCGGCCTTTGGCCCGGTTGAGCACCTGGCCGGTCAGCCAGCCGAAGAGCACGGCGATGGGCGCCGCCACCGCCGCGGCCAGGGCGATCCCGGCCAGCCCCACCACCTGGAAGTGGGTCACGGCCACCAGAGCCATCTGCGCGGCCATCGCCCCGATGACGATGCCGAAGTTGAGCCCCAGCCCCGCCACGATCGGGATGAGCAGCGAAAGGACGAGGAACGAGTTGCGCCCCAGCCGGGTGATGATCTCATTGACCAGGTAGACCGGGTCGAGCCGGGCGGCGATGATGCCGGCCAGGCAGAGGACGGCGAAGAAGAGGGGGACGGCCCCCCGGGAGAGCACGGCCTGGACCACCCTTTGGGGCCGGCCGCCGGCGGTGATGGTTGGCGCAGCGGGTGTGCTCATCGCGCTACCTCCCTCCCGTCCGGGTCAAGGCGTAGAGGATCATGCCGTTGGAGATGATGACCCGGGCGATCTCGCTGATGTCGGCCCCCCGCAGGACCGTCTGGGTGACCGGCAGGGCGATGGTGAGCAGCGTGTGGAAGAGCGCCGTGCCGATGATCACGTTGCCGATGCTCGCCTTCTTGAGCGACGCCCCGCCGATCAGGATGGCGGCCATCGCCGGGAAAGCCATGTAGAGCGGCGCCGTGTAGAGCTGGAGGAACCCGTAGCTCTGGGCGTAGACGAGGATGCCGATGGCGCCAAGGACGGTGGAGAGCACGATCCCCGTGTGCCGCATCGCCCCCACGTTGATGCCCGACGAGGTGGCGTAGGCCGGGTTGCTCCCGGCGGCCAGCATGGCGAAGCCCGTCCGCGACCGGAAAAAAGCCCAAGCCAGCGCGCAGAAGGCGGCGAAGAAGAGCAAGAGCCCCGTGGGCACCGTCACTCCCGCCACGGTGAAGGCCAGAAAGTTGTTGAGCACCTTGCCGAAGTGGCTGCCCAGCGTCAGGGTGTAGCGCAGGCCCGAGCCGCCGATGGCGAAGATCAGCAGCGGGTTCTTGAAGGGGGCCATGACCCAGAAGATGCACATGACCGAGACGATCGAGAACCCGATGTACGTGCCGACCGTCATCTCCTGCCCTCTGACCTTATCCAGCAGGAGGGCGTAGGCATATCCCGCGGCCACGGCCAGCGGGATCGCGACCGCCACGGCTGCCAGGAAGCCGGTGAAGCCGGGCAGGTTGGCGTTCATGCTGAGGACGCCGCCGACCAGCCCGCAGACGATCCCGACCGGCAGGCCGAAGTTCAGCCCCGCGCCGCAGGCGATGCTCGGCAGCATGGCCAGAACCAACAGCCCGTTCATTCCCACCCGGACGAGCGAGTCGGTGACCAGGATCGCGAGGTCCATCTTCATGATCAGAGCCACCGCGAACAGGCTCAAGACGAACCCGGTGATGATCAGCCGGGGCAGGCCCAGCCCTTCCACCAGGTTGGCGTAGCTTTCCGCGACGGTCTTCACCTTTAGCCCACCTCCTTGCCCGGACCGGCCTGGCCGGCCATCATGAGCCCGAACTCGACGTCGGAGGCGTCGGGCGGCAGGATGCCGGCCAAGCGCCCCTCGTAGACGATCGCGATCCGGTCGCAGATCTTCCGCAGTTCGGCCAGTTCGCTGGAGGTCATCACGACGGTCATCCCGTGGTCGCGGTTGAACTTGACCAAGAGGTCGAGCACGAGCTGTTTGGCGCCCACGTCGATGCCCCGGGTCGGCTCGGAGACCCACAGCACCTCCGGATCCAAGGTGAACGCCCGCGCCAGGCAGACCTTCTGCTGGTTGCCGCCGGAGAGCCGCCGCACCGCCTGCGCCGGTCCGGTGCAGCGGATGTCGAGGTCGCGGATCATCTTCAGCGCGTGCGCGCGGATGGCTTTCTGGTTCGCCAGGCGCAGCGCTCCCACCGGGCCGGGGGCGAGGAACTTGTCTTGCGCCTGCATGGCGGTGAGCGCGATGTTCAGTTCGATCGACTCATCGAGCAACAGGCCGACCCCGCGCCGGTCTTCCGAGACGAAGCCCATGCCGGCCCGGAGCGACTGGCGGGAATCGCCCAGGGGAACCGGACGGCCGTTCTTGAGGACCCGCCCCGAGGCGGGATACAGGCCCATCACGCCGTTGGCCACGCCTATCTTGCCGTGCCCGCCGAGGCCGCCGATCCCGAGGATCTCACCGCGCCGGATGCTAAGGTTGAGTCCTTTGACCTGCTCCCCCGGCATCGCGACGGACAGGTTCTCCAGGCGAAGCACCAGGTCGTCTTCCCGGGGCTCGGCTTGGCGCGGCGGGAGGTGGGCCCGCTCCACCCGGCGGCCGACCATCGACTCGGCGATTCGCTCCAGGCGCGCCTCACGCCGCGGCACCCGGGCGACCACCTCGCCGTCCCGCAGGATGGTGATGTTGTCGCTGACCGCCATCACCTCGTCGAGCCGGTGCGTGATGAACAGGATCGCGATCCCCTCCCGCGCCAGGTTGCGCATGGCGGAGAGCAGCCGTTCCGCTTCGCTCTCCGTCAGAACGGCCGTCGGCTCGTCGAAGACCAGCAGCCGGAGGTTCGTCTTGTCCAACTCGCGGGCGATCTCCACGAATTGCATGTGCCCCACCGGCAGACCGGCGACCGGCGCCCACTCGTCGATGGAGAGGGCCAGCTTCCCCAGGGCGACCTTCGCGTCTTTCCGCATCGCCGCCTCGTCCAGGGTCTCAAACGATGGGCCGCACAGGCGGCTCACCGGGTTTTTCCGCGTGATCTCCCGGTTCAGCTTGATGTTCTCGGTGATGGTGAAGCCGGGAAGGAGCATGAACTCCTGGTGGACCATGCCGATGCCGAGGTCCATCGCCGCCCGGGGCGAACCGATGGAGACCTTTTGGCCGGACAGCAGTATCTCGCCCTCGAAACCGCCGGTCTCGTGGATGACCGGCATGCCGAAGAGGATGTTCATCAGGGTCGACTTGCCCGCCCCGTTCTCCCCGACCAGGGCATGAATCTCGCCGGGCTGGACCGTGAGATCCACGTTCCTAAGGACCGTGGTCCCGAAGTAGTGCTTGGTGATGCCCTTGAGCTCCAGAACGCTGGTTGCGGACATGCAGAACCTCCTCCCGGGGCGCCCTCGTGGCGCGCGGGGCACGAGAGTGCGAGGGCCGGACCTTCGGCCCGGCGCCTCGCGCCCCTCACACGTTGGTCACTTGCCGAAGATGATGGAATCGGCGAGGTACATGTAGAAGCCGCCCTTGTCGCTGAGGCGTTCGAAGTCCATCGCGGCCCCAGCGCCGGCCTCCACGACCTTCTTGACGGCCGCCATGTCATCGAGGTTGATCTTATTCTCGATGGCGAGTTTCGCGAGTTCCACCGAGGCGGTGGTGTTGAGGTAGCCGGTGGCCACCGGCCAGGTGCCGAAGCGACCGGCGCCGCCCTTCGCCTTGATCTCGGCGCTGATCGCTTTGGCGATCGCCGGGAAGTTGCCCTTGAGTTCGGGGGTGATCTCCAGCCCCAGCGCGCCGGGGTAGCCGTGCGTCGGGCTCGGGCAGCACTGCTCGGGGAAGATGCACCCCGCCTTGAGGGCGGCGGCGATCAGCGGCTCCTGCATGCCGCAGTTGGTCGAGAAGACGGCGATGTCCTTGCCGTACTTGGCGACCTGCCGTGGCACATCTTCCAGGATGAACTGCTGGGCCGCCGGGAGGCCGCCCTCACCCATCGGGTCGGGGGCGGTCACGAAGATGAAGTCGATGCCCTGCTTCTCGCATTCCTTCTTCATGATGTCGCGCCGCTCGGCCAACTGCTGCATCGACATGTGCCGCGGGAAGGAGTAATGCAGGAACTTCTTGGCGCCCATCTTCTTGGCGAGCCGGATGATGGAGGTGCCGCGGGCGGGGTTGTTCGGGATGAGCGAAGCGTCCGCGTACTTCTCGACCATCTGCGGGTCTTCGTGCGGCTCCCCCAGGACGAAGATCATGTCCGGGCGAGTCTGCTTGACCTTGCGGATTGCGGCGACGGTCCCGGGGACCGCCTGGTTGACCACGATGGCCTTGACGTCCCGGTCGGCCGCCAAGCCGGTGATCTGAGCGATGGTGGTCTCCTGCTCCTGCATGAAGTTGTCGGGGTAGGTGACGTGCTTGATGAGACCCGGATACTTCTTGATCATGGCCTCGGCGCCACGGTATTCGTCCTCGTTCTGCGACACCGTGCCGGTCACGACGCCGATCTTGAAGGTCGCCGCGGTGGCGACGGCGGCCAGGCTCAGCACCAGGCCAAGGACGAGAGCCAACACTCCGAACTTCCTCACCATACTGTCCCCTCCTCATGTTAGAATAACCCCCAATATTTGGGAGACGCTATGGATACTACTTCCACACGCCAGCAATTCTTTTTTAAAGGACGTTTTTTGGCGATGCGCAAGACTGTGGTCGAGGTGATGGCCGCGCTGACCCTGGCGGCCCTGCTCACGGCGGCAGGGGCGGCGATGGCGTCCCCCCATGGCGAGCCGCGCTTTCTCCTGCTCCACCTCGACGGGATACCTGCCAGCCTGCTGCAGCGGGAACTGGACGCCGGACGGCTGCCCAACCTCTCGCACGCCTTTGCCGGCGGTGGCTGCCTGCGGGCGCTCTCGCTTTGGCCGGGCGGGACGGAGATGATCTACCCGCGGCTCAAAGGCGGCACCGGTCCGGCCAACGGGCTTCCGGTCGCGTGGACCTCCTGGGACCGGGAGAAGAGCAAGCCCTTCGGCAAGGTGAACATCTTCTTCCGGCTGGCGGGGGCGCTTCCGCGGGAGGCGAGATACCAGTTGCTTGAGGGCTTCGGACGGGGGGATCTCACCGCGGGACTGGCCATGCAAAACCTGCCCGACCTGCTTAAGACCCGGCGGGTCGCCGAGTTCTTCTGGTTCGCCACCGATGGCGCGGCGCACCTGGCCGGCGAAAAGGCCCTCCTGGCGAGCCTGCGGCATTTCGACTGGTGGTTCGGGAAGGCCCTCGCCCGGTTGGACCTGTCCAACCTGAACCTCATCCTTTACTGCGACCACGGGATGGTCTTCTCCCGGAACAGCATCTCGGTGCCGGCCGCGCTCCAGCGGGCCTTGGGCGACCAGACGCTCTACTACAGCTACCCGAACGTCTATCTCAGAGACCCGGGCCAAAGCGGCCGGGCGGCGGAGGTCCTTGCCCGGGAACCCGAGATCGACTTCGCCTTCTTCCGGGAAGGGTCAGGCCGGGTGAGGGGTTTCTGCAAGCAGGGGACACTGGAGTTCGTCGCTGAAGGAGACGGCCTGCGCTATGACTGGCAGGGGGCCGGTCCGGACCCGTTCGGCTATGCCCAGGCCGGTTATCGGGGCGAAGCGCTGAGCGACGAGGAGTGGCTGAAGCGCACGGCCGCGCTGCCTTTTCCCGCCGTGCCGGTGCAAATCGGGCGGTTCATGGCGAACCCCTTTGCGGGCGACGTGGTCGTGGTGGTCGATCCCCCGCGGCGCGATTGGACCTTCGCCTGCCCGGAAGCGGGCCACCAGGGCCTCACCGCCGACGACCTGCTGGTCAGCGTCTTCTTCACCGGGCCCGACGTGGAGCCGCTCCACGGGCTCGACACCCTGTGGCTCCACACGCTCTACCAGCGCCTCCCGGCCTTGGACCTCAGCAACCAGCGCCCGGCGCGCGAAGAGGACCGCCTGGCGCTCTTCGCCGGGCCGGGCGAAGCGGAGGCGGAACTCTCTCCCGCCTACCGCTGGCGGGCGTGGGCGGCCGCGCCGCTCACCGGGTTCTCCGGCGGGGCGCTGCTTTTGGAGCACGATGTCTTCCGCACCTACCTGGGGGGAATCTGGCTCGGCGCGGGCCTGATCCAAGGCCGGCCGGGCGCGGCGCTGGACTGGGCGCTCGACCTCAAAGCCGGCCCGGTCCGGGCGCAATATCGCGAGGTGCGCCTGCCCCCCGGGCAGGAAGCGCGCCGGAACTGGACGTTCGGGTACGACCTCACAGGCGGGCTCACGCTGGAGGTGCGGTCCGGCGGCCGCTGCGGGCTGGCGCTGCGCTGGTAAGTGTCAGTAGGGCAGAACTGCCGCGGGATGGTCCCGGTCGACGTAGAATTCGTCCACCCGAGCGCCGAAGAACTGCCGGAGCAAGGCGGCGAGTTCGGCCCGGGCTGCCTTCACCCGGTCGTCGTTGACTCCCGCGAACCCGTCGATAGGGAAGAAGAGGTTGCGGCTGTCTTCCGTGGCCTTGGAGTACTCGCCCTGACGCCAGATCCAGCGGCGGGTCCGCACCTGCGCCCCGTCCACGTAGACCACTTCCCCGGGATCGACCGCCTCCACCTCCGTCGTGCCGAAGGGCGTGAAGAGGTCGCCGGCCTTGGCCGGCCGCACCTCGATGTCGCCGGTGCAGCGGTCGAGATCGTGGACGCCAAGGGGCAAGGTGTGGGTGAGGCCCACGCTGTTGGCGAGGTTGACCACCGGGTTGATGGAGGGAAGCGTCCCTCCCTTGGCGATCCGGCCGGCCATGGCCTCGATGGAAGAGGGAAAGCGGTTGGGGTTGATGCCCAGCCGCTGGAACGCCTCCCGGTAAGGCGTGATGAACGGGTGACCTTTGGCCTCCTGCCCGGCGAAGCGCGCCCGGGTCGCCTCGACCGCCGCGGCGAGGCGGGCCGCGGCTGCCAGGGCCACCTCGGAACCGGCTGGCGGTTGGACCACCCCTTGGGCGACCACCACGCCGAATACTGCCTCGGGAAGCTTGGCGAAGACCTCCTCCGCTACTCGGAACTCCATTTCCGGTCCTCCTCCACTAGTATCCAAAACTTCGTTGCAGGATCGACACGTCGAGCCAGCGGCCGAACTTGTACCCCACCGCTCTGAGCAGCCCGGCGTCCACGAAGCCGAACTTGCGGTGCACGCCGAGGCTGGGGGCGTTCTCGTCGACGATCTTGGCGAGCACGGCGCGGTACCCCAGCATGACGCCGAGCGCCAGGAGGCGTTCGAGCAGGCGGGAACCGAGGCCGCGCCCTTGGACCTCCGGGCGGACGTAGAGCGAGTCTTCCACCGTGTAGCAGTAGGCCGGCCGGTCGGAGAACGGCGAGAGAGACCCCCAGGCCAGCACCTGGCCATCTTCGACGGCGACGATCACGGGGTAGGCGTCGCCGTGCCCGGTGAGCCACGCCTGCCGGTCGGCCAGCGTCTTCGGCTCGGTGTCGAAGGTGGCGGTGCTGTGGAACACGGCGTCGTTGTAGATCTCGAGGATGCCCGGCAGGTGGCACTCCTCCGCCCGCATAACCATCACCCGGCCGGCCTCGCCCGTCTCGTCCGCCTCGCCGAGGTCTTTCTCGAAGAAGAAGCAGTCGGACCCGCGCAGCGGCGCCCGCCAGATCTCCCGGTAGCCGTTCTTGCGGTAGAGACTCAGGGCGGCGGCCTGCGCGGCGGAAGTCTCGAGGTGAAGGCGGCTGTACCCCAACTCGCGGGCGCGCGCCTCAAGCCGGTCCAGGAGGAGCTGACCGTACCCACGCCCCTGGTACGCCGGGTGGACCCTCATGCGCTTGACTTCGGCCAGGTTCCGGGTGGTCGGGCGCAGGGCGCCCATAGCCACGAGCTGCCCGTCCTCGCAGCCAACCAGGAAGTCGCCGCCGGCCGTCAGGTAGGAAGCCTCGATCGCGCGCAGGTCGTCGTCCCACGGACCCTCGCCGTGGTAGGCGCCGGCCTGCTTCAGGCCGAGCACGTGCAGCGCTTGAACCGACGGATAGTCGGCAGGCTCATAGCGTCGCAGCCCCAACATCGGATCGCACCCCCGCTCCTGGAGAGGGTGTTCCCCGCCGGAACAAGGAGTTCCTCCCTCAAGGCGCGGGTTGCGGCCGGGCTGCTCCCCAGGCTACTCCCCCCGCTGCTTGCCCTTCGTGGACCACCGGACCAGCAGGAGGATCGCGCCGGCCAGCGCCACCGCCAGCAGGAAGAGGCCGCTCTGGTTGCCCTGGCGCAGTGAGGGAGGGGGAGCCGCCTGGCCGGCGGACGTGCCTGTGGCGCCGCCCCCGGAACTCCCGGCGGAACTGCCGGAGGCGCCCTTCTCCTCGGGCGGCGGCGCGATGGAGGGCGCGTCGGTCGCCCGCTGGTACGTCACGGCGAAGGGCTTGGGCCCGGCGGGGACGTTGTTGAGCAGGTAGCGCCAGGTGGTGAAGCCCTGCTGGTCCGGGGGGAGGCTGGCCGCGCCCGGAGGCGAAAGCTTGAAGCCGGTCGCCCCTTTGGGTTCGGTCACCTGCACGTCGAGCAGGTCTATGGGGTAGATGCTATTCAGCACGTGGGTGAATTGGCGCGGGCTTCTCGAGGTGAACGGGTCGTAGTAGTACTCGACATAGATCGGGAAGTTGTCGGACTGTACGATGGGACGGGTGTTCTTCCAGGTGATCTCCAGGTATTCGCCCTTGTCCTCGCTCCGGTAGGGCTGGCAGGCGTGGCCCCCGTCGGGGCGGACCTCGCAGACCATCTGCAGCTCGGCGCCCTTGGGCACGCGTAAACCGATCCAGCCCTGATACGGAGTGCTGGTGGTGTTGGTCAGGAAGGCCTGATTGATCACGAGCACCTGGGGCTTGTCGTACTCCGGCCGGATGGTCAGTTCATAGGTGCTCGCCTTGAGCGGACCCGCGTCGAGCGCGTAGACCCGTGTACCCCACCCGCCGGTGACGGCCAGCCAGACGCCAATCGCCAAAGCCGAGACTGCGACCATTTGTTTCGTGCGCAGTGCAGACCCTCCCTCAGGTGACAAGTCGTCCCGTGACTGGAAACGACCGAGAGGCGGCGGCAGTTCCAGGCAAAGGCTGGCCCCCCGGCCGCCAGCCAGGGGGCCTGAGAAGACTAGGGGACGACGCTATCCTTTCACTTGGCCCAAAGCCTGCCGGAAGAGTCTCAATAGCCACGGCCGTAAACGAGGGGCAGGCATCCCGGCCCGACGCCGCCGCCCACCGGGAGGCGCTCAGTGCGGAAGCACGCTGACCTTCGCCGGTCCGGCAGTCGCGAGCTTGAACTCTGTGCCGGCGTCGAAGACCACCTCACGCCCTTTCACCAGGAGGGAACCGGCCGCGCCGGCCGGCCCGAGGAGAACCACCCCTGCGGCTCCCGCCCCCACCGCCAACGTCTGTGAGCGTTCCGGGTGGTTGGGTGCGAAGGTGGTTACCGGAGCGGTCATCGGGATGAGGTTGCCATCGGCCGAGGTCACGGTGCAGAAGTCCAGCTTCAGTTGGGCATCCTTCCCGAACATACGCGCGGGGGTGGCTGAGGCGATGTGAGCGGTTCCCCGGGACCCGGCGGGTATCACGGTCACTCCCCCCACTTTGACCGGCTCCACGACCTCATAGGCCAATGCCGCGTCGTCTGAGGCCTCCGCGGAACTGACGGGGGTGATTAGCCTCACTCTGACCGGCGTCCCGCCGGGAACCTCGATGGTTTCCGGGTTTTCCGCGGTGATGCCCAGGGTCTTGAGCACCGCCGCCAACCGGGCCACCACCGGTCCGGTGGCCGTGGCCCCGGTGAGACTCTTCTCCAGGCTCTCCAGCCGTTGACTCAACGGCTGGGAGCTGTCCCGCTCGAAAAGCGCCTCTTCGGCGGCATGCAACCGCAAGGCTAGGGCCTGGGCCTTCCCGGGCAGCAGGTACTCCTTGAGCCGCTCAAGGCGGGGGAGGACGGGCCCTGACCCGGCCTCGCCGAAGACCTGCAACTCCAAGGCGGCCGTGCGCTCCATCGCCGGCCCCTACTTGACGACGCCCAGCAGAGCCTGTTCCAGCAGTGCAACAGCATCCAGGGCGGAGCCAGGGCGGCTGGTCATATCGCGGGCGGCCGCTCCGGAAGCTGCGATGGCCACGAAGATGAGCGCAAATACCGCGACGCGTGACAAGGTGCGGGTGAACATGGGGTCCGGCGCCTCCTTGCTGAGGAATGAGAGAGCGGAAGCCCCCGCCGCAGCGGAGGCTCCCCGAGGTCACTGGGGAAGAGACCTACATCCTCATCATGCCGCCCATTCCCATCTTGTCCATGTCCATGATTCCGCTGCCCGAGTTGCTGTTCGGGTCGCTCATGTTCATGCCGCCCGAGCTGGCGTTGGGGTCGCTGGAGCCGCCCATGTTCATCTCGTTCTTGTCGTTACCCATCATCGGCATCATCTGCATCATCTGCTGCATCATCTGCATCCCGCCCTGCATCATGTCCATGCCCATCCCGCCGCCGCTCATGCCGGCGTTAGGATCGGTGTTGCCAGGCGCCGGGGCCGGAGCCGTTTGGGCCATGGGCGCCATCATGCCGCGGCGCTGGTCTTGCTTCATCATCGTCATCTGGCCCATGACTTTCGTCATCTCAGTCATCAGCTTCAGGGCCTCATCGGGATTCTTCTGGGTGAGGTCGGGGATCTGCTTCATCATCTGGTCCATGTAGCTGCTCATCTGGTCCAGCCACTGGTCGTGGTTCTGGGTCGTCGCGACCGCCGGCTTGACGCCGAAGACCCGGTCGGCCACCGCTTTGGCTTGGGCGTCGCCGACCACCTTGGCGAAGGCGATCTGCGCCTGGCCGCGGCTCACAGTGATCTCACCCTGCTTGATCTGGATCAGCTTGTCGAGGCTGGACAGCTTCTTAGCGTCCGGTTTGGCCTGGGCGGCCACCTGCGCCCGTTCGGCGGTCAGCTTGGCGAGTTCGTCCTTCTTCGTGGCTTCGACTTTCAGCGCCTGGGCGATCAGGGGATTGAGCGCCGACTGCTGGTCCGGGGTCAGACCGAGGCCGGAGAGGTCGGGGGTTCCGGACGCCGGGGCCGCGACGGCCACCGGGGGAGCGGGATCAGGGGTGGCGGGCATGGACATTCCGGGCATGCTGTTGGCCGCCAAGATGCCGCCGCTCAAGGAGAGGACCAGGGCGGAGGCCAGGGTCAGGGTCCGCATTCGGATGGCAGTTTTCTTCACGGGTCGATTCCTCCTTCGTGTTTTGCGACTAGCGCTTGAGTTCGATGCAATGGACGGCGCAGGCCAGGCAAGGGTCAAAGGAATGGACGATGCGGAGCAGTTCGATTGGGTTCTCCGGGTCGGCCACCGGCGTGCCCAGGAGCGCCTGTTCCAGCGCGCCCGGTTGCCCGTAGTCGTCGCGGGGCGAGGCGTTCCAGCAGGTCGGGGTAATGACTTGATAGCGGCTGATCCCGCCCCCCTGGTACTCCAGCCAGTGGCCGAGCGCGCCCCTGGGCGCTTCAACCAGACCTTCGCCCATGCCAGCCTTGGGCATCTGCGCAGGTGTGTAACCCTTACGGTTCAGTGTCAACTGCCCAAGCCACTCCTGCATCGCCGCCGCGAGTTTGCGCGCTTCCAACGCCCTGGCCACGTGCCGGTCCATCACCGAGGTGCCGTTGCGGTACTCCCCGCTGATCCACATTCGGGCCAGGGGCCCCACTTCGACCACTCGCCCCGCGTACCGGGGCGCCTTGAGCCAGGAGTACGCGCCCTCCTTGTCGAGCTGCGGCCTGGTCTCGCCGTTCGCCGGGTGCCGCCCGCCCGGATCCGCCTCATAGCGGGAGTGGGCCACCTGCTCGACGATGAGGGACGTGTCGAGCGCTTCACTGTGCCCTTCGATCCAGGCCCCGCGGGGCAGAAGATGTCCACCCGGCTGGTCGAAGGCGCCGAAGGAGAGGTAGTTCCCAGGACCCTTGCCGAGCTGGAAGTAGTCGGAGTAGGCCTGGCCGATGGTCTGGACGTCGGGCAGATAGACGTGCTCGATGAAGTCGCGGAGTTCATCCAGGTAGCGCCCGAAGGTCCAGACGTCTTCGGCCGTCGGGGTCTCCGTCACGCCCCCGGGGGCGAAGGCGGGCAGGTGCGGAAGTTTCCCGGCAAAGATCGCGCCCATCTGGTGCGCCTTGCGCCGCATCTCCAGCGCCTTCACGTAGTGCTCCACCACCGCCTGCGAAACCTCAGACGGAAGGCGGTAGTCGCTCTCCACGCGAGGGGTGAACGGCGGCGTCTCCGGCCCTTTCACGTAATCCAACCCGGCCAAGTGGTAGAAGTGGAGCAGGTGCGACTGAAGGTAGTTGGCGCCGAGGATCAGGTTGCGCATGAGCCGCGTCTGGTCGGTCACCCGGTAGGAGAAGGAGTCTTCGACGGCCTTCGCCGCCGCGAGCCCGTGGGAAACCGGGCAGACGCCGCAGATGCGCTGGGTCAGGTGGATGGCGTCGCGGGGATCCCGCCCCTTGAGCAGGACCTCGAACCCGCGGTACATCACGCCCGACGACCAGGCCGCCACCACCTGGCCGCCCTCCACCTCGACCTCGATCTTGAGGTGGCCCTCCAGGCGGGTGACGGGATCGACTGTGATCTTCATGCCTAGGCTCACCTCCTACATCATCAGGGGTCGGGGCTTGTAGAACGGCTCGCAGCCGTCGGGGAAGACGGGGCTGGCGCACCCGATGCACGGCGTCCCCGACTGCACGCACCAGTTGGTGCCGGCGTTCCACTTGCGTCGCGGGCAGTCGGCCGAGGTGGTGGGCCCGTTGCAGCCGAGGAGCTGCAGGCAGGTGGAATCGCCCAGGTTGCGAGCGGGCCAGGTGAACCGGCGCGGGCACTGACTATGGACGGTGCGGCCGTAGAACGCCACCGGTCGCCTCTGCGAATCGAGCCGGGGAACCCCTTTGAGAAAGACCTCGACGAGCGTCGTGACCATCCAGTCGGGGTGCGCCGGGCAACCCGGGAGGTTGACGACCGGAACGCTTTTGACCAACCGGTCGACCCGGACGATGCCGGTCGGGTTGGGGCGCCCGCCGGGGATGCCGCCGAACGCCGCGCACGTGCCGGCCGCCACGACGGCCTTGGCCTTGGGGGCCAGGACGCTTATGGCGTCGAGCATTGTCCACTCCCGCCCGTGGCATTCGCCGATGTAGCAGTAGCGCCCGCCCTCGGCGGTCGGCACGCCGCCTTCGATCACCAGCACGAACTCTCCGGGCTGGTCATCCAGAACGTCGTCGAGGGTCTCCATCGCCCTTTCGCCGGCGCCCGCCATGACCGTGGGGTGAAAGAGCAGGGAAACCGTGTCGAGCAGAACCGAATCGATGGGTGGGTTCACCGTGTTGAGCAACGACACCGAGCACCCGGAACACCCGGAGCCGGAGAGCCAGACCACCGGCGGCCGTCCGGCCGCGGCGAAGACCTCGCTCAACTTCCCCAGATCAGCCTGGGTCAGCCCGATCGCGGTCGCCGAGGCCGCCGCCCACTTGAGAAAGTCCCGGCGGGATACCTTCAAACCGTTCCGCCTCCCTCTGGAGGACAACTCGTCCTGTCCTGTCGATGAGTAAGTGTTGTTGGGAGGCAAATGGTTCGAAAGGAATTGCTGAATCGGGTAGGGGGCGGGGTCGCCCCGCCGCCCTCCCACACCACCGGACGTGCGGTCCCGCATCCGGCGGTTCACCAAGCTTCACGAAATCGTAGGTAGCATGCGGTCAAACTCAGAAGGCCCTGGGCCTGCCAGTAGGCGGTGCCCAGGGCTTTGTTCAGCGCTGCGGTGGCCGCCACAAACCAGGGTCCTCGGCGGGTTCCTGCCGCCGGGCGAACCAGCCACTCTGGTACGCCGTGTCCCCGTAGTTCCCGCCACCGGGTGCGGGGCCGCTTCCACTGCTTCCAAACGAACGCCCGCAGTCGCCGACGTAGCCACTGATCTACGCCCAGGAGTATATTTCGGGCGTCGGCCAGCGAGAAGTACGCCACCCAACCTCTCAGGTACTCGTTCAGCGTCTGGATGCAGCTTTTCATGGACTGCCCTTTGCTTCTTCGGGTCAGTTTCCGTATCTTCGCCTTCAGCCGCTTTAGGCTCTCGGGGGCGATACGGATTCCCGTACCCCCTTTGTGCCGATACAGGCTGAAGCCCAGAAACTTCCGCCGCCAGGGCCGGTCCACTGCGCTCTTCGCCCCGTTCACTCTGAGCTTGAGCCGCTCCTGTAGGTAACTCTTCACGCTTTCCATGACCCGCTCTCCCGCTCGCTCGGTGCGAACGTAGATGTTGCAGTCGTCCGCATACCGTACGAACCGGTGTCCTCGCTTCTCCAGCTCTTTGTCCAGGTCGTCGAGCATGATGTTGGCGAGCAACGGGCTTAAGGGGCCGCCCTGCGGCGTCCCTTCCTCGCTCGTTACCGCCACGCCGTCGATCAAGACTCCAGCGTTGAGATAGGCTCGGATGAGCTTTAGGACCCGCTTGTCTTCCACTTTGCGGGCCACCCGGGCCATCAGCTTGTCGTGGTTCACCCGGTCGAAGAACTTCTCCAGGTCTAGGTCCACGACCCACGTGTACCCCTCGTCCACGTACTCCCGGGCCTTCTTCACCGCATCGTGCGCCTTCCGGCCTGGCCGGAAACCATAGCTGTGGTTTGAAAACCCTGGGTCGAAGATGGGGGTGAGAACCTGCAGGAGTGCCTGTTGAATCAGGCGGTCCAAGACGGTCGGAATGCCCAGCATCCTCACGCCGCCGCTCGGCTTCGGGATTTCGACCCGGCGTACCGGTTGAGGCTGGTAGGTTCCTTGGAGCAATTCGTTGCGGGTTTGCTCCCAATTCCGGCGTAGCAGGTCTCGGAGGTTTTCCACCGTGACACCGTCTACGCCGGGGGCTCCCCCGTTTCGCTCCACTCGTCTCAGGGCGGCCAGCATGTTCTCTCTGGCCACCGCCTGCTCCATTAGGCTGCTACCGCCTCCTCCGCAGGATGGTTCCTCGGCTTGTGCCGGGCGCAGGCTCCGCCCTTCCGCAGTCCCCTGCGGCTTCACCGCTTCCTCCTGCGGGAAGGCCCCTTGCGGGGTATTCTGCTTTCCTTGCCTGGTCCTCGATCTCACCAGGTCCACCCCTGACTCGATGTTCGGCCCTTCCCTGGGACTCGCCGGTCCCAGGTACTATGGCCTCGGCTGACTCCTGCCAGGTCGAGCAAGGTCTTTCGGCCTCGCTTGTCGGGTTCCCGACGTCCCCGGCAGGTCTCCCCGGGTAAGAGCGCCGACTTTCTCCCCATGTACCCGCCCAATTTACCGCCTCGCCCCTTGGCTGCATTGGGCTTTGTCTTGTCTTGCAGACTCGCCCGGACGAAACGGCCTCACCTTGGGTTCGTGGTCCTCGGGTCGGGGATTTGCCTCCGGCTTCCTTCAGATTCCGCCTCACGGTGGACACCCTTGCCATCGGCTAACGGTTGGTGCAGCCAACCTCCGTGCGGGACTTTCACCCGCTAGTCGCACGCGTTCAGTGGGACATCGTCATGCCCGGCATGGCCGGCATCTGGTTCGCCAGGCGGAGCATCGTGCGCCGCACCAGTTCGTGGTCGTCCAGCGCCGCCCGCAACTCGTCGGCTGCC
>JBLNBQ010000052.1:0-36429 GCA_050260095.1 Chitinophagales bacterium
GTGGAGGAGGACGTGGCCTTCGGGCCGGAGAACCTCGGGCTGCCGGCGGAAGAGATCGCCCGCCGGGTCGAGGAGGCGCTCCGGGCGGTCGACCTGCTGGCCTACCGGAACCACGCCCCCCACCGGCTCTCCGGCGGGCAGAAGCAGCGGGTCGCCATCGCCGGCGTCATCGCCATGCGCCCGGAGTGCATCGTGCTCGACGAGCCCACCGCCATGCTCGACCCCTCGGGGCGCCGGGAGGTCCTGTCCACCATCGGCCGCCTCCACCGGGAGGAGGGCCATACGGTCGTTCTCATCACGCATTTCATGGAAGAAGCCGCCCAAGCCGAGCGGGTGATCGTGATGGAGCGCGGGCGCATCATGCTCGACGGAACGCCGCGGGAAGTCTTCCGCCAGACGGAGGAGCTCCACCGCCTGCACCTCGACGTGCCGGCCGCCACCGAACTGGCGGCGCGCCTCTATGCCGCCGGTTGGCCGGTGCCGGAGGACGCGCTCACCATGGAGGAGCTGGCGGCGGGGCTGCTGAGCGCTTGGGAGCAAGGCCGGCGGTCTGAAGGGCGGGCGACGCCGTGAGCATCCAGATTGTCGACCTGAACTACACCTACGCTCCCGCCACGCCGCTGGCGGTCGAGGCGCTGCGCGGCATCAGCCTGGAGGTGCGCGACGGGGAGTTCCTGGGGCTTATCGGACACACCGGCTCGGGCAAGAGCACCCTCATCCAGCACCTGAACGGGCTGATCAAGCCGTCGCCGGGCAAGGTCATCGTCGACGGCATCGACTTGGGGGCCCGCCGGACAAACCTGCGCGCCGTGCGCCAGCGGGTCGGCTTGGTCTTCCAGTACCCGGAACACCAGATCTTCGAGGAGACCGTCTTCGACGACATCGCCTTCGGGCCGCGCAACCTGCGCCACTCCGCCCTGGAGGTGGAGGACCGGGTGCGGGAGGCGATGGCCGCGGTCGGCCTCGACTATGAGACGCTGAAGGATCGCTCGCCTCTGGAACTCTCGGGCGGGCAGCTCCGCCGGGTGGCGATCGCTGGGGTGCTGGCCATGCGGCCGAAGACGTTGATCCTCGACGAACCCACCGCCGGGCTCGACCCGCGCGGCCGCGACGACATCCTGGGGCGGATCGCCTCCCTCCGCAGCGACCTCGGCCTGACGGTCATCCTGGTCTCCCACCACCTGGAGGAACTCGCGCCCTTGGTGGACCGGCTGGTCGTTCTCGACCGGGGGCGGGTGGCGCTCTGTGGTCCGCCGCGCGAGGTGTTCGCCCAGGCCGCACTGCTGCGGAGCATCGGGCTCGATGTGCCGGCGGTGACCGACTTGATTCACCGGCTTCGGGAGCAGGGGCTTCCCTTGGAAGGCGAAGCCTTGTCGGTGGAAGAGGCCTGCGCCATCCTGCGGGACGGGTGGGAGAAGGCATGCTGAACGACCTGACGATCGGGCAATACCTGCCGCTGGAATCGCCCGTGCACCGGCTCGACCCGCGGACCAAGATCCTCGCCGTCACGGTGGTCATCACCGTGCTCTTCCTGGTCCACGGTTTCACCGGGTACGGGGTCATCGCGGCTTTTCTGGCGGTCGTGGTGGCGTTGTCCCACATCTCCGTCCGCTACCTGGTGCGGGGACTCAGGCCGCTGTGGATGATCATTCTGATCACCCTGGCGCTCAACCTGTTCATGACCGAAGGGCGGGTGCTGGCTTACCTCGGGCCGCTCAAGCTGACCTACGAGGGGCTGACCCGGGGTCTGCTGATGACGCTGCGGTTGCTGCTGCTCATCACGGCGACCTCGTTGCTCACGCTGTCGACCTCGCCGATCGCCTTGACCGATGGGATCGAGAGCCTGCTCGGGCCGTTCCGGCGCTTCGGCGTGCCCGCCCACGAACTGGCGATGATGATGACCATCGCGCTGCGGTTCATTCCGACCCTGCTCGAAGAGTCGGAGAAGATCATGAAAGCGCAGATGGCCCGGGGGGCCGACTTCGAGAGCGGGCACCTCATGCAGCGGGCGAAGAACCTTGTGCCGCTGCTCGTGCCGCTCTTCGTCGGTGCCTTCCGGCGGGCCGACGAGCTGGCGACGGCGATGGAGGCCAGGTGTTACCGGGGCGGCGAGGGGCGCACCAAGTTCCGGCCGCTCGTCATGCGGCGGGCCGACTGGGTCGCGCTCGGCCTCACGATGGCGTTCGGGGCGGTCACCGCCTGGCTGCTGTAGGAGGGCCCGGCGATGGCGGAGGGCGCTCCGGCGCGGCGCAACCTGAAGCTGACAGTGGCCTACGATGGTGGGGAGTACCACGGGTTCCAGCGGCAGCCGGGCCGGGTCGGTCCGACGATCCAGGGAATGCTGGAGCGGCGGCTAAAGGAGATCACCGGAGAGAGCGTGGCGCTTCGGGCGGCCGGACGAACCGACGCCGGGGTGCATGCGCTCGGCCAGGTGGTCAACTTCAAGACCACCTCCCGAATCCCACTGGAGTCGTGGGCGGCAGCCATGAACGCCGGTCTGCCGCGTGACATCCGGGTGGTGGCGGCGGAAGAGGCAGCGGAGAGCTTTCATGCCCGCTACGATGCCAAGGGGAAGGTGTACCGGTACCTTATTCAGACCGGCCCCGTTCCCGCCGTGCTGTGGCGCCGGTACGCCTACTACGTGCCTCACCGGCTCGAGGTGGCGGCCATGCGGGAGGGCGCAGCCTACTTGGTGGGGCGGCACGACTTCCGGTCCTTCCAGGCGGCGGGCGCCAAGGTCAAGACCACGGTGCGCACGCTGAGCCGCCTGGAGGTTGCGGCGAGCCCGCTGGGCCTGGGTGATCTGGTGCCGGCGGGCGCGGGCGGAGCGGAAGGCGGGCGCCAGGCGGACGGCGGGAGGCCCGGCGCCGAGGGCGGCCGGGCGCAGGTGCCGCAGGAACTGATCGCCCTCACCCTGGAGGCCGACGGGTTCCTGTACAACATGGTGCGGATCATCACCGGACTGCTGGTGGACGTCGGGCTCGGGCGGCGTCCGCCGGAGGAGGTGGACAGGGTCCTGCGGGCACGGGAGCGGGGTGAGGCGGCCTTGACCGCGCCGCCCCACGGGCTCTGCCTGGTCCAGGTAAAATACTGATTGACAAGGCCTTTTGGGGTGTATTAGAATCTACGTTGGTGATTCTCAGCCAAAGAATCCTTTTCTTTTTCTCCGTAAGATAGGGGGAACCGCGTTGAAAACGACGTACCTGGCCAAGCCAGGCGAGATCAAGCGCAAGTGGTACGTAGTGGATGCGAAGGACAAGTCGCTCGGGCGTCTGGCGGCCCAGGTAGCATCTATCCTGCGCGGCAAGAACAAGCCGGAGTTCACGCCGAACGTGGACACCGGCGACCACGTCATCATCGTCAATGCCAGCCAGGTCAAGCTCACCGGCCGCAAGGCCACCGATCAGATGATCTACCGGCACTCCATGTACCCCGGCGGCCTCAAGGCCATCAGCATGGGCGAACTCAGGGCCAAGCAGCCCGAGAAGCTGATTGAGCGGGCGGTGCGGGGCATGCTGCCGCACAACCGCCTGGGGCGTGAGATGTTCAAGAAGCTGAAGGTCTACGCCGGCGCGGAGCATCCGCACGAAGCGCAGGCTCCGGCTCCGCTCGAGATCGAGGCTTAGAAGCGTCAGGTTTTCACGACCGAAGGTTTGAAGGGAGGGCCTTGTTCTTGGCTCAGGCAGCAGAGACCCCGCGTGGCACCGGTCGCCGCAAGACCGCCGTGGCCCGGGTCCGGTTGGTGGAAGGTTCGGGAAAAATCACCGTAAACGGTAAAGAGTCCGGAGACTACTTCGGCCGTCAGGTGCTGGTCGGGCTGATTCGGCGTCCCCTTGAGGTCACCAACACCGATGGCAAGTACGACGCCATCGTGCGCGCCGAGGGCGGCGGCACCACCGGCCAGGCCGGCGCCGTGCGCCACGGCATCGCCCGGGCGCTGCTCGAGGTCGACCCGGAGCTGCGCCTGCCGCTGAAGCAAGCCGGTTTCCTCACCCGCGACCCGCGCGCCAAGGAGCGCCGCAAGTACGGCCTTAAGAAGGCCCGCAAGGCGCCGCAGTTCTCCAAGCGCTGACCTGGCGTTCTCCGTGCAAAGCGAGAGGCCTCCTGCCTATGCAGGAAGCCTCTTTTCTTGTGCGGCTTCTCGCGGCACGTTGCCGCCAGGTCACTGGCGCCCGGCGAGTATGCGGCGGGCTTCGGCGATGGTGAGGGGCGGGGCGGGCGCCAAGCCCCGGAAGGCGGCCGCCAGGCGGGGAACGGCCAGTCCGGCCGCGTCCATCAGTCCGGGGTCGGCGAGGAGCTGCCGGGGCCCGCTGGCGAGCACCCGTCCCTGCTGGAGGATGACGCAGTCGTCGGCCCACTCGGCTGCCAGGTCGACGTCGTGGGTGGCCACGAGCAGCGTCGCACCGCCCTCGTGCAGGCGGCTCAGCAGGGCGAAGACCTCCCGGGTGCTGCGGGGGTCGAGGTAGGCGGTGGGCTCGTCGAGGACCAGGACGGACGGCTGCATCGCCAGTACGCCGGCGATGGCCGCCCGTTTCTTCTGCCCGAAGCTCAAGTGGTGCGGCGCCTTCCGGGCGAGTTCAGCCAGGCCCACGGCGCTCAGAGCCTCTTCGACCCGGCGGGCGACCTCCGTTTCGGGGAGTCCGAGGTTGCGGGGGCCGAAGGCCACGTCCTCCCAGACCGTCGGGGCGAAGAGCTGGTCGTCGGGGTCCTGGAAGACGAGCCCCACCATCCCCGCCGCCCAACGGTGGTCGTGGGGCGTGACGGCTCGCCCGCCAAGCCGCACCGTCCCCGACTGCGGAAGGTGTATGCCGTTCAGGTGCAGCAGAAAGGTGGACTTCCCCGCTCCGTTGGGCCCGAGGATGACGACTTTGCGACCGGCGGGCACCGAGAGCGAGAGGCGGTCGAGGGCGCGGGTCCCGTCGGGGTAGACATAGGAGAGGTCGGAGACCTCGATGAGCGGCGACTCAGCCATGATGGATCAGGCCCCTATCCAACAAGATCAGAACTACGGTGGTTGCAGCGGAGGCGACGACGGCCAGAAGGTCGCCCGGAGAGGCGAGGAACGGTGGACGGCGCGCCGCACCACCGCCGCCGGCCGGCCGGTAGCCCCGGGCGAGCATGGCGAGGAAGACGCGCTCCGCCCGGTCTTTCGACCGGGTGAAGAGGACGCCGAGGAGCTGGCCGTAGGTGACGGCGGCGTGACGGTCGAAGAGGCCGCGACGGACGGCGAAAGCTCTGGCCCGGCGGGCGGTCTGCATCCGGCGGGCCTCGGCGGCGATCACGCCGGTGTAGCGCAGGGTGAAGGCGAAGAGGCTCACCAGCATGGGCGGAACCCGTAGCCCCGCCAGCGCCTCCAGCAGCGCCTGCTGCCCGAGCCGGGCCGACGTGGCCGCCACCAGCAGGGCGGCCGCCGCCAGGCGCCCAAGGATAACGGAAGCCTGCTTGAGACCTTCCGCGGTTACCGTGAGGACGAACGGCCCGAGTTGGTAGGTGGCGACCACGTGGACGCCCGGGGTGACGAACGGCAGCAGGACCACCGCAGCCGCGCCGAAGGGGAGCACCCACAGCGCCCGGGCCAGGTCGCGGGGCCGGGGGGCGATGAGCAGGGCCAACACCACCGCCACGCCCAGAGCGGCGCCGAGCGCCGGGGCGGAGCGGAGGGAGACCAAGCCGCCGAGGAGCACCAGCGTGGCGGCCAGACCGGCCGCCGGGGTCAGCGGCGTCACAGCGGTTTCCACGGTTCCGGGTCGGGGCGCGACGGGCCTTCCGGCGGACGCCGGCGGCGCAGGAGCAGCGAGAGGCCCCATCCGGCGCCAAAGGTGAGCAAGGTGCCAGTCGCGCCGGCGAGCGCAGTGTTCAGGCCGGGCGGCCGTATCCAGGCGATGCGGTAGCCGGGGAAGGGAGCGCCGGCCCGGGGGGTGGCCCGCCCGGCGAGCCCGTGGTCCTCCGCCACCCGGTCCAGCCCGTCGGGCTTCTGGGAGGCCAGGGGGGCGAGGAGCGCGGCGACCGCCAGAGCGGCGGCCAGGCCAAGCCAGAGGCCGGACCGTTTGGCATTCATGGGCTCGCTCACCGCGGCACCCCTCCGTCGAACACCGGACCGGCGCCTGCGGTTGCCGGGTAGGTCCGGGCGAGATAGGCGACGACGCTCGTCGTGATCACGCCCTCGCCGAGGCCGATGAAGGCGTGCCAGTAGGCCAGCGCGGGGAGGACGACCTTCAGCGGCAGCGTGCCTGACCACGCCAGTTCGCAGGCGGCGGCCAGGGCCGAGGCCATCACGGAAAACCAGGCCGCGGCGAAGGTGGCCGCGAGGTGCCCGGCCGCCGCCGGCAGCACGGCCCTCACGGCCCGGTAGAGGCCGTAGCCCGCCCAGACGGCGACGACCCCCATGTTGAGGACGTTGGCGCCCAGGGCGGTGAGTCCCCCGTCCTGGAAGAAGAGCGCCTGCACGGCGAGCACGGTGGTCATGATTAGAGTGGCCGGCCACGGGCCCAGCAGGATGGCGGCGAGCACCGCGCCGACCAGGTGGCCGGAGGTCCCACCGATGACCGGGAAGTTCACCATCTGGGCGGCGAAGATGAAGGCGGCCAGGACCCCGAGGGTCGGGATCTGCCGTTCGCCGAGTTCGCCGCGGGTGCGCCGGACCGCGACCCCCACCGCCACGCCAGACAGGGCGGCGGCGCCGGCCCAGGTTTTCGCGTCCAGGAATCCGTCTGGTATATGCAAGAGCGTAGCCTCCTTGGTGTGCCCAGGTCAGAGACCCTCGCCCGTCGAGGTGAGGGTGAGCTTGCCGTGCTTGACACCCTTGACGCTGATCAGATGGTCGGCGATGCGCCGGACGTCGCCGGCGGTTCCCTTGAGCACCAGGACCTCCAGGCAGTGGTGGGCGTCGAGGTGAACGTGGAGCGTCGAGACGATGGCCGGGTGAAAGTCGTGCTGCAACTCGTTCAGCAGGTCCGAAAGGCCGCTGACGTGATGGTCGTAGATCAGGGTGACCGTGCCGGCGACCTCCGCCTCCGGCGCCTGCGCTTCCTCTTCCACGAGGCTACTCCTGATCAGGTCGCGGATCGCCTCGGAACGGGTGGCGTAACCTTTGCGCCGGATCAGGCCGTCGAAACGCTCGAGCAGGCCAGGAGACATACTGACTCCGAACCGGACCAGTTCTGGCAGCGACATGCCGCACCTCCGGTGTTACTGGACGCGAATTCGTAACACATGGATATTCCGGGCGGAGCCGGCCAACTCCTTCCCCTCACGTGGAAAAATCGGCGGAAAGGCGGGCCAGTCCGGGAGGATTTGTCAGCCAATCGACAAAGCATATACTAACTGCGCCTAAAGGAGGAATACAGGTGGGCCATCCTGCGACCCTTACGGAGGCCAACTTCCAGGCGGAGGTGACGGAGAGCGACGGCCTCGTGCTCGTCGATTTCTGGGCGTCGTGGTGCATGCCTTGCCGGGCGATCGCTCCGATCATCGAAGAACTCGCGGCGGAGTACGAGGGCCGGGTGAAGGTAGGCAAGCTCGACGTGGACGCGAACACCCAGCTGGCGGCTGCGTACGGGGTGATGTCGATTCCCACCTTGCTGCTCTTCCGGGGTGGCGAGGTGGTGGACCGGGTGGTCGGCGCCCAGCCGAAGAACGTCATCCAGCAGCACCTCGAGCGGGCGTTGGGGCAGGGCTAGCCATGCCCTGGAACGGACCGGCCTTCCTGGGCGGCCTCCGGGTCATCCACCTGCTCCAGTCGTTCCACCGGCCGTGGCTGGACGGCGTCTTCCTTGCTCTGACGCTGCTGGGTTCGGAGGAGTTCACCCTTCTCATCGTGCCGCTCATCTACTGGTGTTTCGACCGGCGGACCGGCCGCCGGATGGGGCACCTCTTCTTTTTCTCCGCTTTCCTCAACGTCTGGCTTAAGGCAGCGTTCCACACCGCCCGGCCGCCGAAGTCCCTGTGGCGGGGAGGGGGCTGGGCGTCCGCCTCCGGGTCCGCCTTCCCCAGCGGGCACACCCAGAACGCGGCGACCTTCTGGGGCTACCTCTCAGCGACCGCCGAGCGCCCCTGGGTGACGGCCGCCGGCCTCGTCGTCGTGTGCCTGGTGGGCCTCTCCCGGCTCTATCTTGGGGTGCACTGGCCTAGTGACGTGCTGGTGGGCCTGGCGCTCGGCTATCTGGTGGCCTGGGCCTGGGTCAGGCTGGGGACGCGGCTGCGGGAAGGGACCGAAAGCCTGGCGCCGGCTGTGCGGGCGGCCGCCGGGTTCCTGTTGCCATTGGCTCTCCTGGCGGTTCACCGCGGCGGCGATGCGGTCAAGCTGGTGGCAGCCTTCTCGGCGTTCGCCGGCGGCAGCGTGCTGGCGGGGGACCGGCCGGGGCCGGCGAGTGGCACGGCGCGCCTTCTGCCCAACGTGGCCTGTTTCCTGCTCGGCGTGGCGGGCACCCTCGTGGTGCGGAGCGGCCTCAAACCGCTCCTGCCGGCGGGCGCGCTCGCCGATTTTCTCCGGTATTGGCTGGTCGGCCTCTGGGTGAGCCTCATCGCCCCCTGGTTCTTCGGGTGGCTGTGGCCGGCGGCGAACCTTCGGAACAGGTGGTGAGGGCGTGGGCGAACACTATTACTCGAGCGATCCCCAGGCCGCGCATGATCCGCGGGAACTCACGGTGACCTTCGAGGGCGAGACGTTCAGCTTCACCACCGACGCGGGCGTCTTCGGCAAGCGCCGGCTCGACCCCGGGACCCGGCTGCTCCTGGAGAGCGTCGTGCCGCCGGAGTCAGGGAAGGTGCTCGATTTGGGGTGCGGCTGGGGCGCGATCGGGACGATCATCGCGCGGCGGGCCCCCGGTTGCCGCGTCGTTCTCACCGACATCAACCGCCGGGCGGTGGACCTGGCCCGGGAGAACCTGGCGCGGAACGGCGTGCGCAACGCCGAGGTCAGGCAGGGTGACGCGCTGGCGCCGGTCGCGGGCGAAGAGTTCGACCTGATCCTGACCAACCCGCCGGTAAGGGCGGGCAAGGCGGTCATCCACAGCATGATCGAGGCGGCGGCGCAGCGGCTCAAGGCTGGTGGCCGGTTCGTGGCGGTGGTCGGCAACAAGCAGGGGGCCGACAGCTACCGGGAGAAAGTGCGCCAGGTGTTCGGCAACGCCACCGACCTGGGCAAGGGCGGGGGCTACCGGGTCATCCAGGGCGAGAGATAGGGGTCCGCCGGGCGGCATATCCATGTCCCGGAGAGAGGTTCTCCGGGGGGTGGGCCGGTGAGGATGGTGGTGTTCTGGGTCCCGGGACGCCGGGCCCGGCTCTTGGCGGCGGCGGTCGCGCTGAGCCTCGTGGTGCTGCTCTTCGCCCGGGCGGTGCCGGTCGCGACCACGCCGCTGGCGGAACTCTTGACGGGCCGGACGGTGGTCATCGACCCGGGTCACGGGGGGCCGGACCCCGGGTGCACCAAGGGCGGCCTGGTGGAGAAGGAACTCACGCTCGATTTGGCCAAGCGGGTGGCCGAGCGGTTCCGGCAGGCGGCGATGCGTCCGGTCCTCACCCGGGAGGGAGACTGCGACCTGGGTGACCCGAGCCTCACCGACCTGCGCCAGCGCAAGCGCGACGACCTGCGCCGGCGGGCGGCGCTGGCCGAGTCGTGCCAGGCCGACCTCTTCCTTAGCTTGCACGCCAACAGCTTCCCCTCGCCGGTCTGGTCTGGGGCGCAGGTTTTCTATCACCAGGACAGCGAGGCGGGGCGGAAGCTGGCGAGCGCGCTCCAGGACGTTCTGGTGGAAGAACTCCGGGAGTTGGGCCCCAACCCCCGTCGGGAGAAGGCGGCCGACTTCTACCTGCTGGCCCGTGTGAAGCGCCCGGCGGCCATGGTCGAGGTGGGGTTCCTGTCGAACCCCCGGGAAGCGGCCTTGCTCGCCGACGAGGAGTACCGCGACCGGCTGGCGACCGCCATCTTTCACGGGGCGGTGCGGCACCTGGCAGCGGCGGCGACCGGGCGCGAGGCGGGGCCGCGCAGCCGGGAGGCGAACTCGGGCGGGCCGCGCGAACTTGAGCAGCAACGGCGGTGGCAGGCCGTGGCCGACCGGGGTCCCGACGAGGTGGTGCTTTACTTCGCCGGGCCGACCAACGGGGAGGACTGGCTGATCCCCGAACTGCGCCTGGTGCGCGGCTTTGCCGGGCTGCCGTTGGAGAAACGGCTCGAAACCGCCGTCCAGGAGCTGGCCAAGGGGCCAGGGCCCGGGAGCGCCCTCCTCGGGGTCTTGCCGGAAGGGACGCGGGTCCGCCGCGTCGCTCTGGCGCCGGGTCTGGTCACCGTCGACCTGCGGCCGGGGTTCGGCACCTGGACGACAGGCAGTTACACCGAGGCGCTGGCGGTCTACTCGGTGGTGAACACGGTGGCGGAATTGGCGCCTGACTGTCAGGTCAGGCTGCTCATCGCGGGAGAGGCGCCCGCGCTGGGCCACCTGGCGCTGCCGGAGGCGCTGAAGCCCGCACCGGCGCTCGCCCTGCCCGGACGGAACGGCGCGGCGGGGACCTTGGGTAGCGGACGTAGGAGGTTCTGCTGGTGGGACGTTGCACCAAGACGCAGCTTTTCCGTGCCTTCCTCATCATTGGCACCGTGAGTTTTGGCGGGGGCTACGCGATGATCCCGCTGATCAGGCGCGAGATGGTCGAGCGGACCGGGTGGCTCACCGATGACCGCTTCCTGGATGCGCTGGCGATCGCCCAGTCGTCGCCGGGTCCGATGGCCGTGAACCTCTCGATCATCGTCGGCCACCAGCTCCTGGGAGCCGGCGGGGCCTTCGCCGCGACGGCCGGCGCCGTGCTCCCCTCCGTGCTCAGCATCCTGCTCATCGCCGTCTTCTTCACGAACCTGGAGTACGTCCCGGCGGTGGGGCGCTTCTTCGCAGGCGTCCGCCCGGCTATGCTCGCCTTGATCGCCCTGGCCGCCTGGGACCTGGGCGTGGCGGCGGTGAAGAACCGGGAGTCGCTGCTCTTCCTGGCGCTGGCCCTGGCCGCCTTGATCCTGCTGCGCCTGCACCCCGCGCTGGTGATGCTGGCCGGCCTGCTCTACGGCTTGGCCCTCCGGCGCGACCGGGAGGTGGAGAAGCGGTGATCTGGCAGCTCCTGGTCAGCTTCCTCAAGGTCGGCTTCTTCGCTTACGGCGGCGGCTATGCCATGCTGCCGTTGCTTCGCCATGAACTCATCACCTACCGGGGGTGGATCACCCCCCGCCAGTTCCTCGACGTCGTAGCGCTCTCGCAGTTCACGCCGGGTCCCATCGCCACGTCGTCCGCGGCCTTCGTCGGCTTCCGCCAGGCGGGCGTGTGGGGGGCGCTGGCCGCCTTTTTGGCGGTCATCCTGCCTTCGGTGGCCATCGTCTGGACCCTGGCGCTGATCGTGCGGCACCAGGCCGACGCCGCCTGGCTCAAGCGGGTCTTCGCGGGCCTGCGCCCGGCGGTGGTGGCGCTGGTCGTCTACGCCGCGGTTTCGCTCGCCGGCAGCGCCGTGCCCGACCTTAAGAGCCTGCTCATCGCCGTCGGCACCCTCGTCGCCGTGGGGGTCCTGCGCGTGCACCCGTTCCTGGCGATAGTCGGAGCGGGCCTTCTGGGCATACTCCTGTTTTGAGGGTGGTGCAGGACGTGGAAGAGCTGGAGACCAAACGCGATCCGCAAGCGGCCGAGCGGCCCGCGGCCGGAGTCAGGCTCGGCGTCGTGGCACCTCACCCGCCGTTGCTGATCCCCGAGGTGGGGCGGGGCCACCTGGAACGGGTTTCGGCCACCGTCCAAGGAATGCAGGAGATGGCCCGGGAAGTCAAGGCGGCAGGCGAGGTCACCGTCGTGCTCATCTCGCCGCATGGTCCGGTCTTCCGCGACGGGGTGGCCGTGGTGACTGCCCCGGAACTGGCCGGGGACTTCCGGGGCTTCGGGTCGCGGGAGCGCCTCTCTTTTCGGAACGACCCTGAGCTGGCCGCAGCTATCCTGGAGGAACTCGGGCTGGCCGGCCTTACGGGGCTTAAGCTCGACGAGGAGACGGCCCGGCGGTTCGGGCTCGACGGCGCCCTGGACCACGGGACGCTGGTGCCGATGCACTTCCTGGGGGAGGCTGGGGTCGACCGGCCGCTGGTTCCGCTCGGCATGAGCCTGTTGCCGCCGGAAGAGTTGCTCAAGGTCGGGGCGGCCATCGAGCGGGCGGCGGTCCGGCTGGGCCGGGCGGTGGTCCTCGTCGCCAGCGGCGACCTCTCGCACCGCCTGACCGCCGATGCGCCGGCCGGCTACGACCCGGCGGGCAAGGAGTTCGACCGCAAGCTGGTCTCGCTCCTGCGGCGGGGCGACGTGGAGGCCCTGGCCGGGATGGACGAGACTATGCGCGAGGCGGCCGGCGAATGCGGCTACCGCTCGATCCTCATGATGCTGGGCGCCTTCGGGCGGGGCCGGGTGGAGACGAAGGTCCTCTCCTACGAAGGCCCCTTCGGGGTGGGCTACTGCGTCGCCCTCGTCTATCCGCCGGCGACCGCCGCCCGGGAGGCGGGGGCAGGGGGCGATCCCTTCGTGGCGCTGGCCAGGGAGGCGATCAAGGCCTACGTGACCGACGGCGCGGTGCTCGATCCCCCCGACCCGCTCCCTGCCGAGTTCCGGGGCGAGGCGGGGGTCTTCGTCTCGCTGCATAAGTTCGGCGAGCTGCGGGGCTGCATCGGCACCACCGGTCCCACCGAACCCGACCTGGCCCGCCAGATAATCCGCAACGCCATCTATGCGGCGACCGACGACCCGCGCTTCGAGCCGGTGGACCCGTCGGAGCTGGAAGACTTGGAGATCTCGGTGGACGTCCTGAGCCCCGCGGAGCCCATCCCGGGTCCGGAGCAACTCGACCCCAAGGTCTACGGCGTGATCGTCCGTCACGGGTATCGCTCCGGCCTGTTGCTGCCTGATCTCGAAGGGATCGACACCGTGGAGGAGCAGGTCGAAATCGCCCGCCGGAAGGCCGGGATCGGTCCCGACGAGCCGGTGCAGCTCTTCCGCTTCCGGGTGGTGCGGCACCATTGACGACGGAGGTTCAGGCCCGCTACGCTGAGCAACTGGCGCAAGGCGCGGTCCGCTGCCGGCTCTGCCCGCGGCAGTGCCGCCTCTCGCCCGGCGCCACCGGCGCCTGTCGCGCCCGGCGCAATGTGGGGGGCCGCCTCGTGTACCTGAATTACGGCGCCTGTTCGTCGTTGGGGCTCGACCCGGTGGAGAAGAAGCCGCTCTACCACTTCCACCCGGGCGCCGCCATCCTCTCGGTGGGCTCGCTCGGTTGCAACCTGCGCTGCTCCTTCTGTCAGAACTGGGAGATCGCGCAGGCCGACCGCGACACGGTCGCCCTCACGCCGGAGGAACTGGCGAAGGCGGCGGAGGAACGCGCCCCCGAGGGCTGCGTGGGGGTGGCCTACACTTACAACGAGCCGCTGGTGGGCTTCGAGTTCGTTCTGGATTCGGCGAAGGCGGTCAAGGCGGCGGGCCTGAAGAACGTGCTGGTGACCAATGGCCTGGTTAACCCGGAACCCCTGGCGGAACTCCTCCCGTTCATCGACGCCTTCAACATCGACGTCAAAGGGTTCACCGAGCGATTCTACCGCGACCTGTGCGGCGGCGAGCTGGCGCCGGTCCTGCGCACCGTCGAGACGGCCGCCGGGCGCAGCCACGTGGAGCTGACCACGCTCCTCATCCCTGGCTGCAACGACGATCCGGAGGAACTGGATCGCCTGGTGGCCTGGGTGCACGACTCGCTGGGGCCGGATGTCCCGCTCCACTTCAGCCGGTACTTCCCCCAGTACAAGCTGGATCTCCCGCCTACCCCCCTCGAGACCCTGGAGGCGGCGGCCCGGCTGGCAGCCCAACGCCTGCATTACGTCTACCTCGGCAACGTGCCGGAACTCGGCTGGTCCGACACCCGCTGCCCGCAGTGCGGCGCGACGGTCATCCGGCGGAGCGGGTACCGGGTGCAGTCTGCGCTCGCCGGCCGCGCCTGCCCGGAATGCGGTTTCGAGCTGGCGGTGGTGGTCGACTGAAGCGCATACTATCCGATGTCACCTGGGACAATAGCCCCGGAGGTGCGCGGAATGGCAAAAAAGGAACAGAGCGCGCTGGACCGGACCACGCGGGTGCGAGACTTGGTGAAGCGCCATCCCGAAGCCACCTGGCTGTTCAGCGACTACGGGGTCGACCAGGAACGCCACCCCGAGGTGCTGGACCACACCCTGGAAGAAGTGGCCCGCTCCCAGGGCCTGGACCCCGACGCGCTGGTGCTTGAGTTGAATGGTCTCTTCGGGTAGAGTCTCCGTCGCCCGGTAGCCGGTCGGTGAAGCCCGCCTCTTCGTCAGCGAGGGGCGGGCAACTTTTTGCGCCGGCTCTTGCAACTTTATGCACCATCACAGTATAATTATAACAATTCTTTGGCGGGGCAGTGGGTGACTGCCGCTTTTCGCAGGTAGGAGGCGCTTGGGTGTGGCGGAGGTCAAGGTGGGGATCATTGGGGCGTCGGGGTATACCGGGGGCGAACTCCTGCGCCTCTTGGCGAATCATCCGGGGGTCAAGGTCGCCGCCGCCACCTCGCGGTCCCTCGCCGGGCAGCCGGTGGGCGCGGTCTTCCCCAACCTGGGGCCGTCCTACCCGGATCTGGCCATGGGGGCCACCGACTCGCCCGACGCGGTCGCCGGCTGCGACGTGGTCTTCCTGGCCGTGCCGGCCGGGGTGGCGATGACCCTGGCGCCCGACCTGGTCCGGGCCGGGGCGAAGGTGATCGACCTTGGGGCAGATTTCCGCTTCCGCGACCCGGCGGTCTACGAAGCCTGGTACGGGCAGCCGCACCGCTGCCCCGAGCTGCTGGCGGAGGCGGCCTACGGGCTGCCCGAACTCTTCCGGGAGGAGATCCGCCGGGCGAGAGTGGTCGGCAACCCCGGCTGCTATCCCACCGCTACGGCGCTCGCCCTCTGGCCGGCCTTGGCCGGGGGGCTGGCCGAGCCCGACGACCTGATCGTCGATGCCAAGTCGGGCGTGTCGGGCGCCGGACGCCACGCCGCGCTCGACTACCACTTCCCTGAGGTGGCGGAGAACCTGCGGGCCTACAAGGTGGCGGGCCACCGGCACACGCCCGAGATCGAGCAGACCGTGGCCCGGCTCTGCGGCCGGCCAGTCCCCTTGACCTTCACGCCGCATCTCGTCCCCATGAGCCGGGGGATGCTGGTCACGGCCTACCTGAAGCTCCGGCCGGGGGTGGGGGTCGACGAGGTGGCGTCCGCCTACCGGATGCGCTGCTCCGGGGAACCTTGCGTGACCTTCCTCGAAGGCGACGCTCTGCCGCAGACCAAGGCGGTGGCCGGCAGCAACCGGGTCGACGTGGCCGTCAGGGTGGACCGGCGGACGGGGCGGCTCATCGTACTGGCCGCCCTGGACAACCTGGTCAAAGGCGCCGCCGGGCAGGCGGTGCAGAACCTAAACCTGCTGGCCGGCTTCCCGGAGACCACCGGGCTGCCGCTAGCCGGGGTTTGGCCTTAAGGAGGCAACGAAATGGGACTCAGAAGTATACCCGGCGGGATCACCGCGCCGCTCGGCTTTCGGGCCGCGGCGGGTTGCGCGGGTCTCAAGCGGCAGGCGGGGCTTGCCGACCTAGCGGTCATCTATTCGGAGGTCCCGGCGGCGGTCGCCGCCGTCTTTACCCGCAACCGGGTGCAGGCTGCGCCCATCCAGGTCTGCCGGGAGCACCTGGCGGCGACCGGGGGCACGGCGCAGGCAGTTGTCGTCAACGCCGGGAATGCCAACGCCTGCACGGGCGAGCAGGGCCTCGCCGACGCCCGGGCCACGGCGGCCACTGTCGCCGCGGGTTTGGGTCTTGCGCCCACCGCGGTGCTGGTCGCTTCCACGGGGGTCATCGGGGTGCCGCTCCCGCTCGCCAAGGTGAAGTCCGGGCTGGCCGACCTTCTGGGGGAAGCGCCGGCCGGGCGCCCGCCTGCCCTCGCCCGCTCGCCGGAAATCGACGACCAGGTGGCCCGGGCGATGATGACCACCGACACTTTTCCCAAGTTCAAGGCGGTGGAGTTCAGCCTGGACGGCGTGACGGCCCGCCTCGGCGGCGTGGCCAAGGGTTCCGGCATGATCCACCCCGACCTGGCGACCATGCTCGCCTTCCTCACAACCGACGCCGTCATCCCGCCCGGCCTTTTGGCGCAGGCCTTCCGGGAGGAGGTCGACTGCAGCTTCAACTCCATCACGGTGGATGGCGATACGAGCACCAACGACACGGCGCTGCTCCTGGCCAACGGACAGGCGGGCAACGCACCGCTCCAGGCCGGCACGGCCGCCTACGACACGTTCCGGAGCGCCCTGGCGGAGGTTCTTGGCTTCCTGGCCAGGGAGATCGCCCGCGACGGGGAAGGCGCCACCAAACTGCTGACCATCGAGGTGACGGGCGCCGCCTCCACCGAAGAGGCGCGGGCCATCGGGCGGACCGTCGGCACCAGCAACCTGGTGAAGACGGCGATGTTCGGCGGCGACGTCAACTGGGGGCGCATCCTGGCCGCGGCCGGGCGGGCGCCGGCGGCCGTCGACCCGGTCCGCACCGACGTCTACCTCGCCGGCACGCTGGTGGCCCGCGGCGGGCAGGCCTGCCCGTTCGACGAGGCGACCCTGGCGAAGAAGCTCGAAGGCAAGGAGATCGCCATCCGGCTCGACCTGCATCAGGGCACGGCCGCCGCGACCGTCTGGAGCTGCGACCTCTCCTACGATTACGTGCGCATCAACGGAAGCTACCGGACCTGACCCGAGGGTGAAGGGGGAGAAAGGGATGGAGGAACTCATCGGCAAGGCGAGGGTCTTGAGCGAAGCCCTGCCTTATATCCGCCGGTTTTTCGGCCGGACCTTCGTGGTCAAGTACGGGGGCAGCGCGATGGGCGACGAGGCGACCCGCGACTCGATCATGCAGGACCTGGTGCTGCTCAAATACATCGGCATCAACCCCATCGTGGTGCACGGCGGCGGGCCGGAGATCACGGCGCTCCTGAAACGTTTGGGCAAGGAGACTACCTTCGTCAATGGCCAGCGGGTCACCGACCCGGAGACCATGGAGATCGCCCAGATGGTGCTGGTGGGCAAGGTGAACAAGGAACTGGTGAACCTCATCGGGCGGCACGGCGGGAAGGCGATCGGCGTCTCGGGGCTCGACGCCGGGCTGATCCGGGTGCTTCCGGCCCAAGGCGGAGCGCTCGGGCGGGTGGGAGAGGTGGAGAAGATCGACCCCGCGCCGCTCCAGGCGCTCTCCCGGGAGGGCTACCTGCCGGTCATCGCGACGGTCGGGGTGGGGCCCGACGGCGAGGCCTACAACATCAACGCCGACCTGGTCGCGGGCGAGCTGGCCGTGGCGGTCGGGGCCGACAAGCTCATCATGCTGACCGACGTGGAAGGGCTGCGGGCGGACCCGGCCGACCCGCAAAGCCTGCTCTCGACGGTCACGGTGACGCAGGCGCGCCGGCTCATCAGCAGCGGGGCCATCGCCGGGGGGATGATCCCCAAGGTGGAGGCCTGCATCCGGGCGGCGCTCGGCGGGGTGCCCCGCACGCACATCGTCGACGGGCGCGTCCTGCACTCGCTGCTGCTCGAGATCTTCACCGACCGGGGCATCGGAACCATGGTGCAGGCGGGCTGACTGCCCGCCGGAAGGAGGATTCTCGCACGTGAAACCAGGCATGAAGGAATTCGACGGCGCCAAGATCAAGGAACTCACCGACCGCCACGTCATGGACACCTACCGCCGGCTGCCGCTGGTTGCCGCCTGGGCGGAAGGCAGCCACATCCATGACGCCGGCGGCCGCTCCTATCTCGACTTCATCTCCGGCCTAGCCGTCACCGCGCTCGGTCACTGCCACCCCAAGGTGGTGGAGGCCATCGCCGCCCAGGCGAAGGTCTTAGGACACGTCTCGAACATCTACTACACCGCGCCTGCCGCCTTCCTTGCGGAGCGCCTGGCGAGCCTCTCCGGCCTCGAACGGGTCTTCTTCTGCAACTCGGGGGCGGAGGCCAACGAGGCCGCTCTCAAGCTGGCCCGCCACTTCGCCTGGCGGAAGGCCGGCTGCCCCGAAGGCGGCCAGGCGCCGTACGTGGTCGTGACGGCGGCCCGCTCGTTCCACGGGCGGACCTACGGGGCGCTCACCGCCACCGGGCAGACCAAGTATCACGCCGGGTTCGCCCCGCTGCTGCCGGGGGTGGTCCACGTGCCGCTCAACGATCTGGCGGCGCTGGAGGCGGCGCTGACTCCGGAGGTCTGCGCGGTGCTGCTCGAACCGGTGCAGGGCGAGGGCGGCGTCTACCCGTGCAGCGTAGAGTACCTTCAGGGCGTCCGCCGGCTCTGCGACGAGCGGGGCATCCTGCTCATGCTCGACGAGATCCAGACCGGGCTCGGCCGGACGGGGCGGATGTTCGCCTTCGAACACTTTGAGATCAAGCCCGACGTGATGACCCTGGCCAAGGCGCTCGGCGGCGGGCTGCCGCTCGGCGCGATGCTGGCCCGGGAGGAGGTGGCCGCGGCCTTCCAGCCGGGCGACCACGCCTCCACCTTCGGCGGCAACCCTATCGCGTGCGCGGCCGGGCTCGCGGTGCTCGAGGTCCTGGTGGACGAGAACCTGCCGGCCCGGGCCGCGGGGCTCGGCCGGCGGCTCGTCGGCGGACTCCTCGCCTTGGGACGCCGCAATCCGCTGGTCGGCGAGGTGCGGGGGCTGGGGCTCATGGTGGGGGTGGACATCGACGCTGACGCGCCCCTCGTGGCGGCGCGCTGCCGCGAAGCAGGGCTTCTGGTTAACGCTGTCGGCCCGCACACCTTGCGCTTCCTGCCGCCGCTGACCGTGACGCCCGAGGAGATAGACACCGCGGTCTCCCTGGTGGAACAGGCCTTGCGCAGTTCGGCCGGTTCCGCTTGAAGCAGTTGGCGCTGCGGGTTAGAATTACCGGGAGGAGAGATTGCCTGATGACCGACTTTCGCCCTCTGTGGCCCGGACGGGATCTCGTCCGGCTCGCCGACTACTCCGCCGGCGAGGTGCGCCGCCTGCTCGCCCTGGCCCTTGAGCTGAAGGCCGCCGCACGGCGGGGGGAGCGTCCTGCCCTGCTCGCCGGGCGCACGCTGGCGATGATCTTCGAGAAGCCGTCCAACCGGACGAAGGTTTCCTTCGACGTCGGCATGCACCAACTGGGCGGTCACGCTCTGTACCTGGGACCCGACGAGGTCGGCCTCGGGGTGCGGGAGACGGTCGAGGACGTGGCCCTGGTCCTCTCCCGCTTCGTCGACGCCATCATGATCCGCACCTTCGGCCACGCCACCGTGGCGGCGCTGGCCGGGTTCGCCACCGTGCCGGTGATCAACGGGCTGGACGATCTCCATCACCCGTGCCAGGCGCTCGCCGACTACCTCACCCTGGCCGAGCATTTCGGCGGGCTCGACGCCCTCCGCGGCCTGAAGCTGGCCTATCTTGGCGACGGCAACAACGTCTGCCACTCGCTGCTGGAGGCAGGCGCCCGCCTCGGCGTCCACCTCACCGTGGCGACCCCGCTGGGCTACGAGCCGAACGCGGCCATCTGGCAGGCGGCGCAGGCGGTGGCCCGGGAGACGGGCGCCTCGCTCTCGCTGACCGACGACCCGGCCGAGGCGGTGAGCGGGGTCCAAGCCGTCTACACCGATACCTGGACCAGCATGGGCCAGGAGGCGGAGCGCGAGGTGCGCCGGCAGGACTTCGCCGGCTTCCAGGTGAACGAGGCGCTCTTGGCGAACGCTCCGGAAGCGGTCGTCCTCCACTGTCTCCCCGCCCACTACGGCGAGGAGATCACGCAGGAGATCGCGCACGGCCCCAAGTCCCTCATCTTCGACCAGGCCGAGAACCGGCTGCACGCTCAGAAAGCGGTGCTGGCGGCCGTCATTCCATGAGGCAGGAGGCAAACGAGATGGCAGAGGTCAAGAAGGTCGTTCTGGCGTATTCCGGCGGGCTCGACACGTCCGTCATGATCCCCTGGCTGAAGGAGCACTACAGGTGCGAAGTGATCGCCATGGCCGCCGACGTGGGGCAAGGCGAGGAATTGGCCCCGCTGCACGAGAAGGCCTTGAAGACGGGGGCGAGCAAGCTCTACATCGAGGACCTCAAAGAGGAGTTCGTGCGGGACTTCGTCTTCCCGACCCTGCGGGCGGGGGCGCTCTATGAGGGCAAGTACCTGCTCGGGACCTCGATGGCCCGCCCGCTCATCGCCCGGCGCCAGGTGGAGATCGCCCTCAAGGAAGGAGCCGATGCGGTGGCTCACGGCGCCACCGGCAAGGGGAACGACCAGGTCCGGTTCGAGCTGGCCTACAAGGCCTTGGCGCCCAACCTCAAAGTGATCGCCCCGTGGCGGGAGTGGGAGTTCAAGGGCCGGGAAGACGAACTGGAGTACGCCGAGGCCCGGGGCATCCCCGTCCCGATGACCAAGGCCAAGCCCTACAGCCGCGACCGCAACCTCTGGCACATCTCGCACGAGGGCGTGCACCTCGAAGACCCCTGGAACGAGCCGGAAGAGGAGATGTACCAGATCAGCGGCTCGCCGGAGGCGGCGCCCGATAAGCCGGAGTACGTGGTGATCGGGTTCGCGCAAGGCAGCCCGGTCAGCCTCGACGGGCAGCCTTACGGTCCCGTGGAACTCGTGGAGCGGCTGAACGCCCTCGGCGCCCGGCACGGCATCGGGCGGCGCGACATCGTAGAGAACCGGCTGGTGGGCATGAAGTCGCGGGGCGTCTACGAGACTCCCGGCGGCACCATCCTCTATACGGCCCACGAGGAACTCGAGTCACTTACCCTCGACCGCGACACCCTGCACTACAAGCGGCTCGTGGCCGAGAAATACGCCGAGCAGGTCTACTACGGGCTCTGGTACACCCCGCTCCGCCGGGCGCTCGACGCCTTCGTGCAGACGACCCAGGAACGGGTCACCGGTGAGGTGCGGATGAAGCTCTACAAGGGGAGCGCGACGGCGGTGGGGCGCAGGTCCCAGTTCTCGCTCTACAGCGAGCGCCTGGCCACCTTCTCCGCCGAGGACGTGTACAACCAAAAGGACGCCGAGGGCTTCATCAACCTGTTCGGCCTGCCGCTCAAGGTCCAGGCCCAGCTCGAAGCGATGCTGGCTGGGCAGAAGAAGTGAGGCGGGCGGGAGAGCGAGCATGACGAAACTGTGGAGCGGCCGCTTCGCCAAGGAGACGGCCAAGGTCGTCGAGGAGTTCAACGCCTCCCTCCCCTTCGACCGGCGGCTCTTCCGGGAGGACATCAGGGGAAGCCTCGCCCACGTGGCGACGCTGCAGAAGGCGGGGCTCCTCACGGCGGAGGAGGCCGCCCTGCTGGAAGAGGGCCTCAAGGGCATCGAGGCCGACCTCGCTGAGGGACGGGTGGACCTCGACCCCGCCCTGGAAGACATCCACATGGCCGTGGAGACGCTGCTCACGACCAGGGTCGGCGAGGTGGGGAAGAAGCTCCACACGGCGCGCAGCCGCAACGACCAGGTGGCGCTCGACTTCCGGCTCTATCTCTGCCAGGCGGAGAAGGACCTCGGGCGGGCGCTGGCGCAACTGGCCCAGACCCTGCTGGAGCTGGCCGAAGCGAACGACGGCGTGCTGCTGCCCGGTCTCACGCACCTCCAACCGGCGCAACCGGTGCTGCTCGCCCATCATCTCCTGGCCTACTTCGAGATGGTGCTGCGCGATCTTGACCGGCTGAAAGATTGCGAGCGGCGGACGGCCGTCTCGCCGCTGGGCTCGGGGGCGCTGGCCGGAGTGCCGTACCCGCTCGATCGCGAGTTCACCGCCGCCCGCCTCGGCCTGACCGGCATCACCCAGAACAGCATGGACGCGGTGAGCGACCGCGACTTCGCCCTGGAGTTCCTGGCCGTGGCGTCCATCATCATGGTTCACCTCTCCCGGTTCGCCGAAGAGATCATCCTGTGGAATTCGGCGCCCTTCGGGTTCGTGGAACTCGACGACGCCTTCGCCACCGGATCCAGCATAATGCCGCAGAAGAAGAACCCCGACGTGGCCGAGCTGGTGCGGGGCAAGGCCGGCCGGGTCTTCGGCGATCTGATGGGCCTTCTGACCGTGATGAAGGGCCTCCCGCTGGCCTACAACAAGGACCTTCAGGAAGACAAGGAGCAGGTCTTCGATGCCGTGGACACGCTGCGCGGCTGTCTTTTGGCGTTCACCCCGATGCTGGCGGCCATGCGGTTCCGGCCGGAGCGCATGGCGGCGGCGGCTCGCGACGGGTTCCTGACCGCCACCGACGTCGCCGATTTCCTGGTGCGGCAGGGGGTGCCGTTCCGCGAGGCCCACGCGCTGACGGGCCGGGTGGTACGGCACGCGCAGGAGCTGGGCAAAGGCCTGGAGGACCTGGCCCTCTCGGAATGGCAGGAAGTCTCCCCGCTCTTCACGTCGCAAGTCCAGGAGGCGGTAAGTTTGCTGGCCAGCGTCGCCGTCCGAAGCGTGCCCGGCGGCACGGCGCCGGTCCGGGTGGCGGAGGCTTTGTCGAAGGCGCGTCAGCGCCTGGCGGAAGGAACTCGGTGGGTTGATAAAGAATAGTAAGTCGACTAATATTTGGAACCCACTCCGCCAACCGCGAAGGGAGGACGAAGTCGTGAGACAGTCACTCTTCCTGCTGATGGTGCCCGTGCTGGTTCTCACCCTCGTTGCGCCGGCGTATGCGTCGGTGCAGAATAACGCGCACAACTTCACCACGTCCGATCGCGCCGACTACGGCACGGCCACTGGCACTGGAACGGGGCCCAACGCCGAATTGTGCAAGGCCTGTCACATTCCGCACCGGGCGACGACCAGCATCAGCGCCATCTCGTCTACGGGGAAGACCATCGGCGGCAAGAGCCTGCCCGACCTCCTCTGGACCAGCACTGACTACGGCGTTCCGACCGACGCCGGCTGGGGCGACAATCCAGGCACGCTCCTCTGCATGAGTTGCCACGATGGCACCATCGGCAGCACCGCCATTCCCAGCAGCGACTCCTACGCTAATCTCGGCACCACGCCGGGCGGGAATCACCCGGTCAACAAGATGTACCCCGGCACCAACAGCGGCGGCTGGAAGGGTTCGCCCACGCAACTCCTCGGCGTCAAGGCCAACGATGTGGTGACCTGCGGCACCTGCCACGATCCGCACGAAAGCACGAACCCGAAGATGTTGCGGGTGGACAACCGCGGAAGCCAGCTCTGCCTGGACTGTCACGCCAAGTAAGCCAGAGAACGTTCCGGGCGGGAAAGGGTGAGCGAGATGGGGGAGGGCCGTCCCCGGGCGCGGCTACGGCTGGTGCGCCTCGCCTGGCTTTTGGCCGCTTTGGGAGTGGCGATTCTTGCCGAAGGTGGCAGTGCTTGGGCTGCCGCCTCGGTTCATCTTGCCCAGGATGGTTCCCGGGCCTGCCAGACCTGCCACCGGACGGGCAGCGGCGGGGGGGTCGCCACGGTTCCCTCCGGCAACCAGCTTTGCTATGACTGCCACCTCAACTCCCTCGGTTCCAGCTTCGCCCGGGTCCCCTTCGAGCAGGGGGCGCACGGCCCGCTGTGGACGCAGCGCAACAGCCGGACCCCCTTCGCCCGGAAAGGGCGCAGCGCGGCGGAGCGCGGCCTCTGCGTGAACTGCCACGATCCCCATGGGGGCGGCGAGACGCGTTCCCTGCTCCGGCTCGGCTCCCGGCAAGACAGCACGGCGATGTGCGTGGCATGTCACGTGGACGCGCAGGCGTACGGCGCCTATTCCGGCCCCAAAGTGTACGCGGCCTCGCCGCACGGCAATTCGCTGACGGGAGTCGCCCGGCCGGGAACCGGTTTCGCCACCGGCGAATGTCTCAACTGCCATGATCCCCACGGGAAAGGATACGCCAAGCTGCTGGTAGAGCCCAGGGGCAACGAGTTATGCCTGCGTTGTCACGAGGCCCCTTCGACTGGAGTCACGTCGGCGGGCCTCTGGCCGGGCAAAGTCGCCTTCCAGGCCGCCGGGGGGGTGCACGCCAATCCGCCCGTGGTGCCGAAGACGGGCGTGCGGCGCACCTATCCGGGCCGCGATGCGCTGCCGGGAAGCTGCGTCAACTGTCATAACCCCCACGGGTCGATGGATGCGCGTACCGGGCAGTTGACTGCCGGCATGACCAACGCCGCCGGATCCTCCCTGTGCTACCAGTGTCACCCCGACTTGCGCTTCGCCTTTACCAGTCTCTCCCGGCACGGGGTCGATGACCCCGCTTCGGGCCTCACCTGTTTGAGCTGCCACAATCCACACTTGGTGAGCCGGTTGGATCAACCGGTGACCGATCCCAAGCAGCCGGGGGTGCGGATGTCCTTCCCGGCCACGGCGGCCACCACCCGGACCACCGCTTACAACGCCTTCTGTCTCCGTTGTCACGACGGTTCGACCGCCCTGGCCGGGAACGTGGAGCTGCAACTGGCCAGCGCCAGCGCTCCGGGCGGCTTCTCCGGCGGCGGCCGCAACCTACACTACGCTCACGTGACCGAACGGGGGCTGGGGTGCGCGAACTGTCATGCCTCGCATGGCAGCAGCAACCGGGCACTGCTGCGGACCTGGATCACAGTCATCGATCCTGCCTACGGATCGCGCCAGGCGTGCGGAACCAGCGGGCAACCGGGAGGGCTAATCTGCCATACTTGAGGGGGAGCGTCCGGCTGTGAGACGACTGACAATCGTGGCGGGAGTGGCCTGCCTGCTGCTGCTGCCGGCGCTTCCGACCGGGGCCGTCTCGGTGAACGGCGGGGTCGAAGTGGCCTACGAGTACTTCGACGCCGACCAAGCGACCAGCGATGACGCGCAGGCCCGGTTGCGCCAGAGCTACATCTTGAACGCGACGGGAGATATCTGGGCGCCGCAAGTCGCGTCCTACCGCTCCGGTCTCCGCTACGACCTGCTCACCCAATCCTGGGAGAACCCGGGGGGGACGTTCGGTAGCGGGGTCAGCGCTTTCTCGCTCGAAACGCGCCTCTTCCCGGTGAGCCCGCTCAGCCTGGCAGTGGGAGCCACCCTCAACCGGGGCAGCAGCGAGAACACCAACCTCGCCGACCGGAGCTGGCTCACCGAGGCCGGGGCCTACGGGCGCTTCTGGCTCAACGCTTCCGGCCTGCCTTCCGTGGCGCTGCAGGTGGCGCGCAACAACGCCGAGGCGCGCCGGGTCCAGTCGGCGGTCGAAGAGGTTACCTCCGATACGACCGACGACTCGGTTTCGCTTTCCACAACTCTTCGGGGCAAGACTACCCAGACCTCGCTCTCCTTGCAGGCCGCGCGGACCGAGGACAAGCTGCGCGGCGGGGAGACCGACTCCCGGGCCGCCAGCCTGCAGGTGAGTCTTCTCCCCAATCCGCAGCTCCAGGTCCGGGCCCAGGTGAACGCCTCCGGCGTCAACGCGTTCAAACCGGCGGAGACTAGGTCGGCCCAGAGCCAGAGCGGGTCGGTGCGGGCTCGCTACCAGTTGGCGCGCGATGAGAGCCTGCAAGTCTCGGTCAGCGGCGGGCGCTCCCTCGACGCGCAGAGCGCCGGCGAGCACCAAGACACCTCGGCGCAGGCCAACGTCCAGTACATGCGCCCGGTCTCCTCGCGCTTCAGAGGAGTGTTGTCGGCCGACTACGGGCAGAGCAACGGGGGCACGCCCGCTGGAGGCGAAGGCGTCCTGCGCAGCCGGACGGCCTTGCGCGGCGAACTCTCGTCGATGGTTCCCGGGCGGCTGCAGTGGACCGGCGCGGTGACGGTGGACAGCAACAACGAAGGCGACTCCAGCAGGCCGGGCGCGGCCCTCGAGAACCGGGTGGACTACCAGTGGACGCCCCGCTTCTCGCTGGGGGCAGGCGCGACGCTCTACCGGGCGGACCCGGTGGGCAAGTCGCGCGACGAGGCCGCCCGCACCGGGCTTCAGGGCAGCCTCCGCTGGATCGGCCAGCACACCGGTCGCCTCACGGTGGGGATAAGCACCACGGCCCGGGAGTACGTCGACCAAAACACCGGCCGCGACACGGGGGTGAGCGTCTCCGCGGGCGTGACGCCGCGCGGCGACCTCGACCTCTCGGCCGATCTGCAGTACAATCGTTCGGAGCTTCCGCCTTCGTCCGACCCGCTGCAGGCGACCTGGCAGCAGGCGATGGCGGTGACCGCCGGAGTGCAGTACCGGCCGCGCTTCGACTGGACTCTCACCGCCAACCTGTCGCACCAGCAGTCGGAGAACGACTTTGGCCCCAGGCACCAGACGATCGCCCTGCTGCGCGGCGACTATCTCTTCTTCGCGCTCCGGTTCACCGGCACCGTGCGCGTCACTGACGTCCAGGAGACCGGGACCGACCCCAGGCGGGCGTTCGAAATGACCTTCTCAGTCAGGCGCGACTTTTAGTTCTGGTAGGAGGAACGCATATGGTTGGCCGCCGCAGTCCCCTGAAGATCGTGACGATGGTCCTGGCTGTTGCATTGGCGACGGGCTTTGGGGGGGCAGCCGGCGCGGCGGATAAGACACCCCAGCATCTCTTGAGTCTTTACGGCAAGCCGGAGGAGACGTCGTTTTGGGCTAAGGTCGTGCGGGCGGTGCTCGGACGGGATAACCGGGTGAGCCTGCGAGTGCCGCACGGGCTCGCCGTGGCGGCCAACGGCGATCTTTACGTCACCGACAGCCAGGCCCGCCGGGTGATGGTCTTCGACCGGACCGGCAAGTACCTGCGCGCGTTCGGCGACGCCGGTGAGATGCAACTGCGCACGCCGACGGGCGTGGCGGTGGCCGGCGGCCGGGTGTACGTCAGCGATACGAGCTGGTCGCAGGTCATCGTCTTCACGGAGGGCGGCAAGTTCTTGCAGCGCATCGGCCTGCACGGCTCCGGCGAGGGCCAATTCGACCGGCCCAGCGGGTTGGCGATCGACGCCGCCCGGAACCGGCTCTATGTGGTCGACACAGGCAACCACCGGGTCGAACTCTTCACCCTCGAGGGCGCCTACGTCTCGACGCTCGGGGGGAGGGGCGCGGGCGACGGCCAGTTCAACTACCCGACCAAAGCGACGGTGGGCCCCGACGGGAAGCTGTATGTGGTCGACACGTTGAACTTCCGCATCCAGGTCTTCTCCGCCGACGGCCAGTTCCTCTTCAAGTTCGGACAGGTGGGTGACGCCATCGGCGACCTGGCGCGCCCCAAAGGTATCGCTGTTGATCGGAGCGGCCGCATCTACGTCGCCGACGCGATGTTCCACGTGGTCGAGGTCTACGATGCACAGGGCCAGGTGCTCTTCTATTTCGGCGAGCCCGGGAGCGAGGAGGGCCACTTCAAGTTGCCGAGCGAAGTGGTCATCGACAGCCAGGGACGGATCGTAGTTGCCGACTCCGGGAACGCACGGGTGCAACTCTTCGGCTATTGAGCCGCGGGAGGTGGCGAAAGTGTCCAGCAGGGGAAGAGAGACGCCGGCCGGCCGGCTGGCGGTGGTCGCAGCCTGCCTGGGGGTGGCGCTGCTAGCGTGGACGGCGCCGGGTCGGGCCCAGATCGCCGGCAGCCCGCACGACTTTCGGAACAGCAAGTACAAGGTGCTCTCCGACCTCACCGGCGACGAACTCTGCAAGGCCTGCCATGTGCCGCATCGCTCGAGCCTGCCGAACCGGCTCGGCCAGGCTCACCTGATGCGGGATTTCGGGCAGAACCAGAGCAGCGGCCACATCACCATGACCGAGTCGCTGCTCTGCATGAGCTGCCACGACGGGACGATCGCACCCTTCGGCCCCACCGGCGAGATTTCCGAGATCAAGAGCGACCGGTGGGTCAGCCCCGAGAAGGTCGAGGGAGACAAGCACTTCTGGAACGACCCGGTGCCCGAGTACGATCCGGCCAGGTGGAGCGCAAGCGGGGGCTGGGATCCGAATGCCAACCAGAAGACGGTCGATGGTTTCAAGGCGGCCATGCGCGTCGGGGGTGACGGGAAGTGGGTCGCTCAGTGGCCGCTGGGGAGCGGCCCGGTGTTGCCCCTCTTCACGTCGGGCGACAATCGCCCCCGCTTGACCTGCCTGACCTGCCATGACCCGCACGGAGAGGCGCAGGATCTGCTTCCGACCGGCCAGCCCAGGGTCGAGGGCGGCCCGACCCAAATCTACTTCCTGCGCGCTCAGCCCTACGGCGATCTCTGCGTGACCTGTCATTCGACGTACTTTCCGCAGTGACGAGGGGAGGATACCGGTTTTGTCGCACATGACCTCGCAGCTCAGGCGCGGGTGGCCGCTGGCCGCCTGGGCGCTCTTGGCCGCCGCCTTGATGGCGGGGCCGGCCCTGGCCCGCACCGAAGGCACCCCACACGATTTTCGCAGCCCCCAGGCGGGCGGCACCAACACAGCCTTTCCCAACTTGGGGAAGATCGCCGGCAACAACCCCTGCAAGGTGTGCCACGTGACCTTCGGGATGGGCGGCCAGAACAAGTACATGTGGAGCGACGACTACGGCTGGGAGCCGACCAAGGAGGTCACCCTGCCGCAGTCGGTCTTCTGCGCCGGTTGCCACGACGGGGAGATCGTGACCCACACCGGCGTCGACCGCATCCCGGACGCCGGCATGATGGTGAAGAACCACTTCCACCCGCTCGAATCGGCGTACCCGGTGAACGGCGAGAAAGGGTTCAACCGCCCGGTCCAGGACAAGCAGGGCCGCTGGTCGATCCCCACGAAGTGGAACACCCCGCTGCCGCTCTTCACCACGGAAGACGACGAGGAGACGCCTCGGATCACCTGCCTGACCTGCCACAACCCGCATGAGTTCGGCAGCGAGAAGCTCTTCCTGCGGGTGCCGAGCAAGGCGGAACTCTGCGCCTCGTGCCACGGCAAGTGACATTCTTCGGCATTGACAGCGCCGGGAATGCTGTGCTAGATTGGGAGTAATCGATGCTCTCCGCGATGACGGGGCCCACCGAGGAAGGGACGTCAAGAGAGCCGCTGGCTGGTGCGAAGCGGCCGTGCCCCACCGGAAGCCACCCCTGAGCCGTTCCTGAAAGCCACCTGCCGGTGGCCCGGAAGGAACCGGAGCCGCTCTCCGTTATCAAGGTCCGGGTCAGCGACCCGGTGAGGTCCGTGCCGTGAGGCCCGGGCGAATAAGGGTGGTAACACGCAGCCCTCGCGTCCCTTGGATGACGCGAGGGCTTTCTGTTTTCCGGCGATGACGGGACCAACCCGGGTGACCGGCGGCCAAGCGAGGGGGGATGGTGGAAGCCCCTCCGCCGGCCCGGGAAGCCATCCCTGAGCCGCAGGCGAGGCGTCTTATGATGCCGGAACCTGCCGCTTGGGCCCCGATAACGGCCTGCCCGGGCAGAACCCGGGAGTGAGGGGCTGGGCTTAAGGCCCGGCAACCGGAGTGGTACCGCGGGCTTGAGGCCCGTCTCCGGAAGGTCAAACTGGCCTTCCGGAGACGGGCATTTCTTTTTGGAGGTGCGTCAGGTGAACAGAGTGGCGTTTGCGGCGGAGGAATTGCTCTCGCAGCGGGCCCGGGGGCTTAAAGGTTCCGACATCCGGGACGCGTTCAAGCTCACCGAGCGGAGCGGCATGATCTCTCTGGCCGGCGGCTTCCCCGAGGAGGGGCGCTTTCCCCTGGCGGAACTCTCGGGGCTGATCGAGCGGCTGATGGCTACAGAGGGGGGGCGCATCTTCCAGTACGGTCCCACCGAGGGCCTCGGCAGCCTGCGGGAGCGGGTCGCAGCCGACATGGCGGCCTTGGGGCTCGGTTGCGGCGTGGAGAACATCCTGCTCACCAGCGGGTCCCAGCAGGCGCTGGACCTCGTCGGGCGGTGCTTCCTCGACCCCGGCGACGTGGTGCTGGCCGAGGCGCCAGGCTACGTGGGGGGCCTCTCGGCGTTCGCCGCCTACCAGGCGCGCCTCGTGCCGGTCCGGGTCGACCACGACGGTCTCGACCCCGACGATCTGGCGGAGACCCTCCGGCGGCTCTCCGGCGAAGGGGCCCGGGTGAAGCTGCTCTACGTGGTGCCGTCCTTTCAGAACCCGACCGGGACCTGCCTACCGGCGGAGCGGCGGGCCGCGGTGCTCCGCCTGGCCCAGGAGTACGGCTTCCTGGTCGTCGAAGACGACCCGTACCGGGCGATTTACTTCGATGCCGCGCCGCCGGCGCCCCTGGCCGCCGGGGAGGGCGCCGATCACGTACTTTACCTGGGGTCTTACTCGAAAGTCTTCCTGCCTGGCCTGCGGCTCGGCTGGGTGGCCGGCCCTGCGCCGTTGGTCCAGCGGCTGGCCCTGGCGAAGCAGCCCGCCGATCTTTGCTCCAACATCTTCGGGCAGAAGCTCGTCGAGGCGTACCTTGCCGAGGGACGGCTCCCCGGACGGGTGGCGGGGCTGCGGGCCGAGTACCGGGCGAAGCGGGATGCCCTGGAAGCGGCGCTCCGCCGCGAGGCGCCGGCGGATGTCACCTGGAACCAGCCCCGCGGCGGGTTCTTCCTCTGGCTATCGCTGCCCGAGGGGGGCGACGGCCGGCGGTTGCTGCAAGAGGCGCTGGTCGAAGGCGTGGCGTTCGTCGCTGGCGAGGCGTTCCACGTAGACGGAGGCGGACAGCGGCAACTGCGACTGGCGTATTCGCAGGTTTCGCTGGACCTCATTCCCACGGCGGCGCAGAGGCTGACCCGGGCGCTCCGGCGCCACCTGGGGCGGTGAGGATGGTAGAAGTTCTTCTTGACAGGCCGGGGCCGCGCCGGTAAAATCGAAAGAAATATCCACCTGACCCGGATGGAAAAGGCGATGAAGGGGAAAGTAACCGGAGTGCCACGGCGCAGAGAGCCGGGGAAGCTGTGAACCGGTCCAGGCCTTCCGGCGAACCTCCACCCCCGAGCTGGCGTTGGAAACGGCGGCTTAGCCGCCGGTAGAGCGCCCCGGTCGCGCCCCGTTATCGGCGCAGGTCATCGACCGTCGGAGGTCTCGGGCCGCAAGGCTCAGACGAAGCAGGGTGGTAACGCGAAGCAACCCTTCGCCCCTTCACGCAGGGGCCGGAGGGTGCCTTTTTTTACCCAGGCAGCGGAAGACCAGGCCGGCCGTTTAGAACTGCGGCATCCCGGCCCACGGACACCGGGCGGGCAGCCGCTTAAGAAAGGAGAGGGACATCCCGTGACCTTTGAGGAGAAAGTTCACCTGCACATCCCCGGTCCGAGTCCGATTCCGCCCCAGGTGCAGCGGGCGATGAGTCGCACCATGATCGGGCACCGCTCCGGCGACTTCGCCAAACTCGTGACGAAGCTAGGGGAAGAGGCCAAGCGGCTCTTCCAGACGTCCGGCGACGTGCTGACGCTGACCGGTTCGGGAACGGCGGGCATGGAAGCCTGCGTGGCCGGGGTGGTCGCGCCGGGCGACGAGGTTCTAGTGCTGGTCTCTGGGGTCTTCGGGGAGCGCTGGGCCAAGATCGCCCAGGCCTATGGCGCCCGGGTCACCCGGCTCGACGCCCGCTGGGGCACGCCCGTCGACCCCCACCAGGTCGCGGTGAAGTTGGCGGAGAACCCCGGCCTCAAGGCGGTCTTCGCCACCCAGAACGAGACTTCGACGACGGTCATGAACGACATCGGGGCCATCGGGGCCTTCGTGGCCCGCACCCCGGCCGTGTTCGTGGTGGACTGCGTCTCCTCCCTGGGCGGGGTGGAGTTCAAGATGGACGAGTGGCAGGTGGATCTGGCGGTGGCCGGTTCGCAGAAATGCCTGATGCTGCCGCCCGGGCTGGCGCTGGTGGCGGTTTCGCCCAAGGCCTGGAGCGTGATCGAGGCGACGAAGGCCTCCCGCTTCTACCTCGACCTGGTGGCGTACCGGGAGTCGCTCCGCAAAGGATCCACGCCGTACACCCCGGCGGTCTCCCTGTACTTCGGGCTCGAGGCGGCTCTGGAGCTGATTTTCGCAGAGGGCCTCGAGGAGTCGTTCCGCCGGCATGCGCTGATGCAGCGCCTCACGCGGCGGGCGGTGCGGGCGCTCGGCCTTAAGCTGATCGCCGACGACGCCTGCGCCTCGCCCACGGTGACGGGCGTCTGGGGCCCGGAGGGCGTGGAGCCGGATGCGCTCCGGGCGGTGATGAAGAAGCGCCACGGCGTAGTGGTGGCGGGCGGGCAGGGCCAGCTCACCGGCCGCATCTTCCGCATCGGCCACATGGGCTACACGGCGCCGCACGATCTTTTCGGCGTGCTGGCCGCGCTGGAGCTGGGGCTTGTGGAGCTGGGGTACCCAGTCGCCCCGGGGAGCGGGGTGGCTGCGGCGGAACAGGAACTCTGCGAGAGCTACGGTCTGACGGTGGGGAGGGAAAGCCGGTCATGAAGGTGCTGGTGGCAGATCCCATCTCTGAACGCGGGGTGGCGCGGCTGCAGGAGGGGGGCCTCAAGGTCGACGTGCGGACGGGGCTTCCGGCGGCCGACCTGCTTGGTTGCATCGGCGACTACGACGGCCTGATCGTCCGGAGCCAGACCAAGGTCACGGCGGACCTCATCGCCGCGGCAGGCCGCCTCAAGGTCGTCGGGCGGGCCGGCGTAGGGGTGGACAACGTCGATGTGGGGGCGGCGACCGCCCGGGGCATCGTGGTGCTCAACGCGCCGGAGGGGAACACCGTCTCCACCGCCGAGCACACCTGGGCGATGCTCATGGCGGTGGCCCGCTCCCTGCCGCAGGCCTGCCAGTCGCTGAAGGAGGGCAAATGGGACCGCAAGTCGTTCCTCGGCGTGGAGCTGCAGGGCAAGACGTTGGGGGTGGTCGGCTTGGGCCGGGTCGGCAGCCAGGTCGCCCGCCGGGCGCAGGCTTTCGGGATGCGGGTGCTGGCCTTCGATCCCTACCTCTCGGCCGAACGGGCGGAGCAGGCCGGGGTGGAGGTGGCCACGGTCGGGCAGATCGTCGAGGAGGCGGACTTCATCACGGTCCACACGCCCTTGACCGCCGAGACGAAGCACCTCTTCGGGGCGGCGGAGTTCGCCCGGATGAAGGACGGGGTCAGGCTGGTGAACTGCGCCCGCGGCGGCATCTTCGACGAAGCGGCGCTCCTTGCGGCGCTGGAGGCGGGGAAGGTCGCCGGCGCGGCGCTGGATGTCTTCAGCGAGGAGCCTCCCACGGACTTCGCGCTGGTCCGGCACCCCAGGGTGATTGTCACGCCGCACCTGGCCGCCTCGACCTTCGAGGCGCAGGAGAACGTGGCGCTGGACGTCGCCGCCGAGGTGGTTCGGTTCCTGCGGGACGAACCGGTCAAGAACGCGGTGAACCTGCCCTCGCTCCCGCCGGAGCTGGCGGGGCGGGTCCGCCCCTACCTGGCGCTCGCCGAGCGGGTGGGCCGTTTCGCCGGGCAGATGCTGCCCGGGCGCATCCGGCGGGCCGAAGTGCTGTACCAGGGCGGTCTGGCCGAACTCCCCTCGGCGCCGCTGACCGCTGCTGCCGTCAAGGGCCTTCTGGATGCCATCCTGTCCGAGGGGGTCAACATGGTCAATGCGCTTTACCTGGCCAAAGAGCGCGGCATCAAGCTATCGGAAGTGCGCGAGGGCGAGGACGGGTACGCCAACCTCCTCCGCCTGCAGATCGTGACCGAGGCGGGCGCGCTCAGCGTCGCCGGGTCGCTCTTCGGTGCCGGCGAGGCACACATCGTGGAGATCGACGGTTACCAGCTCAACGTGGCGGCGACCGGGCACCTGCTGGTGACGCGGCACGTCGACCGGCCGGGGGTGGTCGGCAAAGTCGGCACCCTCTTGGGCGAGGCTGGGGTGAACATCGCCGGCATGCAGGTCGGCCGGAAGGTGCCCGGAGGCGAGGCGGTCATGGTGTTGGCCGTCGACGAGCCGGTGCCGCCGGAGACGCTGGCCGCCATCGCCAGGGTGCCGGGAATCGATGGCGCCCGCCTGGTCTCGCTGGACTAGGGCCGGGGGCGGCTTCGGGGAAGAAGGGAGTAGCGAGCAGTGCGCAGGATTCTGGTCTTCGATACCACGCTGCGCGACGGGGAGCAGACGCCGGGCGTCAGCCTGAACCTCGCCGAGAAGGTGGAGGTGGCGCGGCAGCTGGCCCGGCTGGGGGTCGATGTCATCGAGGCGGGCTTCCCCATCGCCTCGCCGGGCGACTTCGCCGCGGTGCAGGCGGTGGCCCGGGAGGTCAAGGGGCCGGTCGTCTGCGGGCTGTGCCGGGCCGTGCCGGCCGACATCGAGCGGGCCTGGGAGGCCTTGAGAGAGGCCGCCCGGCCGCCGCGGATTCACACGTTCATCGCCACCTCGCCGATCCACATGCAGCATAAGCTGGGCAAGTCGCCGGAGGAAGTGCTCGAGATGGCCGTGGCCGCGGTCAAGCTGGCCAAGAGCTTTACGCCCGACGTCGAGTTCTCGGCGGAGGACGCGACCCGCTCTGACTGGGACTTTCTGGCCAGGATCTTCGCGGCGGCCATCGCCGCCGGCGCCACGACCATCAACGTGCCCGACACCGTGGGATACACCACGCCGCAGGAGATGGCGGAACTCCTCGCCTATCTGCGGGACCGGGTGCCCGGCCTGGAGGGGGTCACGCTCTCCGTCCACTGCCACGATGACCTGGGCCTGGCGGTGGCCAACACCCTGGCGGCGGTGCTCGCCGGCGCCGGGCAGGTCGAGTGCACCATCAACGGGCTGGGGGAACGGGCCGGCAATGCCGCGCTCGAGGAGGTGGTGATAGGGCTGCGCACCCGGCAGTCCTTCTATAAGGCGACGACGGCCATCGCCACCGACCAACTCACCCGGAGCAGCCGGTTGGTCGCCTCGCTCACCGGCGTGAACGTCCCGCCGAACAAGGCGGTGATCGGGGCCAACGCCTTCTCCCATGAGTCGGGCATCCACCAGGACGGCGTGCTCAAGGCGCGCCAGACCTACGAGATCATGACGCCGGAGTCGGTGGGACTGTCCAGGAGCCGGCTGGTCCTCGGCAAGCTCTCGGGCCGGGCGGCGCTCAAGGCCCGCCTGAAAGAGCTGGGGTACCAGCTGACGAACGAGGAGTTCACCAAGACGTACGTGCGGTTCCTGGCCGTGGCCGACCGCAAGAAGGAGGTCTCCGACCAGGACCTCGAGGCGATCATCGAGGGCGAGGTCCTTTCGGTGCCGGAGGTCTACCGCCTCGACTACCTGCACGTGGTCTCGGGGAACACCACAGTGCCGACGGCGACCGTCCGGCTGACCCGCGGCGACGACGCCTTCGAGGAGGCGGCCTGCGGCGATGGTCCGGTGGACGCGGTTTACCGGGCGATCGACCGAATCACCGGGCTCACCGTGAGCCTACAGGAGTACGCCCTGCGGGCGGTGACGGGCGGGAAGGACGCCTTGGGCGAGGTCTTCGTGCGCATCCGGGACAACGGTCACCGCTACACCGGCCGCGGCACCTCCACCGACGTCATCGAGGCCAGCGCCCGGGCGTACCTGCAAGCGATCAACAAGCTCCTGGCCGCCCGGGAACGGGAGAGCGCCGGAGCAGGCCAAAAGGAGTAAACCACATGGGCATGACCTTGACCGAGAAGATCCTGGCGGCGCACGCCGGCCAGGACCGGGTCGCCCCGGGGGAACTGGTCACGGCCAGGGTCGATCTGGCGCTGGGGAACGACATCACGGCGCCGATGGCGATCGCCGAGTTCCGGAAGGCCGGCGCCCGGGAGGTCTTCGACTCCGACCGGGTGGTGCTGGTGCCCGACCACTTTATTCCCAATCGCGACATCAAGTCGGCCGAACAGGCCAGGGAGATGCGGAACTTCGCCCGGGAACAGCGCCTCACCAACTATTTCGAGGTGGGGCGGGGCGGGATCGAACACTGCCTGCTGCCGGAGGAGGGCCTGGCGCTCCCCGGCGAGCTGATCGTCGGGGCCGACTCCCACACCTGCACGTACGGGGCGCTCGGCGCCTTCGCCACCGGGGTCGGCTCGACCGACCTGGCGGCGGCGATGGCCCTGGGGGAACTCTGGTTCCGGGTGCCGGCGACCACGAAGTTCGTGCTGAAGGGGGCGCCCAAGAACCGCTGGGTCGGCGGGAAGGACTACATCCTGATGCTCATCGGCCAGGTCGGCGTCGACGGCTGCCGCTACCAGGCGATGGAGTTTGCCGGCGAGGCGATCGCCGCGCTGCCGCTCGAAGGCCGCCTGACCGTGGCCAACATGGCCATCGAGGCCGGCGCCAAAAACGGCATCTTCCTCCCCGACGAAAAGGTGCTGAGCTATCTCGAGGGCCGGGCCCGCCGGCCGTTCACCCCGGTCTACCCCGATGCCGACGCCACATACGAACGGGTTCTGGAGTTCGACGTGACCGACCTCGAACCCCAGGTGGCGCTGCCCTTCTCGCCGGAGAACGTCCGGCCGGTGGGCGCGGTGGGCGAGGTCAGGGTGGACCAGGTGGTCATCGGCTCCTGCACCAACGGGCGCCTCTCCGACCTGCGCCAGGCGGCGGAGGTCCTGCGGGGGCGGACGGTGCACCCGGGCGTG
>JBLNBQ010000053.1:0-24373 GCA_050260095.1 Chitinophagales bacterium
GAGGGCCGCGGCGCCGGGAAGGCCGGCGGCGCGGGAGGCCTGCAGGTCGGTGGGGGAGTCGCCCAGGTAAAGCGCTTCGTGGGGACCGGCGCCCAAGAGTTCGAGCCCTTTGAGCAACGAGTCGGGCGCTGGTTTCCGCCGGGGCACCTCGTCGACGGCGACCGTCGCGTCGAAGTAGGAGTCAAGGCCGAAGAAGGCCAGAGTATGATCGAGTTCCTCGCGGGTTTCCGAGGTGACGGCCGCCAGGCGAAAACCCGCCTCCCTTAAGCCCGCCAAGCCTTCCCGAACCCCCTCGTAGAGGTAGTTCTCGCCGAAACGGCTACGGAAGCCTTCCATCCACCGGGCGGCCAGCAGGTCGGGGTCGGCCGGATGGAAGGCGGCGGCGGTGCCGAGCGTCGGTAGGTGCATGGAACTCCGGAGAGCCTCTTCCGGTGGGACGCAGCCGGTCAGCCCCGCGAGGGCCTCCCCCAGGGTGCGGACGGCGAGGTCGATGGTGTTGATCAACGTCCCGTCCACGTCGAGCATCACGGCGGTGAAACGAGCCAAACGCAATCCCCCCGCCAGGCATTTCGGCCCGTCCCGGCAGAGAACCTCCTACGAGAAGCGGGGCAGGAACATGCCCGTCTTGCGCCGGTACTCGCCGCAGGCCGGTCCGAACTCCCGCTCCATGTCGCTCTCTTCCTTGCGCGCCAGCTGGTAGTACATGACCACCATGATGGGCCACATGACAAGTGAGGGTCTCGCCGGCCCTTCGGACTATGGTACTCTTCTGAGGCCGTTGGCACTCTCCTACCGCCGGACCCATGCTGTTTTCCGCCACGGAGAGTGTACAGCTGTGTTCGCGATAATTGTTGGTTTCCCAGCTACGATGCCGCGCCGAGGCCTCACGGCCGCCGCCAGGCTGATGGAGTACTCCGCTGCCGGGCTGGCCGGCACCACATACTCGCCGAGCTTCTCGCCCGACACGGCGAGCACCTCGATCTTGTCGCCCGGCGCCTCGGCATAGGCCACCTCGGGGATCATCGCCTTGCACTCGTAGGGCGGCATGCCCTTCTGCCGTTCGGCGAACTCGGCCCGGACCTTTTATGCCCAGTTCTTACGTAAACATGCAAGCCGCGGCTTCGGCGGGACTTGCCCGCGGCCGGCGGTGGCTCCGCCCAGCGCAGGCAGGAGTTGTGGCTGTCCCCCCGTCCGGCAGGTATGGTACGCTTGACCGGAATTCGTGCCATCGAGGAGGCGGACCATGTTCCCCGTTCGTCGCACGCGCCGGAACCTGACGCCCATATACGTTGCCCTGGCATTGGTGGCGGTGGCCGGACTGTGGGCCACTTTCGCCCGGCCCACCGAGGCTGATAACCTCACTGCTGACGGAGGGAGCCGGCGGTCTTCGCGCCCGGACGCCGTTTCCCCGGCGCCCGCCACCCCGGCGGGTTCGCCGCCTGCCGTGTCCAGCGCCCCACCGCCCGGCGGGAAGCCTACGGCTGCCCCGGCGAACCCCGCCCCGGCGAACTCCGCTCCCGACGACCCCGCCGAGAACCCGGCCAAGGCCGGCGCGGCGTCCGAAGCGCCGGTTCCTGCTGACCAGGGCCTCTGGGTGGACGTGGACCTTTCGCAGCAGCGGGTGATGGTCAAGCAAGGCGAGCAGGTGGTCAAGGAGATGGTGACCTCCAGCGGCGCCCCGGGCTACGATACGCCCCAGGGCACGTTCCAGGTGCAGAACCGCGGCGAGTGGTTCTACAGCGACAAATACGAAGAAGGCGCCAAGTGGTGGGTCTCCTTCAGCGGCTGGGGCCAGTATCTTTTCCACTCTATCGTGATGGACAAGGACCAGCGGGTGATCGAGGCGGAAGTGGCCAAACTAGGCTGGCCGGCCTCCCACGGTTGCCTGCGCCTGGCGGTGGACGACGCCAAGTGGATCTACGATAACGTGCCGCAGGGCGCGAAGGTGGTCATCCACGCCTGAACAATCTGTGGGAGGTTCCCTTCCAGGCGCGCGAAGAAGCCGGGACGGTCTGTCCCGGCTTTCTCATCACTTCCGGCAGGGTCTGCGGGCGTCCCGCCTACGCCTCGGCCGGCACGGCCGACCCTTCGCGCAGCTGGGCGGCGAGTGGCGCTGGCCGGTTCGCAGCGCCAGGTCCCACTTGTCCGTGGCTGCCCAATTCTGGTCGGTGCGGAAGACGGCGCTTGACGCCAATATATCAACTTGATATATTGGAGGTGACGATCAGGGGAGGGACCTTCAGGGATGGAGAACAAGACGGCGTACGTTCTGCTGGGCCTCTTAAACCACGAACCGCTCACCGGCTACCAGATCCGGAAGCGGATCGAGATCTCCCTGGGGCGATTCTGGGACGCCGGGTTCGGGCAGATCTATCCGGCCTTACAGCGCCTGGCCGAGGAAGGCCTCGTCGTCTGCGCGGCGGGGAGCGGGGAGGGACGGCCCGGGCGCAAGGTGTACGCCATCACGGCCGAGGGGCGCGAGGCGCTGAAGGCCTGGCTGGCGGAGCCGGCGGTCCGGGAGTACGTGCGCTATGAAGTCTTGCTCAAGCTCTTCTTCGGGAGCCTTGTGCCGGTGGAGCGCAGCATCGAAACGATCGAGGCGTTCCGGGCCCGGTACGAGGGGGAGCCCGACCGGCTGGAGCGCTTTGCCGCCGAACTGAGGGCTGCCCTCCCGGAAAGCCCCGACCATCTCTATTACCTGTTGACCGTGCGCTTCGGCCAACGCATATACCGGGCTTACCTGGACTGGGCCGACGAAGCGCTGGCCATACTCCGCAGCCAAGCTGCCGGGACGACGCCCGGCCAAGGGAGTGACCGCTCATGAGACGACAGACCCTCCGCAAGACGGCGATCTACGCCTCTTTCCTCCTCTTCCCGGTGACGATCTACTATTTCTCGCCGGAGCTGATCCTGATGGCGGCCGCGGAAGGGATTCTCTCCGGCAGCGCCGTGGTCTTCGGGCTGCTCTTCCTTTCGGGCCTCTTTTTCGGGCGGGCCTGGTGCGGTTGGCTCTGTCCGGGCGGGGGGCTGCAGGAGGCTTGTCTCAGGGTGGTGAGGAAGCCCGTCGGCCCGCGCCGCTGGATCAAGTACCTCATCTTCTGGCCCTGGCTGGGCGGAATCCTGATCCTGGCCGCCCGGGCCGGGGGGTTCCATGGCGTAAACCCGCTCTACCAGATGCCCCGCGGTATCTCTTTCGTGGAGCCCGGCGCCTGGGTGATCTACTTCGGCTTCGTGACCCTGATCGCGCTCCTCGCGCTCACGGCCGGGCGGCGGGGCTTCTGCCACCACGCCTGCTGGATGGCGCCGTTTCTGATCGCCGGGGCGAGCCTGCGGGAACGATTCGGCTGGCCGGCGCTGCGCCTCGAGGGGAGCCCGGCGGCCTGCTCGGGCTGCGGCCGCTGCACCTCCCGGTGCCCGATGAGCCTGGACGTGCAGGGCATGGTCCGGAGGGGGCGGATGGCGGACGGCGACTGCATCCTCTGCGGGGAGTGCGTGGACGGCTGCCCGCGCGGCGCAATCCGCTACACGTTCCGGCCGCCCGCCCGCCTGCCGGTCCTGCCGGTGAAGGAGTAGCCCAGCTGCCAGAGTCCAGGCGCCCGGCCCGCCGGAGGCGAGCCGGGCGCCGTGCGTTCAGCGGAGCCGGGTGAGCAGCCATGCCATGTTCTGGCCGAGCGTCCGGAAGGTCCGGATGCCTTCGTCATCCCGCGAGACCTCGCCGGGCAGGTGGGCAAGGGTCAGGTTCCAGTAGCTCGAGGCGGGGACAATCATCTCGGTTATCCCGAAGAAGAAGTTGATGGCCGCGTAGGTGAAGTTCGCCCCGGCCCGGCGGGCGGCGACCACTGCCGCGCCCACCTTGCCCTTGAGCGGGTTGCCGTTGGCCCGGACCACGGTGCCGCACCGGTCGATCAGCGCCTTGGTCTCCGAGTTCACGTTGCTGAAGTAGGTGGGGGAGCCGATGAGGATGCCGTCGGCCTCCAGCATCTTGGCGAGCCAGGCGTTGAGTTCGTCATCCTGCCGGACGCAGCGCAAGTCGCGGTTCTCCTTGCACTTGCCGCAGGCGAGGCAGCCGTGAAGCCCGCGCCCGCCCACCTGCACGAATTCCGTCTCGATCCCCGCCCGTGCGAGTTCCTCCAGCACGATCCGGAGGCTTTGCGCCGTGTTGCCGTTGGGGCGCGGGCTGCCGTTGAATGCCACGACTTTCACACAGATCAACTCCGTTACAAGATACCTGCCGCAGGCAGGCGAGGGGACTTCTCCCATCATAGTATGCCGTCCCCTGAGCTGACAAGAGCCGGAACCGGTTGGGAAAAAAGCTGTCGCGGATTTGCCGCGCAAAGGAGGAGACCCTTCCGGCGCTGACCGCCCACGACCACGACTACGAGCGGAGCAAGAGCATTCGCGGGTTCCGTTGGACCAAGGACCAGGCCGGCAAGATCTCCCATCAGCGGCTGCCCGGCGCCACGATCGATGAGGGCTCGGGGCGGTTCGGCAAAACCGTCCAGGGCTCGGGAACAGTCTGGGTAGTTCTCGGCTGAACGGGCGCAGGCGCCTCGGCAACCGCCGCCGCGTGACTGACTACCTGTTGCAGCCCAGAGAGGATGTCGAGATGGATGGCGCTGGTGGCCCGGCTGGCTTCCGGGCCCGACCGCAGGCCGTACAACACGACGGCCAGACCGCCCAGGAGGCCCGAGCGGACGGTGACCGCAAGCGGCGGCACGGCTCCTGGGGGAGCTCTTTCTGCACCTTCAAAGAGCGGAACCGGTTCCGGCCTGCCGCGAGCTTTTCGCCGGCGGGGTGCGGGGCGGTCCCGTGATCCGGGAGGATTCTCAGGGTGCAGGGGCTAAGATAGCAGGGGAACAGTTAAGAGGGGGCGATGGGTGACGATGAGAACGAAGTGCCGGATCCTGACCCTCTGCCTGGCTGCCGCGCTGGTGGCTGGTCTGGCCGGAGTCGCGCTTGCCGCCGGTCCGGTGGCGCGGCTCGGCGAGGCGGCGGCGGTGCTCCAGGAGATGAAAGCCAAGTCGGATGTGACTGCCATGGCGCGCCTGGTCAAGGAGGCCAAGGGGGTAGCGATCTTCCCTTCGGTACTCAAGGCCGGAATCGTGCTCGGCGGGCGCTATGGCGAGGGGTTGCTCCTGCGGCACGATTCCCGGACCGGCACGTGGAGCGGTCCCTACTTTATCGAGCTCAAGGGCGTCTCTTACGGACCGCAGCTCGGAGTGCAGTCCACTGCCCTGGTGCTGGTGATCACCAATGATCGCGGCATGGAGGGCTTCACCGGCGACAAGGTGACGCTGGGCGGGGAGTTTTCCGTGGCGGCCGGTCCGGTCGGAAGACAGGCCGGGGCAGCGACCGATGTCGACCTGAAAGCCTCCATCTACAGCTATTCGATCAGCAAAGGCCTGTTCGCCGGCGCGTCGCTGGAGGGAGCTGTGATCCAGGCCGACGAGGCGGCCAACAAGGAGTACTGGGGCGCCGTGCTCACGGCCGACCAGATCCTGGCTCAGAAGGCGGGCGCGAACGCGGCGAACCTAGTCAAGGAGCTGAGCGCGCTGCTGGCGGAGGCCAAGTAGTACCTGTTTCACACCAGTCCAGACCTGCCGGCCGCTTTGGCGGCCGGTTTCTTTTTGTCCGAATCCCCGGGGTGAGGGTGGCGCGGGGCCTGTCCTCGCATTGACAGAAGATTGTATCATTGGTAACATGTAACTGGGTCCATGATACGGACCATATGTTCCGCTATACGGAACGCAAGGGTTCGACACCTGGGGAGGACGGTACCTCGATGCAACGGGACTTGGTCCAATCGGTCGACCGGGCGATGCAGATTCTGCTGGCCTTTGATTCTGAGGCGCAGGAGTTGAGCATCAACGAACTGAGCCGGCGGGTCCGGCTCTCGAAGAGCACGGTTCACCGCCTGCTTACCACCTTGGCCACCCGGAGCTTCGTGGAGCAGAACAATCAGAATGGGAAGTACCGGCTGGGCCTGGCCCTTTACGAGCTGGGGACTCAGACGATTCTGGCCCGGAGTTTCGTAGCCGAGGCTGAGCCGTTCCTGAAGGAGATCGTCGGGCTCTACGGGGAGACGGCGAGCCTCTCCGTCCTCGAGGACATCCACAGCGTGATCGTGGAGAAGTTCGAGAGTTCGGCAGCCCTGCGGCTCACCTCGCAGATAGGCCGCCGTAGCCACCTGCATACCTCCGCCAGCGGCAAGGTGCTTCTGGCCTACCAGCCCAGCCCGCTTCAGGAGGAACTCATCGCCCGGCTGCCGCTGCCGCGCTTTACGCCCAACACCATCACCGACCCTCGCGAACTCAAGCGGCATCTGGCCGAAATCCGGCGGCGCGGCTACGCAGTGGACAACGAGGAGGTCTCCGAGGATCTCATCTGTATCGGCGCGCCCGTCTTCAATCACAGCGGCCAGGTCGTAGCGGCGATCTCCGCCTCGGGCCTGGCAAGCCGCGTCAGGCAGGCCGGGGTCGAGAGGATTGCCGCGACCCTGGTGGCCGCGGGGCTCAGCATCTCCAGTCGGCTTGGGTTTAGCCCTGAAAGGGAAGGGGTTGAGGCCGAAGAGAGCTAGTGCCAGACTGCTCAAGACGGACAACTTAGTACCCCAATCTTCATGAGGAGGGATCTGGTAATGAGGCCGATTTGGAAAACGGCGATCCTGGCGATCGCGGCGCTTCTTCTCCTGTCTCTGGCTCTGCCCGCGTTCGCGGCAGAAAAGCCCATCCGGTTCGCGGTCATCGTCACCTCCCTGACCGGTCCTGCAGCGAAGAATGGCGAGTACATCACCAACGGCGTAAAGATGGCTTTGGACGAGATCAATGCCAAGGGCGGCGTCAAGGGACGCAAGCTGGAAGCCGTCTTCCTCGATGACCAGGCCAAGGCGAGCGAAGCGATCAACGCAGTCCGCAAGGCTATCTTCGACCTGGAGACCCCCGTGATCCTGGGATCCGATTCGAGCGGTCTGATTCTTGCCTCCATGCCTCTCGCCGCGCAGGAGAAGATCCCGCAGCTCGTGAGCGGCACCAACGTGCGCATAACCAACCAAGGCGTCCCGACGATCTTCCGGATCCGGTCCAACGACTCGATCCCCGCCCGGGTGCTGGCCGATTATGCGACCAAGAAGGGCTACAAGAAGATCGGCATCATGTACACCAACGAAGACTACGGCAAGGGTTTCATGGAAGAGACCCAGAAGAACCTGACCCGCAACAAGAACGCGGCTATCAAGATCGAGGCCTGCAACCTCGGCGACACCGACTTCACCGCCCAGATCCTCTCGCTCAAGAACGCCGGCTGCGACCTCATCATGGCGCTCGGCAAGGAGATCGAGCTGGCGAAGTTCCTCCGGCAGATGCGTGAGCTTGGCGTGAAGACTCAGGTCTTTGGCGGCTCCACTTTCGGCCTCGACTACGTGGTCGAACTCGCCGGCAAGGCGATGGAAGGCGTCAAGATCGTCACCCACTTCCTGCCCTCCGACCCGGATCCCGAGATCCAGAAGTGGGTCAAGCGGTATATGGACATCTACAAGGCCGAACCACAGACCCACGCGGTGGCCTACTACGACGCGACGAAGATCCTGGCCATGGTGATGGAAAAGTACGGTCCCACCTCCGAGGGCATCACCAAGGGACTCAAGGAGTTGAAGTATCGCGGTGTCCAGAGCATGTTCGTCTCCAGCCCGACCGGCGACCTCGTCGACAAGCAGGTCATCGGCGAGTTCAAGAACGGCAAGTGGCTCGTCACCGACGTGCTGGGCGACTGAGCTCCCGGATTTCCATGGTCATCGTATCCCGTGACTAGGCGACGGGGAGGCCGTCCGGCCTCCCCGTCCGATAAGGCAACGATGAGGGGGTTCAAGCTCGATGCTGGCCACCTTCCTTCAACTCCTGATCGGCGGGATCTCCATCGGAGCGCTCTACGCCCTGCCGGCCCTCGGAATCAGTCTCATCTGGAACGCGGCCGGAGTCTTCAACTTCGCCAACGGCGACTTCGTGATGATCGCCTGTTTCCTGGTCTGGATGAGCCTGACCAAGCTCCACTGGCCGTTTCTTGCGGCCGTGCTGCTCTCGGTGGTCTCCATGTTCCTGTTCGGGATCCTCACGGAGCGGACCATCGTCGGCACGCTCCGCAAGCAGAGCGCTCCACCCATAAAGAATCTCGTCTCCTTCATCGCCCTCTCGATCTTCCTGCGCAACGCCGCCCGCTTCCTCTTCGGCACGGCGCCGCGGACCGTTCCCAATGCCTTCGGCAGCCAGTCGATGGAGATACTGCCGGGGGTCTTCATCATGCCTCACACTCTCTGGATTCTGGGGATCGCCGTGGGCGTGATGGTCCTGCTGGTCATCCTCTTCCGCTACACCATGCTGGGGATCGCCATGCGCGCCACGACCCAGAACCGGACGTCCGCCGCCTTGATGGGCGTGAACACCAACGCGATGGTCAGCCTGGTCTTCGGGCTCTCCTCCGCGATCGCCGCTTTGACCGGCGCCCTCTCCGGCGCCGTCTTCTTCATCACCCTCGAGATGGGGCTCATGTTCTCAACCAAAGCCTTCACCGCCAATATCATCGGCGGATTCGGCAATCCGCTCGGGGCGGTGATTGGCGGTCTCATCCTGGGCATCACCGAGACCCTCGGGGCCAGCTTCATCTCGTCTCAGTACAAGGACGTGATCACGTTCACCCTCCTGCTGTTCTTCCTGATCTTCAGGCCGAACGGCCTCTTCAAGCTGGAAATCGTCGAGAAGGTGTAGGTGAGGCACATGTCCAAGAGAGGCTGGACCATCGCCCTGGGAGTGCTTGCGGCGGCGGGCCTGTTCTTGCCGCTCCTGCTCAACAAGTACTACATCTACGTCTTCAACCGCGGCTTCGCCAACGCCCTGGCGGTGCTGGGGCTGGTCATCCTCTTCGGTCTGGGAGGACAGATCAGCCTGGGTCATGTCGCCTTCTTCGCCATCGGCGCCTACACGTCGGCGATCCTGGCGCTGAAGGTGGCCCTGCCCCCGGCGCTGACGATTCTCATCGGAACCGCCGTGGCTAGCCTCTTCGGGGTCCTCCTCAGCATCCCGGCTTTCCGGCTGAGCGGTCCCTTCCTGAGCATCTGCACGGTAGCCTTCGGCGAGGTCGTGCGGCTGGTCATCATCAACTGGATCAACCTGACCAACGGGCCGTATGGCCTCTACAACATTCCGCCGCTCAAGGTGGGGCCCTTCGCGCTCACGAAGGAGCGGATCTGGTACTACGTGCTGCTGGGCGTGGTCATCCTGGCGGGGCTGGCGGCGGCCAGAGTCAAACGGTCGCACATCGGGCGGGCGCTGATGGCCATTCGGGAAGACGAGACGGCGGCCGAGATCATGGGGGTCAAGATCCGAAGGTACAAGATGACGGCCTTCGTGTACGCCGCCTTCTTCGCGGGCCTGGCGGGGGCGCTCTACGCCCACTTTGCCGGCTACGTCAGCCCGGAGAGCTTTACCGGCGAGCAGTCCAACAATTTCTTCAGCATGGCGGTCATCGGCGGCCTCGACTCGGTGCCCGGAGGGGTGCTCTCGGGGATTGGGCTCACCCTTCTGCCGGAGCTGATGCGCTTCCTACAGGAGTACTACATGCTGATCTTCAGCCTGATCGTCCTCATCATCGTCTTGATGCCGCCTGAGACGGGCGAGAAAGCGCTCGCCTGGGTGCAGCGGCTCTTCCGCCGGCGGCCCGGAGCCGGCCCGGCGGCGCCCGACGTGGCCGAGAGGAGGGTCTAGAGTGGGAGAAGCGGCACCGATCCTGGAGACGAAGAGCATCAGCAAGACGTTCGGCGGCCTGACCGCCGTGAAGAACCTCGACTTCTCGGTCGCGCCCGGGGAGATCCGGGCCATCATCGGACCCAACGGCTCGGGGAAGACCACGACCCTGAATCTGGTCTCCGGCGTATACGCTCCCGACAGCGGCCAGGTCATCCTGGGCGGGCGGAGGATCGAAGGGCGGAGCCCCGACCAGATCTGCGCGGCCGGCATGGCGCGCACCTTCCAGAACCTGCGGGTCTTCAAGAAGATGTCGGTCCTCGACAACGTTCTGGTCGGACGCCACCACCTCTTCCGGGGCGGCACGTTCAGCGTGGTGTGCGGCTTGCGCCGGATGCGCGACGAGGAGAAGCAGGCCAAGGCGGAGGCGATGGACCTTCTGGGCTTCGTCGGTCTCCATCACCGGGCCGGCGACCCGGCCGGCAGCCTCCCTTACGCGCAGCAGAAGCTGCTCGAGGTGGCCCGGGCCCTGGCGGCCAAACCCAAGGTGCTGCTCCTCGACGAACCCGCGGCGGGGATGAACAGCCAGGAGATCCTGGGGCTGGAACGGATCATCCGTGAGATCCGCGACCGGGGCTACACCGTAATCCTGATCGAGCACGTCATGGATTTGGTTCGCGGCTTGGTCGACCAGGTGACGGTCCTGAACTACGGCGAAAAGATCTGCGAGGGGTCTTTCAGCGAGATCGAGAGCAACCCCGAGGTCATCAAGGCGTACCTCGGCAAGGGGGCGACCTACCGTGCTTAAGGTTGAGCGGCTCGAGGCCTTCTACGGGAAGGTGAAGGCCCTCTACGGGGTAAATCTGCAGGTTCCCGACCGAGGGATCGTCGCTCTGCTCGGCGCGAACGGCGCGGGCAAGACGACCACCCTCATGGCCATCTCCAACCTGGTCAAAAAGTCGCCCGACAGCGTCGTCGAGTTCGATCGCGAGCGCATCGACCACCTCCGTCCGGAGAAGATCGTGGCCCGGGGAATCGCCCACGTGCCCCAGGGGCGGGGCGTCTTCCCGGGTCTGACCGTCCTCGAGAATCTCAAGATGGGGGCGTACTCGGTCAAGGACAAGCGAACCATGGCGGCCGACCTCGACCAGTTGTTCCAGTGGTTCCCCATGCTGAAGGGGCGTCTCGGCCAGTATGCGGGCACGCTGTCCGGCGGCGAACAGCAGATGCTCGCCATCATGCGCGGCCTGATGACCAAACCGAAGCTTCTGATGCTCGACGAGCCCTCGATGGGCTTGGCGCCCGTCATCGTGGAACAGATCTACGAGATCATCCAGCAGATCGCCGCCCAGGGGCTGCCCATCCTGCTGGTCGAACAGAACATCCACATGGCGCTGGCCGTAAGCAGCTACGCCTACGTCATGACCATCGGCCGGATCGTCCTCGAAGGGGAGGCGGCCGAGTTGCTGTCCCGGGAAGAGATGCTCAAGACCTACCTGCGCGGTTCAGAGGAGGCGAAACGGGCATGAACGGGTACCATGGACGCATCCTGGAGGTAGACCTGACCTCGGGCCAGGCCACCGCCCAGACCTTCGATGAGGCCTTCGCGCGCCAGTACATCGGCGGGGTCGGGTTCGCCATGAGGCTGTTGGCCGACCGGACCACGCCCGGACTGGACGCGCTCGACCCAGCGAGTCCGGTGGTCTTCGCGGCGGGCCCCCTCGCTGCGACGCTGGTTCCCGGTGGCGGGCGCTACGTGGTGGTCGCCAAATCGCCGCTGACCGGGCTCTTCGGCGACACAGACATCGGCGGCAGCTTCGGCACGCAGCTCAAGGGCACCGGTTTCGACGCCATCGTGATCAAGGGCCGGGCGGAGAGCCCGAAATACCTGTGGGTGACCGAACAGGGGCTGGAGCTCCGCGACGCCTCAGGGCTTTGGGGGCTTGATACCGCCGAAACCGAACGCAGGGTCCTCGCCGAGGTGGGCGACCCCAAGGCCAAGGTGGCGGTGGTGGGTCCGGCAGGCGAGAGAGGGGTCCGCTTCGCCACCATCGTGAGCGAGATGCGGTTCTTCGGCGGCCGCCTCGGCTTCGGGGCGGTGCTGGCGGCCAAGAACGTCAAAGCGGTCGCCGTGCGGGGCGACAACCTTCCGGAGATCGCCGACAAAGGCGAACTCAAGCGGATCCTCGCCGAGGTGGTTCAGGCGATGGTCCACGACGGCACGTGCGACACGCTCTCGAAGTACGGCACCTGGAACACGGCGGCGCCGGCGAGCCGTAACGGCGTCATGCCCGTGCGGAACTTCCAGAAGACCGGCTTCGACCGGATCGAACGTGTGGACGGGGATGCGCTGCTGGGGACCATCTACGCCGGCAAACGCACCTGCCCGGGGTGTCCGATCGGTTGCCGGCGCGTGGTCAAGGGCGACGAGCGCTATCAGGTTTCCGAGGAGTACGGCGGACCGCAGTACGAAACGGTGGCGGCGCTCGGGCCGCTGGTGGATAACGATGATCCCTTCCTGATCGCCAAGGCGGGCGAGGTCTGCAATCTCCTCGGGCTCGACACGATCTCGACGGGGGTTGTGATCGCCTTCGCCATGGAGTGCTACGAGCGGGGCGTGGTGACCGAGGCCGAACTCGGCTATCCCCTGCCGTGGGGAGATGCGGCCGGCATCCTGCGCCTCGTCGAGCAGATCGGCCGGCGGGAAGGCTTCGGCGCCGTGCTGGCCGAGGGCGTGAAGCGCGCGGCCGAGCGCGTCGGCCAGGGGTCCGAGGCGTGGGCCGTGCACGTCAAAGGGCTTGAGGTTCCGATGCACGATCCCCGGGGCAAGAAGGGGATGGGGCTGGCCTATGCCACCGCCGGGAAGGGCGCCGACCACGAGGCCAGCATGCACGACGAGGCCTTCCAGCGGGAAAACGCCATGCCTGCCTTCGGCTTCACCGAGCCTATGGCGCGCCAGTCGACCGACGGCAAGCCCCGGCTGGTCAAGACCCTGCAAGACTACTGGGGAGTGCTCGCCGACGCGCTGCCCATCTGCAAGTTCCCCCTGATCCCGCCCCGGCCGTTCACCCCGGAGCGGGTGCTGGCGGTGTTGGTCGCGGTGACCGGGTGGGACATGGACCTTGAGGAGTACCTGGCGGCGGGTGAGCGCATCTCCAACCTCTGGCGGTGCCTGAATCTCCTCGAGGGCGAGGAGGCGCTGGCCGACAAGCTGCCGCCCCGGTTCGCCGAAGTCCTTCCCGACGGGGGAAGCGCCGGTGAGAGGTACCCGGCCGAGCAGTTGGCCGCGGCGCTGCAAGACTACTACGCGCTCAGGGGCTGGTCGCCGGAGGGGATCCCCACGGCGGAGACTCTGAAACGCCTGGGGCTCGACTTCATGGCCGTCAGAATCGAGACGCGGGAACCGTCCGCGAGCTAAGCGAAAGGAAGGGGAAGCGACATGAGGCTGCAGGGGAAGAAAATCGCAATCATTGTCTCCAATGAGTTCGAGGACATCGAACTGCTCTACCCTTTGATCCGGTTGAGCGAGGAGGGGGCCTGGATCACGGTGGGGACCCTCGAGATCGGGTTCCACCCTCGGCCGGCCTTCAGCGGCAAGCCCATCACGGGCCGGTTCGGTTCGACCGTTCCACCCATCGTGCTCAAGGAGGGGCGGCGCTTCGATCTGAAGCCCATCGCGGAACTCGATCCCGGGAGCTTCGACGCGCTGATGATCCCCGGCGGCTTCTCCCCCGACTACCTGCGGCGTGACCCCAAGACCTTGGACTTCGTCCGCAAGATCCATGAGGCCGGCAAGCCCATAGCCACTATCTGCCACGGACCTTGGCTGCTCATCTCGGCCGGGGTCTGTCGCGGCAAGAACATGACTTGCTTCATGGCGATCAAAGACGATTTGACCAACGCCGGCGCCATCTATCACGACCAGGCGGTGGTTGTCGACGGCAACCTCATCACCAGCCGCACCCCCGACGATCTCCCCGAGATGTGCCTGGCGCTCATCGCTGCCCTGGAAAAGTGAGGAGGAGGTATTGCCATGGACTTTCAGCCCAAGGGAATCATCCCCGCGATGGTCACGCCGACCGACGAGTGGGGTAATCTCAAGGAACAGCCGCTGCGGCGGCTCACCAACTACCTGATCGACGGCGGCGTGCATGGCGTCTTTCCGGTCGGAAGCCAGGGCGAGTTCTACGCCCTGACGCCGGAGGTCAAGAAGCGGGTCATGGAGATCGTCATCGAAGAGACCAACGGGCGGGTGCCGGTCTACGTCGGCACCGGGGCCGTCACGACCCGGGAGGCCATCGAGCTGACCAAGATGGCCAAGGCCGCCGGCGCCTCGGCCGTCTCGGTGCTCACCCCGTTCTTCGTGACCCCCAACGACCAGGAACTCTACAACCACTACAAGCTGATCGCCGAGGCCGTTCCCGACATGCCGATCCTGCTGTACGGCAACAAGGACCGGACGGGGGTCGGGCTTTCGCCTGACCTGGTGGTGCGGCTCTCCAAGATCGACAACATCGTCGGAATGAAGGACTCCTCCGGCGACATGACGGTGACCGCCGAGTACATCCGGCGCACCGATTCGAGCTTCAACGTGCTCATGGGCCGCGACACGCTAATCTATTCGGCGCTGGTGCACGGCGGGAAGGGCTCCATCACCGCCACGGCCAACGCGGCGCCGAAGCTGGTGGTCGAAATCTACGAGGCGTTCGTGGCCGGCGACCTGAAGCGGTCGCTGGAGGCGCAGTACCGGCTGGCGCCGCTGCGGTTGGCCTTCGGTTGGGGGACGTTCCCGGTCGTCATCAAGGAGGCGCTCAACCTCATGGGCTTCGAGGTGGGGTCGGCCATCCTGCCGGTCGGGCCGCTGCCGGAGCAGAAGCGCGAAGACCTCCGGCGCGTGCTGGTGGAGATGGGCGTACTGGCGTAGGCTCTGCTACTGGAAACTCATTGGGTTCTCCCGTGTCCTCCCGGTCGTCCACTGCATACGGGTGACCGGGAGGTGCGCTCATGCCCCGGATCGGCGCTGACCGGGAGTTCCACGACGACCACGGCAACCGCTTCCTGCTGATGGGGCAGCGGATTATGAAGAACGGGCTGGTCCTGGCCAGTCCGAGCGGGTGCACGACCGTCACGAGGTGCGAGTTGGCCGGCGGTCGCCTGACGATCCTGTTCTGCAACGGCCAAGCCGAATTCACCGGAGTGCGGGAGGGTCCGCCTCCGCCCCGAGGGACCTAGGGCCCTATTCCATCGCCCGCACCTGGGGAACGCTGAACCAGAGCCAGACGGCGAAGGCGAGGCTGACCAGCGCGCCGCCGGCCACAGTGGCCGGTTCGCCGAGCCACTGCGCCACGGCGCCGAAGAGCAGCGCGCCGACCGGCATCATGCCGAAGAAGCCGAGGGAGTAGATGCTCATCACCCGCCCGCGCAAGGCGTCGGGGACGTGCGACTGCACCAGCACGTTGCACATGTTGAGCACCATCATCATCCCCCAGCCGGCGGCGACGAGCACCAACAGGGATAGCGGCAGCCAGCGAACGAAGGCCCAGAGCAGCAGCAGCCCGGGGAAGAGGAAGCTGCCGAGCGTCAGAAGCTTACCCTTGAGGCGCGTCCGCCCCAGGGAGGCGATGAAGATGGCGCCGATCAGGGAGCCAACCCCCCGGGCCGACTGGAGGAACCCGTTGGTGGTGGAGTCGCCCCCCAGGATGCTCACCGCCCAGGCGGGCAGCAGGGTGGCGAAGCTGGAGGCGAAGACCGTGACCACGGCGACGGTGGCGATGAGCACTCCGACGGTGCGGTTGGCGACCACGTGGCGCAGGCCGGCCCGCAACTCCGCAAGGGCGTCTCCCGCGCCCGTCCGGGGCGACTGGGCCTTCATCCGCATGGCGAGCAGGGCGGCGATGACCGCGATGAAGGAGAGCCCGTTGACCGTGAAACACCACCCGGGACCGAGGAGCGCGTAGATCACGCCGGCCACCGCCGGACCGATGGCCGTCGCCAGGTTGACCATCGTGGAGTTGAGCGCGATGGCGTTCGCCAGGTCGTCGCGCTCGACCAACTCGGCCACGAACGCCATGCGGGCGGGGGCGTCGAAGGCGTTGGCGACCCCAGTGGCGAAGGCCAGGGCGATGAGGTGCCACGGCAGGACAAGGCGCAGGAAGGTGAGGCCTGCCTGCGCGAAGGCCAGCAGCATCATCGCCGTCTGCGTGACGAGCAGCAGGGTGCGCCGGGGGATGCGGTCGGAGATGACCCCGCCGTAGAGCGTGAAGAGCCAGAGAGGCGCCCCGGCGGCGAACCCGATGTACCCGAGGTACGCCGGCGAGTGGGTCAACTGGAAGATCAGAAAACCCTGCGCCGTCGTCTGCATCCAGGTTCCCACCAGGGATGCCGATTGCCCCATGAACCACAGCCGGTAGTTGCGGTGACCGAAAGAGGAGAAGGCCGCCCGCACGCTCGGACGGCGCACCAGGCGGCCGGTGGCCGGCGCGCCGGGCGCGGGCGGAAGGGCGGTCTGTTTCAGCGCATCGTTCTCCCGTTCCCGCGGTTCGTCGGTCAAGGGGCTGCCCTCCACTCGCATTAGACTTGCCAGGAAGCACGGTTTCTACGGAACTGTGACCTCCGCGACCTTGCCCGGTTCCACTTTGACGATGACTCGGCCAGACGGAACTCCCCCAGCCTCAGAGGCCGAAACCACGTATTCTCCGGGAAGGAGGTCGGCTGCGCCGAACCACCCGTGCCCGTCGGTGTGGAGCACCCGGGTCTCGGGCCCGGCGAGGGTGACTTCCCGCTGGTCCATCGGCCTGCCGCCTGCGCCCTCGATCGTTCCCATCAGGAAGCCTCGGGTGGGATGCGACTTCCAGGGCAGGTCGGGCACGGGGACCGGGGTGGGGAAGACCGGAGTCGTCGGGACGGTGAGCCCGGTGGCTGGATCGGAGTACCCACCGGGCTGAGAGAGCAGCGCGGGGAAGGCAGCGTTCAGCTCCGGGCGGTGAACGTGCGGCTGGCGCGGCAGGCTCAGGGCAGCCGGGGACGCCGGGTCGGCGTAGCTATCGGTCGCGTAGAGGCTGGTCGACCCGTAGGAATAGAGGGCCACCCCCGCCGCCCGGTTGCCCTGGGCCGAAGGGAGTGCGGCCCGGGCGAGCTGGGCCAGGGACTGCTCCGGGTATTGCTGGTAAAGGCCGACGCCGATCACCACCCCGCGCCCGTACTGGTGGTCCTTCTCCCATTCCAGCCACTGGTCGTACCAGCGCCGCTGGGTCTCATTCCATTCCCGATCGTAGTTCATCGGGATGGCGAGGTCGATGATCCCCTCCGCCAGCCAGCCTCGCCAGTCTTGAAAGACCTCGGCGTACGAGCGCGTGCGCGTCCAATCCCCCTCTTCCTGCGGTCCCGCTCCCCAGGCGATGGTGGCGGCGCTCACCTTGAGGCGGGGGTTCAAGGCGATAGCCCGCAGGTAGACCTTGCGCACCAGGTTGGTCACCTGCTCCCGGCGCCAGTCGGACCAGCGCGGGTCCTCCGGCTCCGGCAGGCCGGTCGTGCCGGCCCAGGCGTTGAAACGGGCGACGCTGGTCGGGTTGTAGCCCGCCCCGGCGCCGGAGTACCGGCAGAGGTCGAGGTGCAGGCCGTCCACAGCGTACTGCCGCACGATGTTCAGGTAGACCTCGACCGTGTAGTCGAGCGCGGCGGGGTTTCCCGGGTCGAGGTCGTAGGAGGGGCGGAGGTCCGTGGACCAGCGGTGGGTCTCCGGGTCGAACACCCGCACGTACGAGAGCCAATCGCCGGCCCCTGTGCCCGCCGGGGGCTGGTGCAGGTTCCAGACGTGCCCCGGCGCCTGGGGGCGAGTCGCGCTGTTCCAGACCGGGAGAGCGGTGAGCCAGGCGTGGACCTCGAGCCCTTGCGCGTGGGCCCGTTCGAGCAGGTACTGAAGCGGGTCGAAGCCGGGTGCGACGCTCTGGTCCTCCGTCTGGGGTTCGAGGGGACTGCGGCTGTAGTACGCGTCGCCCCGGCGCCGCACCTGCACGATCAGCGTGTTGACGTGCGCGGCGAGCGCGTCCGCCACCAGACGGTCCACCTGTTCCGGCGTTTTGATCCCGTCATGGAACGCGTCGACCCAGAAAGCCCGGAATTGTGCCGGGACCACGGCGCCCGCCGCCGGCGCCGGCAAGGGGAGCAGGGCGAGGCCGCAAAGCCAGACTAGGCCCACGAGGATTGTCCGGACGAGTCGATCCATACTCTCAGTCTACCGGAATTGACCTCACTTGACAACCGGCGGCAGGTATTCCCCATTCCTGCATGGAACTACACTGCGCCATATTCTCCAAAACACGTCAACCAAGGGAGGTATCGGGTATGCGCAAAGTGGCTCTGATCATGCTCCTGGCCGGTGCGATGGTGGCGTCCGCCGCGGCGGCTGCCCTGGCGATGCCGCAGTACGACCAGTGGCTGACCACCAAACACAACGTCAAAAACCTGGATACGAAGGCCGAGGACAGCCCGATCAAGCGGGACAACTGCATCGCCTGCCACGATGGACAGGGGTTCGCCGCCAACGTGGTTAACCGCAAGGACCTGCCTGAGGTGGCCAAGAACTCGCTCAACTCGGTGGATTGCGCGGCCTGCCACAGCCCGCGGGGCGAGCAGATCATCAAGACGGGTAACCCCGGCAAGCTTGCCAACGGCCTGGCGATCACCAACGCGGGTTCGGGGGCGCTCTGCATCGCCTGCCACAACGGGCGGAAACTGCCGGATGCCGCCAAGAAGCCCGCGCCGCACCGGTCACCCCAGTTCGACGTGCTCTACGCGGTGAACGGAGTCCGGGTGGCCGGCGCGAGCTATCCCAGCTCGCCGCATGGCGCCAACCCCAATAGCTGCGTGAGTTGTCACATGGCCAAGGTGGATGGAGCCTCCAACCATACCTTCAAGGTGGAGGACAACCCGGCCTACGTGAAGGCGGCTTGCGGCTCCTGCCACCCCGGCCTCACGACGGTCAACCGCATGGCCCTGGCCGACTACGACGGCGACAAGGTGGTCGAAGGGATTCAGGACGAGGTCAAGGGCTTGCAGGCGGTCCTGAGCAAGGCCCTGGCGGACAAGGAGAAGGAACTCGGCGTGACCTACGCTGAGAACCACGGCGCGATGGCCTGGACCACGGCCGACAACAAGGAGGCCAAAGTTCCGGACGCTCTCTACGCCGCCCGCTTCAACCTGGCCCTCGTCGAAGAGGACGGCAGCGAGGGCGTGCACAACCCGGCGTTCGTGGTGGCGCTCCTCCAGAAATCCTACCGTCAGCTGACGGGACAGGATGTGCCCGGCGCGGTCCTGCGGTAAGGCGAAGCAAGAGGTGTGAAGCGAAGAGGCTGTCCCAGGAGCGGGGCAGCCTCTTCGTGTTCTTCCGCAGCCTGGCGGCTCGTTCCCAAGACTGGCGCAGCAGCGCCCGCTACTCCGGCAGGCAGGCCCGCAGGTTGCGCAGGCTCTCACGAGCCACGGTTTCCGGGTCGGGCGAGAAGTCGAAGACCTCCACGGAGACGAAGCCGTCGTACTGCTCCTCCGCCAGGGTTCGGAGGATGGGCCGGAAGTCGACCGCCCCGAAGCCGGGACCCCGCCCGTTCGTATCGTTGGCGTGGATGTGGCGGTAACAGCCGCGACTCTCCTGGATGAGCTGCGGGATCGGCGGGCCTTCGGCGCTCATGCTCTTGACGTCGAGCATCATCCGGACGTTCGGATGACCGATCTCCCGCACCATGGCCCGGGCCTCGGCCGCGGTGTTCAGAAGGTCGGTCAGGTCGGCCGGCAGCGGTTCGAGGCAAAGCGTCACCTGGCGGCTCGCCGCCGCGTCGCCGCAGGCCGCAAAGGCTTCGGCCGCCCGCTTCCAGGTATCGGCCGGGTTCACCCCCGGCAGAGTGCTGCGCTGCTTGGGGGAGCCGAAGACCATCACCGTCCCGCCCAGGTCGCCGCAGAGGTCGATCAACCGGCGGAGGTAGTCGATGGTCCGGTGGCGAACTTGCGGGTCGGGGTGGGCGAGGTGGAGCCCCTCCGGCTTGACCAGGAGCCAGTGGAGACCCACGATGGCCAGGCCGGCCTCGGCAGCCATGGCCCGAAACTCCCGGCGTTGCGCAGGCGTGATTTCGTCAACCGTTTCGCCGAGCGTGAAGGGCGCCACCTCGAGACCGTCGTACCCCAGTCCGGCGACGGACTGCACCACGCGCCGCGGCTTCCACCCTTCGAAGAGTTCGTTGCAGATCGCGAACTTCATGTCCTGCCCCCCGTTGCGTCAGTGTTTTGCCTCACCGGACAGTCATTCCTGCCGGCGGGGGCCGCCACGCCCGGCATGTGCGCCCCGGCGCTCCCTACTTCACGGTGACGGTGCTCTGGTCGATCGGGGATATCTCGCCCGTCGCGGCGGTGACCTTGAAGTAGCCGCACCCGCCCTTGAAGAGACCAGGGTAGTTCTTGTCGTAGACGAAGTACTGGCTGTCTTCCGTCCAGCCGACGAACTTGATCCAGTACGCCGGCAGGAACCCATAGTTCATGATATAGTCGCCCGTGTACTCCGCGGGGGTCATCTTGTAGATCAGGCGATCCTTCTTTTGTTCCAGATCTTAGAGCCTCACCTTGTCGTCCGCCTTGTACGCCACCAGCTTGCGGTTGGGGCTGAGGGCGGCCCACTCCAGGCCGGCGTGGCCGGGGTGGGAGCGGGAACAACGGGAGCAGGGGGAGCCGGGGCCGGGGCCGGTGGCGGGGGCGGCGGCGCCTGCGGCAAGAGTTTGACCGGGGCCTCCGCGTCATCTGCGTTGCTGCCGAGCTGGTAATCGCCGTTGCTGCCCCAGACCCAGACTGTGCCGTCTCGCCGGACCGCTGCCGAGTGACGGCGACCTGCCGCGATGCTCACGACCTCTGTCAGGCCGCTCACCTGCAGCGGCGCGGTGATGACGCCCTTTTGGACGACGCCCAGCTCGCCGCGGTTGCTCGGGCCGCTGGCCCACACCGTGCCGTCATCCTTCAGGAACAGGGTGTGGGCGTTGCCCCCCGCGACCGCCCGTACGCCGCTCAAGGAGGTGAGCCGGATGGGCACCGGCGCGTCGGTGGTCGAGCCGGTGCCGAGCTGGCCGTAACCGTTGTCGCCCTAGGCCCAGACTGTGCCGTCGGCTTTCAGGGCCAGGGTGTGACGGCCGCCCGCGGCGACCGCGGTGACCCGCTCAGCCCCTTCACCCGGGCTGGCGTCGGTCTCGCCCGGGCCTCGGAGCCACCGGTACCCAACTGCCCGTTCATATTCCGCCCCCAGGTCCAAACCGTCCCATCGCTGCCCAGCGCCACCGCATGGGGGCGCTTCCAGCTCGAGCGGCGTCTTCACCGTCCGCTTGGCTCCATCGCCGATCTGTCCGGAACCGTGGCTGCCCCATGCCCAGGGGGATCCGTCCTGCGAGAGCGCCACAGTGTGGTTTTCGCCCGCCGCCACGGCGCGGAAGCCTCCGGCAGCGTCTGACGCCAAGCCGGGCAGAGCGAGACAGACGAGGAGCGAGAGCGCGAAGATGGGGGTGAGCCAGCGCACGGCGGAACTCCCCTTTCCTGCAATTTGTTTCCATCGCGTTCTTCGGCGGGCGGGCCGGTTCTCCTGTCGTGGCCGGGTTCTCTGCCGTTCAGGAGGGAACGGGAACCGCCCGGGCGAAACGACAGGGGAGAGTTCACCGCGAGACAGGGGGGAGCGCCGGTGAAACGGAACCTGGTGGTTGTGCTGCTGGTCGCAATGGTGGCGGTCGCGGGGGGCGCGCTGGCGCTGGGGCTGCGCGGGCGGCAGAACCGCGGGGAACCGGGTCTCGTCGGACAGGTGGCAGCGGTCAAAGGCGGCAGCGCTTTCGGGTTGCCCGGGCTCAAGGGTGCGACGGTCACGGCCGAACCGGGCGGCTTCACCACTCGGACCAGGCGCGACGGCAGCTTTGCTTTGAGGCTCCTTCCCGGCGTCTACCGGCTGACCATTGCGGCGCCCGGGTTCGTCCCGTACTCCAGCCGGGTGCAGGTCCTGGCCGCGGTGCCCGCCTCCGTCTGGCCGGCGCTCTTCCCGCGACCGTCGGGCCCGCCCGTGGCCAAGCTGATGCGGAGCGAGTTGTCGCCGGGGAGCGGCCCGGTGGCGTACAACACCAGCGTCCTGCTGGACGCCTCCCAGTCCCGCAACGTCGACCCGGAAGGTCTGCGCTGGGAGATCACCGATGCTTCCGGCCGGGTCCTGACCGACCCCTACGCGGCGCCTGCCAGGCCCCTGCAGCTCAAGCCCTCCCCGGTGCCGGGAAGCTCCCCCTTGGTCTTCACCTTCGTCCCGCCGGTGCCGGGCCGCTTCCGGGTGCGGCTCCTTCTGCGCAACTCCTTCTCCGGGGGGCGGGAGGTGGCCGCGGAATACGTGGTGGTGGCGGAGAACCGCAGCCCCGAGCCGGTGCCGCTGGTGATCGCCGGCCCGAACCCGCCGGGCGATAAGCCCGACGGCCGGCGCAAGGAAGGCTCCGGCCTCCGGACCGTCCTCGCCGGCGACAAGGTCTTCCTGGGCGCGTGGGCCATCGACAAGAACTACCCTTCCCCGGAACTCTATCACCCGGCCGGGCGGCAGCCGGACGCTTACGGGAAGAAGTTCCTGCTGCCGTTCAGCCGTTTCTCCTGGAAGTGGCGGTTGTACCGGCTCAAGGAGGGGGGCGGCCGCACCGACGTGACCCACCTGCTTCGGGCGGCGGGCCAGGGCTCCCCCCAGACCTCCCCCTACCCCTGGTTCGTGGCTGAGCAACCCGGGCGGTACCTCGCCGCGCTCTGGGCGGAGGACCACGATCCCTTCGGCAGCCAGCTCGGCAGCCCTCGCACGGTGGAGATCACGGTGCTCCCGCGGGAGGGGTCGCTGGTAGAGGAGGCGACCTGCGCCAAGCGCGGTTGCCATCCCCAGGTCCGGGCGCCCCAGGTCTCCGGCGGAAAGATGACCTGTCAAGCCTGCCACGGCCCGGCCGGGCCGCACCTGGCCGCCAAGGACGTGGAAGCCAAGCGGGCGACCATGCAGGTTTCCTACGAAGCGGCGCAGTGTGGCCGGTGCCATGACCAGTATTCGGAGTGGGAGAAGTCGCGGCACTCCGACGGGTACGCCTTCGGCTACGAGGAGATTCCCCAGGCGCTCCTTCTGAACTGCACCAAGTGCCATTATCCCCAGGGGTTTGCGAAAGCGGCCGCCGTCGCCCGCCGCGACCGGATCCCCTTCGCACAGGTGGAGTTCAAGAAGGCCGCTTTCCCCGGCGGACCGCGCTACTACGATTTTTCGCAGCTCCCCGGGCCGGTCGGGCAGGGAACAAGCTGTCAGGCCTGCCACGATCCGCACCAGATACAGCCAGGCAACCGGCTGGGCCTGCGGGCCTCCCGCGCGGAACTCTGCGGGACCTGCCACGCCGACAAGTGGCAAAACGTCCTTCTGGAGCAGACAGCCGGCCGGACCGGCTCGGCGTACGAGTACCCTGGGCGGGCCTACCCCACCGGGAACCCGCACCGCACCGCCGAAGGCTGCCTGCTCTGCCACATGAGCGAGGCGACGACGGCGAAGGACGCGCACGGGGTGCGCCGGGTGGGCGGCCACACTCTACGGATGCGCGACGCCGGGCCCGACGGGCGCCTGGGTGGCTTCGGCCCCGCCCCCGACGACCCCCGGCGGCGGCGGGAAGACTACGGCAAGGACGACCTGCTAAACTTGGCGCCGTGCCAGCGCTGTCACCCCGGGGCGACCACCTTCGACCTGAAGGGGCGGCAGAGCGAGATCTACCGGCTCTGGACGGAGCTCGGGGGGCGCCTGGCGGCGCTAAACCACGGGAGGTTGCCGGGCTACAAGCCGGGGGACAAGTGCGCCACCTGCCACCGGGGCGGCACTCTTCCATTCGACGACGACCCCGACCTCGTGCTGGAGAACGCCTACACCAACTACAAGCTGGTCGGCAACGACCGGAGCTGGGGCATCCACAACTATCGCTACACCAGGCAACTTCTGGAGGATTCCCTCCGCCTCCTGCCACCTGGCGCCCGGTCGTCACATCACCCCGACGGCAAGGGAGACGGCCGGGTGTGCGCCTGGCCGTCTCCCTCCGCCGGTTTCAGGGAGACCGTTATGTGGTGAGGATACGCTGGACCCGCAGCACGGCGCGGAGCGCCCGGATGAGCTTGGCGGTGTGGGCCGAGCGTTCGAGCTTGCGCCAGTCTTCCAGGCTCAGCTCGGGCAGCTTGCCCGTCTCCACGATCCGCCGGATGGTGACCGCTTCGGGCGTGGCCAACAGAGCCTTGGCGTCGGCGTCGGCGTCCAGGCGGCCGAAGGCGGCGCGGAGCTGGTCCAGCTCGGCGTTCTCCAGAGCGCTGAGCAGCCAGCCGTCCCGCGGTCCGCCGCAGCACCCGCCGCCGCCGTAGCCTTCCGCGTCGCTGCTCTGTGCCGGAGTAGCGGCCGGCGCCGCCTGCTGATCCGCGGCGACCACGCCGGCGCTGCCCAAGGCCACGAGCAGCAGGAGCATCGCCGTCACCAAAAAGCCTCGCTTCATGATCTCCCCTCCTTTTCTCAAATCTGCGATCAACGCGAATAACGCAGGCAAACCTGGCAGAAGTTCCGCCCCCTGCCGGTTATTTCTTTCTGGAGACTTTCGGAAACGTCC
>JBLNBQ010000054.1:0-19419 GCA_050260095.1 Chitinophagales bacterium
CAGGCCCAGCCGGCGGAGCACCTCTTCCCCGCGCCGGGTCACCTCGCCTGCCGGCCACCCCCCCTGCCGGACGGAGAAGGTCACGTCGTCCCAGACCGTGGGCCCGATGATCTGCTCTTCCACGTCCTGGAGAACCACGCCGATCTTCTGCCGGATCTTCCTCCAATCGCGGGCGGGGTCGGCCCCGAAGACCTCCACCCGCCCCTCGACCGGCGCCAGGAGGCCCAGGAGGTGGCCGAGCAGAGTCGACTTGCCGCTGCCGTTCTCCCCCAGGATGGCCACCCGCTGCTGGCGCTCGACCGTGAAGGCGAGGCCGCAGAGATCGACCGCCGTGTTGTCGGGATAAACATGTTTCAAGCATTCCACTCGGGCGATGATCTCGGCCAAGCAGGCTCCCCCCTATCGTAGCGCCAGTTGGGCCCAGACGGTCGCCCCTGCGAGCAGGCCCGCGGCCAGAAAGAGCGGCAGGTCGGGCGGGGCGAGCGCCAGCGGGGCGGCCCCGGCCAGCGGGCCGGAATACCCGCGCAGGCGCATGATGCGGTACTGGCGCTCGGTGAGGTCGAACGCGCTCAAGGTGAGCGAGCCCAGGACCGCGCCATAGCCCATCAGGCTCCCCGGGGTGAACCGGTCGGAGAGCCGACGCAGGCGCAAGGTGACCAACAGATTGCTAAACCGTCCGAGGAGCAAGAAGAAGGCCCGGTAGGCCATGAGCACCGCATCGGCCACCAGCCCGGGCAAGAGGCGGCCCAAGACCGCGAAGATCTCCCAGAAAGGAGTCGTGGCCAGGAGCGTCACCACCGCGAGAGCGCTCGCGTACGCCCGGACCATCACCAGTCCGGCCAGGGAGGGCTGGCTCGCCAGGCGGGTGAGGGCGAAGAGCCCCGCGAAGAAGAGCGGGAAGGTGGAGGCCAGGGCCAGGCGGCGGAGCGGCTGGCGAGCCAGCACGAGGCCCGCGACCTCCCCCGCCAGAAGGACGAGCGCCGCCGCGAGGTGGCTGGCGAAGAGGAGCGCCGCCAGCAAGCCAGCCAGCGCCAGGAGCTTGTCGAGCGCCGTCGACCGGTGCAGCGGCGTGGTGGCGTTGACCGCCAGGTAGTCCAGGTACGCCAGGTCCACGCTAGTCCCTCCCCGCCTCGAGCAGCGCCGGGCGCGCCTTGGCCAGGAACGCGACGATCCCGCCGATCAGGACTGCCTCGATCAGCCAGCCGATGGCCCCGAAGAGATAGACGAGGGCGGCGAAGCGGGGAAAGGTCCCGAGCCGGGCCAGCCACGACGGCGCCATCCCCTCCGCGGCGGCCAGCGTGCTGAAGAGCCCGGCCTGGCGCAAGATCCAAAGCCGCAGCGTGGTCGAGAGGGCCAATGTGGGCACCGTGGCGACCACGGCGGAGGTGGCCGCCGGGAGGTGCGCATTGCGCCGGAGCAGCCCGAAGAGCCAGCCGCCGGCGGCCGCCTCCAGTCCGTTGACGACGCCGTTGAGCCCTACCACCGTCAGCCCGCCGTGAGCCAGGAAGGCCGAGAAGAGATTGGCGATGAACGCGGCGAGAAAGCCGCCCGCCGGGCCGAGCAGCACGCCGGCCAGCACGGTGAGGTTGGCGTGGTAATCGAACAGGCCGACCTCCAGGTTCATGGCGAGCAGCATGAGCGCGGCCATGATGCCGAGCCGCGGCACGAGGCGGCCCCGGTCGGCCCCCGCAAGACGCCAGGTGGCGAACGCCACCCCCGCGCCGGCCAGGACGAATCCCAGGATGACCCAACTCAGCGGCAAGAGTCCGTCAGGCAAGTGCAAGTGAGACATGGGTAGCCTCCTCTCACGTGGTCCCGGCCGGGGCCGGCTGGCGCCCGGGTGCCCTGGCCGTGCGGAAAAGGTGGGCGCAGAAAAGCGCGCCGGTCAGGAAGGTCAGCAGGAAAGGGGCGGCCGGGTGCCAGCTGTAGCTCCAGCCTCCCAGCATCGGGCCGGCTATGAACCCGACGCCGGTGAGCAGGGTGTACAGGCCCATGGCCCGCCCGTGGGCCTCCGCCGGCGTCTCGTGGGCGATCACTGAACCCATCAGGGTGCGAACCCCATCCAGGCTGCCCTTCAGGAAGAGAGCCACCCAGACCACCGGCCAGCGCCCAAAGGCGGCGAAGCCCAGGGCCGCCACGGCGAAGAGCCCCATTCCAAGAGCCAGGCCGCGCCGCGGCCCGACCCGGTCGGCAAACAGCCCCAGCACCGGGGCGAGCACCGCCGCGCCGAGCGAAGTCACCGCCCCAGCGACATTCACCCAACCCACCCCGTGTCCTAGCACATCCCGGGCGAACGGCGCGACGAACTGGGTGTTCAGGGAGAGCACCATGCACTCGCCGGCAAAGAGCAGGCAGGTTCGGACGAGCCCCGGGTCGGGCCGGGCGAAGAAGCGCGGCGCCGCCTCCGCCCGCCGCGGGTAGTCGCGGGCGATGGGCAGAAGGGCGACGAACGAAAGGACGTACAAGACGGCTGCGGCCCGAAAGACGCCCGGCGAACCCCAAGTGCGGGAGACGGGTTCAGCCAACAGGGGTCCGGCGACCATCCCGATCGATACCCCGCTGTACACGATGGTCATCGCGGACGAGAGCCGACCGGGGCGGGCCTTGGCCGCCAGGTACGCGCCGAGCGCAGGAAGGTTGAACATCGACAGGCCGGACAGCGCCAAGCCCGGCAAGAGACCGCGCCAGTCGCGGGCGGCGAGGAAGAAGAGCGGGGCCGGGATGACCAGCGCCCAGCCGAGCAGGAGCTGCCAGCGCCGTTCGGCGCGATCGGCCAGCCACCCGCCGGGAAGGTAGGAGGCGGTCGAACAGAAAGACACGAACGCCTGCAGGTAGCCGAGGACCACCGGCGTGGCGCCGAGACTTTCGACGAAGAGCGGCCAGGAAAAGAAGTACAGCCCGCAGCCGAGGCTCCACAGGAAAAGTGAGATGAAGATGAGCCAAAGATCGACCGTCACGCCGTTGTCCTCTTGTCTTCGCGTTGCCCCGAGGTTCTTCTCCGGCCGGCCGTCCTTTTCCTCCCGGGCGACGGCTGCCGGGAGGCGACTTCCGCAGACGGCGCCCGGAGAAGAGGCTGCGGCGGGGCTGTCGTCACCTCCCGGGCAGCCGGGCCACCGCCAGGAGGGTCACTCTCGCTTCCCCCTGGTAACGTCGCTCAAGCTCGCGGTAGCGGCGCCCCAATTCCCGGGCGAGCGCCCCCGCCACCCCTCGCTTCTCTGCGAGCGTTCCCGCTAGTTCCTTCTCCCAGCCGGCGAGTTCCTGCTGGAACTGCTTGAGGGTTTCGGCGCGCTGGGCGAGCACGACCCGGACCTGCAAGACCGCCACCTGGTGCACGGCTCGCTTGAGGCCCCGAAGCTCCTCCGCCAGGCGGCGACGGTAGTAGTCCAGGAGCCAGCCTTCCTCCCGCGCCCGCCGGGCGGTCAGTTCCCGGGCCCACCCCGCCGTGACCGCCGCGAGCCGCCGGCGGGCCGCTGCCTCAGCCAGGGCGAACGCCTCGCTCGCCCCTTCCGCGCCGGCCGTCGCCTCGCCCCCGCGTTCGCCAGCGACCACCGCCTGGGCCGGCCCGGCCTCCACCCTCGCCCACCAGCTGGGGTCGAAGGCGCCCGCCGGCCCGGCCTCCACCACCCGCCATCCGCTCCGGCGCCGCTCCAGGGCGACCGCCACCCGCTCCTCCCGCCACAGCGGCCCGGAAAGGCGGGCGGAAAAAATGAAAAGATACGCCTGGGTCGCTCTCCGAGCTTCAGCCACCGGGGCCCCCCTTCCCGTCCTTCCCGTCCTTCCCGTCCTCCCCGTCCTCCCGGTCGCCGGCGAGCCCGGCGAGCAGGTCCATGCGCTGGGCTGCCCTGGCGTGGACGGCCCGCAGCGCTTCGATCTCCCGGGCGAGGCGAGCGAAACCGGCCTCCAGTTCCGCCGGGGTTTCGGCCGCCAACACCAGGTCGGTGATGCGACGCTCGCAGCCGTGGTCCAGGATGAGGTCGAGTTCACCCAGGACCGCCTCGCACTGCTCCAGCTTGGCGCCGAGTATGCGCAGCACGTGGCCTTCGATCGTCCCCTCGGTGACCAGGTTGGTCACCTCCACCGCGTCCTCCTGGCCGAGGCGGTGCACCCTCCCGATCCGCTGTTCGAGCCGCATGGGGTTCCAGGGGAGGTCGAAGTTCACCAGCCAACGACAGAACTGCAGGTTGTGTCCCTCGGCCCCCGCCTCCGTAGCGAGCAGGACGCGCGCCTCCCCCCGAAAGTCCTCCACCGCCGCCTCCTGGGCCGCCGGCGTCATTCCCCCATGGTATTTGACGGCGGGAATGCCCAGCCGCCGCAGTTCCCTGGCGAGCAGGTCCTGGGTGCCGCGGAACTCGGTGAAGACAATGGCTTTGTCCTGCCGGCCCGTGAGCAGTGTGCCCAGGGCCTCCGCCTTCAGCGGCCTCACCGCCTTGCCCCGCTCCGCCACCTCGCGGTAGCGGGCGGCGAGCGGCGGTGCGAGGCCCGGGCGCCGGGCCATCCGGAGCAGGGTCCGCCGAGCCGCCTCCGGTGAACTCGTCGCTTCCCGGAGCAGCACGACAAAGGGCAACACCTGCTGGCGCGTCCGGCACCGGCGCCGCGCCTCGGCGAGCAGGGCCAGGCATTCGGCGTAAAGCTCCGCCTCCGGCTCGCTCTGAGGCAGGAGGAGGGTCTCCACCCGTCGCGGCGGGAAGCAGAGGGCCGCGGCGCGCCGGTCGGAGCGGATCATCACCCGGGAGAGGCGCTCCCTCAGGGAGCCCGCGTCTTTGGGGTGCAGCTTGTCCAGCCTAAAGGCCCGCTTGAACTCGGCTGGGGTTGAGAGCAGCCCTGGCTGCACCAGGTGGACCAGGTTGTACAACTCGCTCAGGTCGTTCTGCACCGGCGTCGCGGTGAGCAGCAGGAGGTAGGTGGCTTCCAGCTCGTGCACGAGCTGCCAAGCTGCGGTCTTGCAGTTCTTCAGCCGGTGGGCCTCGTCCACGATGACCAGGTCCCACGGGGTTTGGCAGAGCCGCCGGGCGTGGGCCGGGCGCTTGGCAAGATCGAGCGAGCCGAGCACCAGCTCTCCCCGCCAGCCGGCCAGGGTCTTCGCCACGGTGGGCCGCAGGCCGAACCGGTGGCTCAGTTCCCGCTCCCACTGGTTCACCAGGGCCGCCGGCACCAGGATCAGCGCCCGCTCGACCAGCCCCCGCCGGCGGTATTCGGAGAGCACCGCGCCGGCTTCGATGGTCTTGCCGAGGCCCACCGCGTCGGCGAGCAAGGCCCGCCCGCCCAGTTCCCCGAGGACCCGCCGCACGGCCTGCTCCTGGTGCGGGTAGAGGCGGACTTGAGGCTCCTCGGAGCCGAAAGCGGCCTCCTCCGGGCGGGCGGCGGCCAGAAAAGCGGCGGCTCCGTCGTTCTCCCCCCGGGCGAGGCGGGGCAGCAGCCCGGCCGCGTCGCCGAAATAGTCAAGCGCCAGGGCCGGCTCGCTGGCGCGAGGGGCCCGGGCGCCTGTACGCTTGACCTGCCTGGTGAAGGACGTGCCCGTCATGTCAGCAGCGCGCCGGCACCCTCTCCTGGCGCAGGCGCCCCACCAGTTCCTCCGCGACCATCCAGATGTCGCCGGCGCCCATGGTGATGACCATGTCACCCGGCCGCACCGTGCGGGCGAGATAATTCACGATGTCCCGGTTGTCCTCGATGAGCGCCACCGGGCGCTTCAGGTCCGCCTCGACTAGGCGCGCCAGCCGTTCCGCCGTCACGCCCGGGATGGGCTTCTCCGGCGGCGGGGAGTAGATGCGGCCGAGCACGACGAGGTCGGCGTTGCCGAACGCCTGCCCGAACTCCTCCATCAGGAAATGCGTGCGAGTGTAGCGGTGCGGCTGGAAGACCGCCACGATCCGCCGTCCGGGCCACCCCTCCCTCGCCGCCCGGAGCGTCGCCCGGATCTCGGTGGGGTGATGAGCGTAGTCGTCGACCACCGTCACTCCGGCTTCCTCGCCGATGAACTGGAAGCGCCGCTTGGCGCCGTGGAAGGTCGCCAGGTGGTCCCGCGCGACCTCGAAGGGGATTCCCGCCTCCGAGGCGACCGCCAGGGTGGCCAGGGCGTTGGCCACGTTGTGCCGCCCGGGTACGACCAGTTCGACGTGGCCCAGCCGCGTCCCCCGGTGGTACACCGTGAAGGTCGAGCCGCGCTCGGCCAGGGCGACCTCCCGGGCCTGGTAGTCGGCGGCCTGCTCCAGAGCGTAGGTGAGCGTCCGGCCAGCCAGCCGCCCGCGGATCCCGCGCACCCGCTCGTCGTCGACGCCCAGCACGGCGAGCCCGTTCGGCGGTATGTTGGTCAGGAACTCCTCGAAGGTCGCGATCAACTTGTCGAGCGTGCCGTCGTAGTATTCGAGATGATCCGCCTCGATGGTCGTCACCACCGCCGTCTGGGGTTTGTAGCGCAGGAACGAGCGGTCGCTCTCGTCGGCCTCGGCGACCACGTACGGGCCCTTACCGTACTTCGCACTCCCCCCGATGTCGTTGAGTTCCCCGCCGATCACCACGGTGGGGTCGAGCCCGGCCCGTTCGAGCACGAGCGCGATCATTGAGGTGACGGTGGTCTTGCCGTGCGCCCCCGCCACCGCGATCCCGTGCCGAGCGTTGAGGAGCGCGGCAAGCATGTCGGAGCGGTGGACCACCGGGATGCCCTGCGCCCGCGCCGCCACCAGCTCCGGGTTCGTCTCGGCGATGGCCGTCGAGATGACGACCACCTCGGCCCCCCGCACGTTCTCCGCCCGGTGGCCCTGGTAGATGTGGGCGCCCATCGCCGCGAGGTTCTGAATGGTAGTCGAACTCTTGAGGTCGGACCCGGTCACCCGGTGACCCATCTCCAACAGCACCTTGGCAATGGGGCTCATGCCCGAACCGCCGATGCCAATCATGTGCACCGAGAGCGGGCCTTCCGTGAGGGACCTCACCACCAACCCCCCTAACAGCGCCCTTCCATTAGTTTCTAATATTCGCCCGGGAAGAAGCGCTTATCCGTGGTTTCGGCAGGCGGACTGGGTTTCCTGCCCAGGGCCGTCCCGCGGTCCCCGAAGAATGCGGCGACCCGGGGAAAGCCCCGGGCCGGCCGTTTTGGGTCCTGGTCGAGCGGCGCGCTACTGCTCCTTCACCGGTTGGGCCGGGACCGCCACGGCGGCGACCGCGTCGGCGAGCAGTTTGGCGGCCCGCTGCGCTTCTTCCAAGGTATTCTGCGGGTAGCTGCCGATGAAGACCGCCACCGCCTGCGGGGAGACCTCCAAGTTGAAGCTCCCCTGCTGCACCTTCACGCCTCGCGACAGGCCGGGGTGCAGTTCGTTCAGCCGGGCGTCGAGGTTCTGGGCGAAGGCCAGGTTCTGCGCCGCGTGGGGATTGTCGCGGTCGCCCACCACGAACAGGATGCGGGCCACCCGCTGCCCGTCGACCGTGACCGTCGTGGCCTTGTCGTCGGCCTCCGGCGGCAGCCCGTCGCGGTGCACGTCGAAGACCATCTGGACCGTGGCGTGCTGGGCGAGCTGCTCGGCGATGGTCTCCCGCGCGTTGGCGAAGCCGTCCTTGAAGACCGGGTAGTCGTGGACGGTGGTGGTGTGGACCGCCGGAATGCCCCGTTCCGCCAGGGCTTCCTTGAAGGCCCGGCCGACCTCCACGATGTTTCCGGCCTCACCGCGGGCGTGGGACTCGCCGGCGCCCAGGTTCTCGGTCGTATGGCTGTGGTAGATGGCGACCAGCGGCCCGGCCGGGGCGGCAGTCTCCCGGGCGACCCGCGGCGGCAGAAGCCCTTTAAGGCCGCCGGGCGGGTAGAATCCGAGGTAGCGTGCGCCGAGGACCGCCACCACCACCAGCGTCACCAGGATGAAAAAGAGTCCCGGTCCGCTCCGTTCCGATTCGAAATCATGCGAACGCAAGACTGACCCCCCTTTCGGCAAACTGTATGCGCCAGTCCACCCCGGTATGACCCGGAGGATTCGGGGCGGCCCCGCCGAATATTCTGGAATCACCCTGGGAGGAGGTGGACGGCGGGTGGCTCCGGGAGCGTTTCGGCCCACGGCCGGTCTGCTTGCGGTGGTCCTTTTGGCCGCCGCCCAGCTGGCCTTGCTGGTGCGCGCCGGCCTGCCCGCCTGGCAGGTGGCGGCCAGCCTCCTGCTCAGTGCGGGCGTGACCGCCGTCGCCTGGTTCTGTCTCCTGGGTCCCCCCGGCCGGGCGCGCCGTCCCTCCCCTCCGCCGGCCGGCCCGGGAGAGGAGGCGACTCTGCGGATCGCCTCGCAGACCCTGCCCATCATCCGGCAGGGGTTCAACGCCGAGACCGCGGGCCGGGCGGCCGAGATCATCAAGAAGATCAGCGAAGTGGCGGCCGTCGCCATCACCGACTGCGAGCGGGTGTTGGCCTTCGTGGGCGCCGGGTGCGAGTTCCATCGCCCGGGCGACCAGATACTGACCGCGGCGACCCGCCGGGCCCTGGCCACGGGCGAGCTGCAGACCGTGGCGCAACAGCGCGAGCTCAACTGCCCCCGGAAGGATTGTCCCTGCCCGCTGGCGGGCGCCGTGATCGTCCCGCTCAAGGTCGACCAGCGGGTCGTCGGTGCGCTCAAGCTCTACCAGACCGAAGATGGCGTCCCGCCGCCCCAGCTCGTTAAGCTGGCCGTGGGCCTGGGTCAACTGCTCTCCACGCAGATCGAGATGGCGGAACTCGACCGGCAGGCGCAGCTGGTCACCCGGGCCGAACTCGACGCCCTCCGGGCGCAGATCAACCCCCACTTCTTCTTCAACGTGCTGAACACCATCATCATGTACAGCCGGGTGGACCCGGAGAAGACCCGCCGCCTGCTGGTGCGCCTGGCCGACTTCTTCCGCCAGGCCCTGAAGACCCCGGGGCACTTCCAGAGCCTGCGCGAGGAACTGCGGTACCTGCGCACCTATCTCTACCTCGAGAAGAACCGGTTCAAGGAGAAGCTGCGCGTCCGCCTCACGGTGGACCCGGCGGCCCGGGAGGAGCAGGTGCCGGTCCTCATGCTCCAGCCCCTGGTCGAGAACGCCGTGAAACACGGGATCGGGCCGAAGGTGGGTCCTGGAACGGTGGACGTCTCCATCCGGCGAAGCGAAAACGGTTTGCTCATCCGGGTGAGCGACGACGGGGTGGGCATGTCCCCGGAGCGCCTGGCGACGGTCCTGCTGCCAGGCGGGGGCTCCGGCAACGGGGTCGGCCTCTCCAACGTGTACGAACGGCTGACCCGCCTGTACGGCAAAGCACTCGGTTTCACCATCGAAAGCGCCCCGGGAGCGGGGACGACGATCACCATCCGGCTTGGGGGGCGGGAAGGGGTGCGGATGACCAATGGCGCTTAGAGCTTTGATCGTGGACGACGAGTACCCAGCCCGGGCAGAGTTGCGCTTCCTGCTTCAGGAGCACTGCCAGGGCCGGGTCGAGGTGGTCGGCGAGGCCGCCCACGCCGCCGAGGCCCTGGCCTTGCTCAAGGCCGTCGACTATCAGGTGGTCTTCCTCGACATCGACATGCCGGGCCTGTCCGGACTGGACCTGGCGAAGGAACTCCAGGCGTTCCCCCACCCGCCGGCCGTCATCTTCGTGACCGCCTACGAGAATTTCGCGCTGCAGGCGTTTGGCGTGAACGCCGTCGACTACCTGCTCAAACCGTTCGACGGCAAGCGGCTCCACCAGGCGGTGGCCAAGCTCGTCCGCGCGGCGGCCCCGCCGGCCGCGCCCCAGGAGGCGCCCCGCCCGCTCCGGCTCGACCGGCTCATCGCCGAGCGCGCCGGCAAGACCGTCCTGGTCGACGAGAAGGACGTCTTCTTCGCCCACGCCAAGGACGACGTCGTCTTCCTCCAACTGGCCCAGGAAAGCCTGTTCACCCGTTATACCTTGCGCGAGCTGGCCGGCCGCCTGCGGCAGCCTCCCTTCTTCCAGTGCCACCGCAGCTACCTGGTGAACCTGCGCAAGGTCAAAGAGATCCTCCCCCACACCGGCGGGACGTACCTGCTGGTCCTGGAGAACAAGCGCGAGGTCCCGGTCAGCCGCGCCCGGGCCCGCCGGCTGAAGTCCCTGCTCGGAATGTGACCAGGCTGACGAGGAAGAGCAACAGGCCGGCCGCCAGGCGGAGAACACGCCAATACGCCTTGCCTGCGTGGTCCAGTAGGCGGGCCGCCACGTAGCCGGCGGTCACCCCCAGCAACATGAGCGCGGCGGCCGCCAGGGAAGGCTGCCCGGCCAGCCCCACTCCGAACCCGCTGAGGAGGCCGCGCGCCAAAAAGCCCAGCCCGGCCGTGCGGCGCAGGCCCGCCACCCCACCGGCCGAAGCGAGGTCGAAGAGGCCGAGATAACCCAGGAGCCCCGCCCCCAAAAGCCACGCTCCTGGCAGCAGGTGAGCCAGCCAGCGCCCCGCGGCTAATCCGGCCGCCACCGCGGCGGCCTCCCCCAGCAGCGAAGGCCACGCCCGCCGCCCCAGCGGCCATTCCGACCACCGCTCCAGCCCCAGCGCCACCGCCACCCAGGCGGCCAACCAGAAAGAAAGGTATGACACGGGCTATCCCCCCCGGCCATACCAAGGTACGATGCGCCGGCGACTTCGGTGCCTGGCCGGCTTCAGCCAGCCGCCTCTTCCGCCTCGTAAAGGCTCTTGAGCTCTTCGAACACGCCGGGGTCGGCCAGCGTGCTGGTGTCGCCCGGCGTCCGGTGTTCGGCGAGATCGCGGAGCAAGCGCCGCATGATCTTTCCGCTGCGGGTCTTGGGCAGTTCGGTTGTGAAGATGACCTCGTCGGGCCGAGCGATGGGTCCGATCGTCCGGCTCACGTGGTCCCGCAACTGCTGCGCCAGCGCCGGGCTGGGCCTGGCCGCCTCCTTCAGCGTCACGAAGGCGGTGATCGCCTGGCCCTTGACTTCGTGAGGCCGGCCGATGACCGCCGCTTCGGCGACGTCCGGGTGGCCGACCAGCGCCGACTCGACCTCCATCGTCCCGATGCGGTGCCCGGAGACTTTGAGCACGTCGTCGACCCGGCCGAGCACCCAGAGGTAGCCGTCGGCGTCGCGGCGCGCCCCGTCGCCGGTGAAGTAGACTCCCGGGAACCTGCTCCAATACTGATCCTTGAACCGCTCGGGATCCCCGTAGATGTTGCGCAGCATCGAGGGCCACGGCCGGCGGATCACCAGGTACCCGCCCTTTCCGGGGGGCACCGGGCGCCCCTCCCCGTCGACCACCTCCGCCTCGATGCCGGGGAAAGGAATGGCGGCCGAGCCGGGCTTGGTCGGGGTGAGCCCGGGCAGCGGGCTAACCATGATGGCGCCGGTCTCCGTCTGCCACCAGGTGTCGACGATGGGGCACCGCTCGCCGCCGATATAGCGGTGGAACCACAGCCAGGCCTCCGGGTTGATGGGCTCGCCCACGGTGCCCAACAGGCGCAGGCTGGAGAGGTCGTGTCTTCCGGGCCAATGCGGCCCCCAGCGCATGAAGCTGCGGATGGCGGTCGGCGCCGTGTAGAAGATGGTCGCCCGGTACTTTTCGATGAGTTCCCAGAAGCGGTCGCGCGCCGGAAAGTCGGGCGCCCCCTCGTAGATGAGCACCGTCGCTCCGTTGGAGAGCGGCCCGTAGACCACGTAGGAATGGCCGGTGATCCAGCCGATGTCGGCGGTGCAGAAGTAGACGTCGTCGTCCTTGAGGTCGAAGATGTACTTGGTGGTGGCGTGCGCGCCGGTCAGGTAGCCGCCGGTGGTATGCACCACCCCCTTGGGCCGGCCCGTCGTGCCGGAGGTGTAAAGGACGAAGAGCAGGTCTTCCGCGTCCATTTCCTCCGGTTCGCAGGCCAGAGGAGCATCCGCCAGCGCCTCGTGCCACCAGTGGTCGCGCCCCGGCACCATCCTGACCTGGTCGTCCGCGGCTTCGGTGCGCCTGACGACCAGCACCGTCCTGACCTCCGGGCACTGCGCCAGCGCGTCATCCACGTTGCGCTTCAGCGGGACCACGTTGCCGCGACGGTAGCCCCCGTCGGCAGTGACCACCAGGTTTGACCCCGCATCGCGGAGGCGGTCGCGCAGGGCCTCCACCGAATAACCGGCGAAGACCACGGAGTGGGCGGCGCCCAGGCGGGCGCAGGCCAGCATAGCGATGACCAGCTCCGGGATCATCGGCAGGTAGAGGGTGACGCGGTCTCCCCTGGTCACCCCGAGGCGGCGCAAGGCGTTGGCGCAGCGGCAGACCTCCCGGTGGAGATCCTGATAGGTGAGCACGCGGCTCTCGCCGGGTTCTCCCTCCCAGAGTAGAGCGGCCTTGTTCCGGCGCCAGGTCCCGAGATGGCGGTCGAGGCAGTTGTAGCTTGCGTTCAGCCGCCCACCGACGAACCACCGGGCGAACGGCGGGTTGTCCCAGTCGAGGACTCTGTCCCAGAGCCGGAACCAGTCGAGTGCGGCGGCCTGCTCCGCCCAGAAGGCCTCCGGGTCCCGGGCCGCGGACGCGTACAGTTCCGGGTCGCGGGCCCGGGCGGTGGCGGCCAGGGCGGGCGGCGGCGGGAAGCTGCGTTCCTCATTGAGCAGGGTTTCGAAGAGCTTGTCGTCGTGAGCCATCGATGGCCCCCCCTCCGCGTTCTTACCCCCAGGATAGGCGAGGGGCGCGCGCGGGGCAACGACAAGGCGGCGAACGCCGCGATTTACGGGGCGAACGGTCGCAGGCTCGCGGTGAACGGCGAGTCGTCCGGCAGGGCGCGCAAGGCCTGGCGCGCTTTCTCCACGATGCCCTTGTCGCCCTGCCAGGTGAGCCGGGCGGCCATCTCGTCCAAGGGAAGCCAGGCGGCTTCCATCAGGCCCTCCTCGGTGAGCAGGGCCAGGTTCTCCCGGGGGACGCCGAGCGCCATGAGGTACCAGATGACCTTCTTGGGGCGCAGGAGCGTCTCGCCTTCACGCCGGTAGTGGTAGGACGTCTCCCCCAGCGGGGCGACGATCCGGGCCTCGAGGCCCGTCTCCTCCCGCACCTCGCGCAGGGCGGCCTCTTCCGGGGTCTCGCCCGGTTCGAGATGTCCCTTGGGCATGATCCATTCACCCCGGGCGTGGCGGAGGATCAACGCCTCGCCCCGGTCGACGATCACCCCGCCGGCCGAGACTTCACCGGCGGGGCGCTCCCCACGCTTACCCACCGTTTTCGAGCCTCCGCAGGGCGTTCTTCAGGCGGTCCATCGCCTGGCCGAACCCGGCCCAGTCGCCCTGGCTCAAGCGCTGTTCGGCGTCGCGCAGGGCCCCGGCGGCCTCCTGCACCATGGCTGGCGAAACGCGCTGCGCAGGGGGAGCGGCCGGTGCGACCCCCGGCGGCTGAGCCGGCGCGAGCGGCGTGATCGGCGCCTCCACCCCGAAGACCCTGGCCAAGGCAGCCTCCAGCGTCCCCTCCATGATCACCCGGTCGCGGAAGGCGACCACCACGCGCTTGAGTTCGGGCATCTGTGACTGTTCAGCCTGGAGGTAAATGGGCTCCACGTACAGGATCGACCGCTGCACCGGGATGACCAGGAGATTGCCGCGGATGACCCGGGAACCCTTCTGGTTCCAGAGGGTAAGCTGGCGGGAGATCTCCGAGTCTTGATCGATCCGGGCCTCCACCTGCGCCGGCCCGTAGGTCAGCGTCTGTTTGGGGAACTTGAAGACCACCAGGCGCCCGAAGTCGTCGGGGTCGCAGTGGGCGGCCATCCACGCCACCATGTTGCTCTTCCGCAGCGGCGTGAACGGCTGCATCAGCACGAACTCGGGGCTGTGGTCCTCGGGCAGGCGCATCTGGACGTAGTAGGGCTCCACGTCCACCTGCTCGCCGCCGACCAGCTCCTGGGGTATGGCCCATGAGTCCTCCTTGTTGTAGAAGACCCCGGGGTCCTTCATGTGGTAGACGTTGTAGATCTGCGCCTGCAGCCGGAAGAGGTCCTCGGGATAGCGGACGTGCCGGAGCAGGTCGGCCGGCATGCTCGCCTTCGGCTTGAAGAGCGCCGGGAAGATCCGGCGGTACGCCTTGGTGAGCGGTTCCTGCTCATCCCAGACGTAGAAACTGCAGTCGCCGGTGTAGGCGTCGATGACCACCTTGACCGAGTTGCGCACGTAGTTGCCCCAGTCGCCTACGGGTTCGGAGTACGGGAAGGCGTCGCTGGTGACGTAGGCATCCTGGAGCCAGTAGAGCCTGCCGCCCGAGGCCACGAGGTACGGGTCGCTGTCGTACCGGAGGAACGGCGCGATCCGCCTCACTCGGTCGTGGATGTTGCGGTACAGGTGGACCCGGCTCTCCGAGGTGATGTCGCTCGACAGCAGCAGGTTCAGCTCGCCGAAGCGGGCGGCGAAGGCCAACCGGATCAGGGGCGAGGAGAGCCGCACCCCGGCCTTGCCGCGGTAGACGGTGAAAGCGTTGCGATCGCCGGCCGGGTGATCGAACTCCTTCATGCGGGTGTTGGTGAGGACGTAGTCGCCGCCGAGTTCGCCATAGTAGATCTCGGGCCGGGTGACCTTGGGCCCCTTTACCGTCTCCGGCGGGATATTGCGGACCCAGAGGTTGGGCATCCCTTCTCCGGTCACCTCGTTGACCGGGCTTAAGACCAGGCCGTAGCCGTGGGTGTAGAAGAGATGCTGGTTTTGCCAGGTGAGCGCCTGCTGGGAGATTTTCTCCGGATTGAACTCGCGGGCCGCCAGAGTCACGGCGCGCATGCCCCCGTCGACCGGGTAGCGGTCGACGTCGACCCCCACGAAGTCATAGTACGGGCGTATCGACTGCAACTGCCCGTAGGTGGCCTGCAGCGGCCGCCAATCCCACAGCCGGATGTTGTCGAGGGTGCCCCGCTCCTTCTCGACCTGGTCGTAGGTGAGATCGTCCTTGACGACGAACTCCTGCTCCTCAATGTTGTCGAGCCCCCAGCCGAGCCGGGTGAACTCGATGTTCTTGCGGATGTAAGGCGTCTCCTTCGCCAGTTCGTTCGGCTCGACCACGAAGCGCTGCACGAACCCGGGGTAGGCGCTTCCGAGCAGCAGGGACACGGCCACCAGGAGGAAGACCCCTGCGGCCAGCCACCGTCCGCTGCGGGCGATCATGGACAGCAGCACGATGGCTGCGCAGGCCACCGCCACCACGGTGAGGACCTGCAGACCCAAGAGGTTGACGTGCACATCGGTGTAACCCGCCCCGAAGACCACCCCGCGGGTCGAGTAGAGCAGGTTGGCCTGGCTGAGCCAGTAGCCCCAAGCCTTCAGCCCGAAGAGCGAGGCGAGCAGCGCCGCCAGGTGGACCCGGGCTCCGCCCTGAAAGGAAGGAAACAGGCCCGTGAAGGCCAGCGAGCCGGAGAGGACATAGATCGCGCCCACCAGCAGCAGGGTGAGAAAGACCAGGCCCATGGCCGTGCGGTACAGGTAGAGGTAGAACGGGAGCCGGAAGATGTAGAAACCCAGGTCGCGCCCGAAGAGCGGATCGGCCACGCCGAAGGCCCCGCCGTGCAGGAACCGCTGGACGATCTCCCAGCCCAGGGAGGCGGTGAGCCCCGCCCCTATCCCTAAGACGGCCGCGATCAGGACGAAGGCCCGGGTCACGCGCCCCGCCGTGAAGAGCGCCGGCAGCGGCGTCCCTTCCAGCCGGTCGAGCGCCCGCCCGATGACCGGCCGGGTGAGCCGCAGGTTGAGGTAGAGGAAGGCGAAGTAGACGACTGCCACGGCTGCGCGGACGACCCACGAGGTGGCGAGGATCGTCCAGAAGACGCCGGTCTGCCCCAGCCCCTTGAACCAGAGCCAGTCGGTGAAGAAGACCGCGAGCCCGCTTGCCAGGCCGCTGCCCAAAAGGACCGCCAAGACCAGAATGAAGAAGCTCGTACGCCTTGGCATAGCCAATCCTCCCCCCACAATCGGGTAAGGTCAGTGCTTTCCCGGCGGGCCGGAGGTCGCCTCTTGGCTAAGGCGTTCCAGTTCCTCCGGGCTGAACTGGTAGCGGTCGCCGCAGAAGTGACAGACCAACTCGGCTCCTTCCGGCTGCTGGGCCAGTTCCGCCAGCTCCGCCGCGCCCAGCGTGACCAGCGCCCGCTCGAGGCGAGCCTTCGAGCAGCGGCACCGGTACGAGACCGGTTGCCGGTCGAGCTGGGTCAGTTCGAGGCTCCCGAGGAGCAGCTGCAGGATCTCCTCGGGGGTGCGCCCCTCGTGCACCGCGGTGCTGATCGGCCCGAGCCGGTCGGCCGCCTCTTCCAGCGGGGCCGCCAGTTCCGGGTCGGCCCCCGGCATGAGTTGCAGCAGGTAGCCCCCGGCCGCGAGGACCGAGTTGTCCGTGTCGACCAGCACCCCCAGCGCCACCGCCGAGGGCGTCTGCTCGGAGCGGGCGAAGTAGTAAGTCAGGTCCTCCGCGATCTCCCCGCTCACCAGCGGCACCGAACCCCGGAAGGGCTCTTTGAGCCCCAGGTCGCGGATCACATAGAGGCTGCCCGTCCGTCCCACCGCCCCGGCCACGTCGAGCTTGCCGGCGGCGGTCGCCGGCAAGTGAACGTGAGGATCGCGCACGTACCCCCGCACGTGCCCGTGAGCGTCGGCGTCGGCGATCACCGAACCGAGCGGGCCGTCGCCGATGAGCTGCAAGGTCACCGTCTCCTCCCGCTTGAGCAGTGCGCCCAGAAGCAGAGCGCCCGTGAGCGTCCGCCCCAGCGCGGCGGTGGCGGTGGGATAGGTGTCGTGGCGCCGCCGGGCTTCGTCGACCAACTGGGTAGTACGACAGCAGAGGGCCCGGATCTGGCCCCCCGCCGCGATGGCTCGCACTAGATAGTCCGGGTCCTTGAGGTTCGTCATCTCAGCTTGCCGTGCTCCATTCAGATTCCCAGCTTGTCGCGCAGGTACCGTTTGACCTGGTCGATGGCGACCCGCTCCTGGGTCATCGCGTCGCGCTCCCGGATGGTCACCGCCTGGTCTTCGAGGGATTCGAAGTCCACCGTGACGCAGTACGGCGTGCCGACCTCATCCTGGCGGCGATACCGCTTGCCGATGGAGCCGGCGTCGTCGTAGGCGGTCGCCATGACGGGCTTGAGTTCGTCCTTGATGGCGTGCGCCCGCTCCATGAGGTCGGGCTTCTTGGAGAGCGGGAAGACGGCGACCTTCACCGGCGCCAGGCTCGGGTGCAGGTGCAGCACCACCCGCTCGTTGGCGACGTCGTTCTCGTAGGCGTCGACCAGGAAGACGAGCGAGGTCCGGTCGACGCCGGCCGACGACTCGATGCAGATCGGCACGTAGCGCTCGCCGGTCAGGTCGTCGAAGTACGAGAGGTCCTTCCCCGAACGCTCGATGTGCTGCGTGAGGTCGAAGGTGCCCCGGTGCGCGATGCCTTCCACCTCGGAGAAACCCATCGGGAACTCGTACTCCACGTCGACGCAGGCCTTGGCGTAGTGGGCCAGCTCGTCCTTGTCATGCGGGCGCTGCCTGAGCTTGTCCGGCTGCACGCCCAGGTCGAGATACCACTGGTACCGCTCTTTCACCCAGTACTCGAACCACTCGTCGTCGGTCTTGTGGTCGACGAAGAACTCCAGCTCCATCTGCTCGAACTCGCGGGACCGGAAGATGAAGTTGCCGGGAGAGACTTCGTTGCGGAACGACTTGCCGATCTGGGCGATGCCGAAGGGGACCCGCAGCCGGGAAGTCTCCCGCACCGTCTTGAAATCGACGAAGATGCCCTGCGCCGTTTCGGGACGCAGGTAAACCACGGCGGCCGACTCCTCCACCGGACCCAGGTAGGTCTTGAACATCAGGTTGAACTGGCGGGCTTCAGTCAACTCCCCGCCACAGGACGGGCAGACGGCGCTCGTCAGGTGGTCGGCCCGGAACCGCTGCTTGCACACCTTGCAGTCGACGAGCGGGTCGGTGAAGTTGTCCACGTGGCCGGAGGCCCGCCAGACTTCAGGGTGCATGATGATGCTGGTGTCGACCCCCACCACGTCGTCGCGCTGGCGCACGACCCGCCGCCACCACGACTCCTTGACGTTGCGCTTCAGTTCGGCCCCGAGCGGACCGTAGTCCCAGCAGGAGTTGATGCCGCCGTAAATCTCGCTCGACGGGAAGATGATCCCCCTCCGTTTGCAGAGCGAGATGAGTTCGTTCATATCCTTAAGGCCGTTCTCTCTCAACGCGTCATCCTCCATCCCAATATTACCCTCATACTACCGCAATTACGCAGGGGAGGCAAGGCCGCAAGCCGCGCCCCGGCGCCTGAGCAGGGTTCGGCCAAAGCTCGGTCCGTGGTCAGTGCGCGACGGGATTGGTCGTGGGCGGCGCCGGCGCGACGACTCCAGGAGCGCTGCCTTGGGCAGGCTCGGCGACAGGAGGCTGCGCCGCCGGCGCTGGCGTGGCGGGTGCCGGGCCGGCCGCGGATGGCGCCGCGACCGGGGGCGCCACCGGGGCGGAGGATGGGGCGGAGACGGCAGCCGGCGCCGGCGCCGGGCCGGCTGGCTTGGCGGCGGGCGCCGGAGCAGGCGGTGCAGGCGAGGCCGGAGCCTGCGGCCCGGGCTTGGTCGCCTCGGCCGGCTTGGCCGCCGCCGCGGGCCGTCCCGCCGGGAGACTGGTCGCTGGCGGTTCGGGCGCCGGCAAGGCGGCCGGAGCCGGCTCAGGCCCCGAGACCGCGGGCGGGGACGGAGCCGGGGTTGCGGATGGTGATGGCGGCGCCGGCGAGGCCGGCGGCCCCGGCGCCTCGCGGCGGGCGGGAGGGGTTTCCGGCTCAAGGTCGACGGACCAGACCGCCAGCGCCCAGCCGGTCGCCAGCGCCGCGAGGGCGACGACCACCAGCGCCAGCCAGCGCCGGCCCGCCGTCTTCCGGCGCTCCTGGACCCGCACCCGGCGTCGTGGCGCCTGCCAGGCCACCCTCACGCCCCGGACCGGTTCGGCGGGGGGTGGCGCCAAGGCGGCCTTGAGTTCACGGTACCGGCCGACGAGCTCCTCGCCGTCGAGCCCCACCAGGCGGGCGTACTCCCGCAAGAAGCCCTTGAGGTACACCTCGCCCGGGATCACTTCGAACTCTCCGGTTTCGAGCGCGGCGACGTAACGGGGGTTGATCCGGGTGGCCTCATAGACCTGCTCCAAAGGGATGCCCTGGCGCTCCCGCGCCTCCCGGAGCAACTGCCCGATCTCCTTCATCCCTTCCACGGCTCCGCCTCCTCCCGCGCCGGGAATCTCACGCCTCTTCTTCCGGCGACACCAGCACCTCGCGCGGCTTGGAACCTTGGTACGGGCCGACGATGCCGGCCAGTTCCATCATGTCGATGAGCCGGGCCGCCCGGGCGTAGCCGATGCGGAAACGCCGCTGCACCATGGAGATCGAGGCGTTCCCCGTGCTGACCACCAGCTTCACCGCGTCGTCAAAGAGTTCATCCTCACCGACATCGGTCTCGACCCGGCTCTCGCTCGGCATAAGATTGGCCTGGTAATCGGGGCGGCCCTGCTTCTTCCAATAG
>JBLNBQ010000055.1:0-3489 GCA_050260095.1 Chitinophagales bacterium
GCTGGTGCACCAGTGCTACCGGCAGCCCGCCCTGGTGGAGGAGTTCGTCTCGGGCCGGGAGTTTACGGTGGGAATCGTGGGGAACGAGAACCCGACGATCTTTCCCGTCCTGGAGATCAACCACGACATTGTGCCGCCGGACCACAACCGGGTCTACTCCTACCAGTTCAAGAAGGAGTGGGACGCGGACGAGTACTACCTCTGCCCGGCGCCGGTGGACGCGGTATTGGAGGAGCTCTTGAAGCGCACCGCTTTGGATGCATTCCGGGCGCTGGGGTGCGTGGATGTGGGCCGGGTCGATATCCGGCTGGGGGAAGACGGGGTTCCGTATGTGCTGGGGGTCAACGCCTTGCCGGGACTCTCGCCCGGGTTCAGCGACCTCTGCCGGCAGGCGGAGGTGGCCGGCTGGACCTACCCGCAACTGGTCAACGGCATCCTGGAGGCAGCGCTGGCCCGGCACCGCGCTCACGCCCACCGGTTGCACCGATTCGCACAGTCCGCCGACTAGTCAGACCTGCCGCCCGCGTCCTACTGGACCGGGCGGCATTGTTATGGGTATAATGATAAATGTTTGTATGATCGTTAGGAGAATTTTTCAAGAAAGAGCGTTGACGTTTTCTTCCAGTCAAGTTATAATTGTCCTAGATCAAAAAGTAAAGACTGGAGACAGATAGGAAGCCTGCCGGTCTTTGCGTATCGGGAGGGTGAGTGGATGAACGAGGTGGATCAGGTTCCGTCTGCAATGGCTGACCACGCAGATCCAGACCGGGTCCTGCCGATGCTTCAACTCATCTCCGACCTGGTGGGGAAACGCTGCGACCGATTCTTGGGCGCAAAGTACGGGCTGACCTTGCCGCAGTATCAACTCCTTCTGGCGGCCGTGCGCGAATCCGATGCGACGCTGGGCGGGTTGAGTGAGCAGTTGAATTGCAGCCGCGGGAACGTGACAGGGATTGTGGACCGGCTGGAGCGGGACGGGTGGCTGCACCGGGAGCGGAGTGCCGAAGATCGGCGGGTGATCACGGTCAAGCTCACGGAACGGAGCGAACAGGTGGAGCAGATCAGCAAGGAGCTGGATGAAGAATTGGCCAACCTGGCCAAGGTGTGGGACCAGAACCAGCGCGTGACGCTCATGGCCCTTCTGACGCGGATCTACAAGGAATTGAAGGAATAAGATCCGCCAGGAATGGAAGGGACGCTCCGGCGCCCCTTCTATTTCCTAAAGGAGCGGCCCGCGGCTCGTCGAAATCCTCTCGGCATCTTCTTGTGAACAACAACGACGGCGAGGGTGTGGCATGTCGACAGCGCTTGCGAAGCGAAGCTTGACCGAGATGGGTTTCACGGGTCAGAGGGTCCGAATCCGGGCGGTGACGGAGGCGGACCTTTCGCGTTTGCTGACCTGGGACCAGGATCCGGAGATTTCGACGTTGATGGGCCGCCGCTTCACACAGACCGACATGGCGACCTGGTTCCGGTCGACCCAGAACAACTCGCAGACGCGCGCCTTCATGATTGAGACGCTCTACGGTCGCGTGATCGGTGAGTTGGAGTTGAGCCAGATTGACTGGCGCAGTGGCACGGCCGAGTTGTGCATCTGCATTGGCGAAAAGGACTGCTGGGGCCAAGGGTATGGATCGGAAAGCATGGAACTCGCCTTTCAGGCGGGGTTCGGCGCCATGGGACTGAAGACGATCTTCCTGCGGGTCTTTGAGATGAACAGACGGGCGGTTCGCCTGTATCAGCGGTTGGGATTCAAATGCCGGGGCATACTGCCGGCAAGCTCCCGCCGCGGCGATCCGTCTCCTGTCCTGCTCATGGATTTGAGCCGGGAGCGGTGGTTGCGTTCGAACCAGGCGATGGGGTAGAGCTGGCTCTGAGTAACATCGTAGTGGGGACAGGGCCTCCGGTTGAAGGAGGGCTAGCGTAGGAAAGCGAAGCCAACCCCCGAGTGTTGGCAGCACTCAGATCCACAACAGATCTGAACCGGGGGTTGGCTTCTATGAAGAAGTTCATGGCAGAAGGCATCGACTCCTTCAAGGGGTTGGCTGCTAGCATCTTACAGATCATGGTAGACGGGGTCGGTCATGGGCTTGAAGCGATCTTGAACCAGTTGGATGACGAACTGGAGCATCCTGGACGGGGATGGGAATCGATTGGCAAGCGGGAGCGGCGCCTGGTGACGCTTTTCGGCTTGGAGATCGTGGTGAAGCGGCGGGGCTATCGGCGACGGAATGGCGGGAAGACGGAGGAGACAATCTTTCCGCTGGACCAGGCGCTGGGATTGCGACCGGAGGAACGGTTCTGTCCACTGGTGCAGCACCTGGCCATCACGCTGGCCACCAAGATCTCGTTTCGGGAGGTGGCCGCTCTTCTGTCTGAAGCCTTCGCTGTGCCTGTCAGCCACCAGGAAGTCCACCGCTGGGTAACGGAGGCCGGCGAGGCTCGGGAGCAGGAGGAACGTCAGAAGGTGGCGGCTGCGTTTGAGCAGGGGGAGGAGATCGCCTGCAGCGATCGGGTGGTGCCCGTGGTTGTAGCGGAAGCGGATGGTGTGTGCGTCTCGCTGCAGCGGGAGCCAGAGAGAGTTCTGGAACTGAAGATCGGTGTGATGCACCAGGGCTGGAGGCCGGAGACTCCTTCCGGGAACCGGGTACGATTGGTAAACAAGGTTTGTTGGGGCGGGAACCTGACGGCAACTGCCTTCTGGGAGCGGGGCTTGCTCCGGCTGGCGGAAAGCTGTGACCCGGCCAAGGTGGAGCGGGTGATTCTCAACGGGGACGGAGCGCCGTGGATCAAGCAGGGGCGGGAGCATCTGGGGGCGGAGTGGCACCTGGACCCGTACCACCTTCAGCGTGCGGTCCGACAGGGGCTGTGGCATGATTCGCAACGGTTGGCAGAGGCGCTCACGGCCTTGGGAGCAGGTGAGTTGGATCGCCTCGAACAGGTGCTCCGTCAGGCGCTGGAGGAGGCCGCGACGGTCGAGGTGCGAACTCGCGTCCTTCAACTGCGGCAGTATCTGAAGGCCAACTGGGACGGGCTGGTGGACTGGCGGAAGCGGCCCGGGCCGCAGCCTGAGGGAGCAAAGAGCCTGGGTGCGATGGAGGGGCAGGTGCGGCACATAGCGGCCGCCCGGATGAAGCGGAGGGGCGCCAGCTGGACCAAGGTCGGAGCCAATAACATGCTCCAGCTGCGGTTGCTGGACCAGACGGATGAACTGAACCAGTGGCTGGACAAGTGGGAGGGCCAGCGTGGGTCGCGGTCGGTGCCACGAGCCAAAAAGGACGTTCCGTCCCAGGTGTTGGAACGGCTCTCTAAGTTCGATCCAGCAGAGTGGCTGCGAGCCGGGATACCCTCGATTCAAACAAAGGCGGGCAGGTCGCCCTTGGGCCGGGCGCTTAAGGGCTTGGCCAGCATGCATTCTATCGCTTGATGACTGAGTATTGCGTCACTCGGGATACCGGCTGCGCTTCCCCACTACGGCTTGACAGCCAC
>JBLNBQ010000056.1:0-4384 GCA_050260095.1 Chitinophagales bacterium
AAAGGCCTCCACTACCGCCGCCGGAGTTTCCCTCTCCTGGGCGCAGCGGCACAGGCGCAAGAGCGACCGGACGCGGGCATAAAGTTCCGACCGCTTGACGGGCTTCGTCAAAAAGTCGTCCGCTCCGGCATCCATCGCCCGGAGCTGGTACTGTTCCTCGGCGCAGGCCGTGACCATCACGATGGGCACGTAGGCCGTGGCCGGCGTCGTCTTCAGCTCCTCGCAGACCTCGAACCCGTTCCGGCCGGGAATGCGCACGTCGAGCAGAAGCAAGTCCGGCGGGGCGCTCAAGGCGGCCTTGAGCGTCGCTTCGCCATCGGACGCAACCTGGCAGCGGTACCCGGCGGCCGTTAGCATTTCGAAGAGCAGATGTGCGGACTGGGGGTCATCCTCGGCGATTAGCAGGTTTGCGGCGCGTTCGTCCACCGTCGGGGCCTCCTCTCGCGATGAAGGACTGGACCAGAGACGGGAAAGTCCGCGTGTTAATCGGCTTGGCGATGTACCCGGCGCAACCCGCCTGCCTGGCTTCTTCCTGGTCGTGCTGCATGGCGTAGGCCGTGAGCGCTACGACCGGGATGCCCGCCGTGTTGGGGTTGCGCTTGAGCATCCGGGTCACCTCGAACCCGTTCGTGCCTTGAAGCGAGATGTCCATGAGAATCAAATCCGGGCCGCCTTCTTCGGCCAAAACCAACGCCCGGGCGCCGGTCGAGGCCTTGAGCACCTCGAAACCGTACAGCGTCAACAGGTCGCTCACCAACTGCAGATGAAGTTCGTTGTCCTCCACGACCAGCACTCTACCCGGCATGCTCCATCCCCTCCGCCGGCGCGCCGTGGCAGGGCAGATAGACCCGGACGCGAGTTCCCTTCCCCACTTCGCTCTCCAGCGTGATGTAGCCGCCGTGCAACTCCACCAGCTTCTTGGAGAGCGGCAGTCCCAACCCCGCGCCCTCGAACCGCCGGTGGTACGCCGACTCGGCCTGTACAAACTCGTCGAAGACGACCTCCTGGTCCTCCGGCCTGATGCCGATGCCGGTGTCCCCAACTTCGATGACCACTTGCCCCGCCTCCGCCCAGGCCCTTACCCAGACGTTCCCCTGCGGCGTGAACTTGAGCGCGTTGGAAATGAGGTTGCAGAGCACTTCTTTGAGGCGAATCGGGTCGGCCCGCAACATTGGCAGGTCGGACGGCACGTCCACCTCAAGCGTAAGTCCGGCCGCTTCGGCCTGGCGGCTGAACATGGTCCGTGCCGCGGCCGCCACGTCGGCCAGCGCCACCTCCTGTGGGTTCAGCACCATCCGGCCCTGCTCGATGCGGGACAGGTCCAGCATGTCGTTGATGAGTGCGAGCAGGTGGCAGGCGGAGGTCAGGATGTTCTGCAGATAGTCTTTCTGTTTTTCAGTCAGCGGCCCCACGAGCCCGTCTTCGATCATCTCCGCAAACCCGATCACCGAATTCAAGGGAGAGCGGAGCTCGTGACTCATGGTCGCAAGGAACTGGCTCTTGAGTGTGCTCGCCTTTTGCAGCTCCACCACGGCGTTCTGCAACTCCTGCGTCCGCTCGGCCACTTTTTGTTCGAGCAGGCCCTTGGCGTCCTGAAGCTGCGCGGTCAGGGCCTGCAACTCTTCCCGGTCCTGTTCGAGCTGCTGCAGGTACTGCACCGTCTCCGTGTACCGGCAGACCAGTTCGTGGGCCATGACCGCAAAGGAGTTGTACAGTTCGGTCATCTCCCGGCTGAAGAGCGGCGGCGTCCGGCGGAGACACTCGTCCAGCGCCCGCTGGTAGTCCCGCTCTCCCTGGAAGCGGGCGAGCCGCTGGGCCAGACCGTTGAGCCAGACAATGGGCTGAGAGAAGTTGCGGGCCACGAAGGTCGCCACGGCCGCCGCCAAGAGGAAGGAGAGGAAAGCGCAGGTCAAGACGACGGCCAGCCACTCCCGGCGCAGGTTCGCGAACCCACTGGGCGGCAGGCCGAGGCTGAGCGCCCCGATGACCTGTCCCGCGCCGTCCCGGATGGGGTCGGAAACCACATAGTGCTGCTCCGAACCCACCCAAACCGTCCCGTACCACCGACGCCCATGGCTGATCGTGGCGATCAGGTCGTTGGACTGGTGACTGCCCACCCGGATCTCGCCGGTCCTGGTTTTGATGTTTGATGAGACGCGCACCCCTTCGACGGCGATGCTCAGATAGGAGTTGAGCATCCGGGCCGTGTAGGCCTGGGGAATGTGGGCCGTCCCGTCGAGCACGATGCCGCCGACCAGTGCGCCCCTCGTCTGTCCTTGCCACTCCACGGGCAGGACGATCATCTGGACCAGGACTTTGGCAGCGGGGGAGGCGCCGACGGCCGAGCCGAGCCGACCGGCCAGACCAGGCGCCTCGCGCAGCAGAATCGATCGGTCCAGCTCTTCCGAACTGATCTGCGGCGCGCCGAGCCGAAAGGCGTCGAACGCGAACCGCGCCAGAGGGCTGTACGTCCCGACTTGTCCCGGGGCGGTGTGGGCGACGACTTCGCCGCTCGGCGACAGGAACGCGGCAAAGTCCACTTGGGGCACCCGCCGCAGAAACTGGGCGAGGCGCGTCGCGTCGCCGGCGGCCAGCGCCGGCCCACAGTCGGTGAGCGGGACGAGGTAGCGCAGGGCAGCCAGGGTCTGCCGTGGCCGGTCCAGGTACTCCTGCCAGGCGATCTTGAGGGCATCGCCCAGCCGCTCGTTCAGGTTCGCTTCGATGCGGCGGTACATCAACAACCCGAACAAGCCTGTCAGGGCCACCGTCTGGACCAGGAGCACCACCGTAATGGAAGTCAGGATGCGGCGCTGAATGGACGGTAAAGGCTTGCGCACGGCGGCACCGTCACCTCTCTCCACAGTCGGGCTCGGCTCTGGACTGTCCAGGGAGAGCTGGACCCGGGCGCAAGACCCCTTCGCGAATGGCAAACAGGGCGGCCTCCGTCCGGTTGGCGAGGCCAAGCTTCTGCAACAGGTGCGTGATGTGGGTTTTGACCGTTCCCTCCGAGATGTAGAGTTGAGCGGCGACTTTGCGGTTCGACAGTCCGGCGCCGATCAGGCCGAGGATCTCGAGTTCCCGGCTGGTGAGCCGGGAGAGAGGCCCTCCTGCGGGACGCTCGGCCAGGGGGAGCGCGAGTGAGGCCGCGGCCCGGTCCACCTCCCCCTTCTCGGCCACCGCCAAGGGGGAGATCAGCCGGAAGATTTCCTGCACCAAAACCAGGGAATCGCGGCTCGCCGCAGCCGGCGCGCTGCCCAGGAGAAACAGCTCGCAGGGGACGTCGAAGTCGTCGATCCCTACCCCTAGCGGGCTGCAGAAACAGACCCGGCCGGTCCGGCAGGGACGCATGACGGCTTGGCGGCTCTGCCGCACCTGAGCCACCATGTCGGCAAACTGGCGGGCGCAAGCCGCCGCGCCGTGGGCAAGCAGAAAAGCGCACTCCGCCGGCTGGCCGGAGGGAACGGTCACCTCCCGGGCCTCGGCTTCAAGCACCATCAGGGCGACGCCGTAGTGCCGGGAAAGCAGGTCCTGCAGGCGCTGTAAGCGGGCAATCCACTCGGCCGGCGGACGTCGGGCCACACTTGCTCCACCTTTCCGGACAGGCCATCCTACCCTCTGCATGATACCACCATCGCTTGTGACTTTGGAGAGCATTTCGGACCAAAGTGTGAGGAAACTTGCGACACTATGCACAAATCCCACCGGTCGTACGACCCTGGTCGGACGCCGATCCCCAAGACCCCATACTACCGTTACCTTAGGGACCCGGTCGGCTGCGCGGCGCGGCGTGGCCGAAGCCAAACCGGCGCCGGTCGGGTTCAGAAAGGGGGTATAGGGACCTGATGAAGACCAAGACGCTGGCAGACGTCCTCAAGGAAAAAGGGATCTCGCTCGGACAGGAGTACGGCGGCACGCCGCCGGAAGACGTGACGGACCGGGAGGTGCAAAAGAGCCCCTCGCCTCGCGCCGAAAAGCTGCGGAACCTGTACTACAACACCTACTCCTCGGTCAGCATGGAGTTCCCGTACTGGTACACCCGGGTGTACTCGGCCCTGGACGGAGAGGTGCCCGTGGTCCGGCGGGCCGCGGCCTTGAAAGCCGCGTTCTCCCACCTGACCCCGATGATCTTCCCCGGTGAGAAGCTGGTCATGGGCAAGACCCTCTACTACCGCGGCTCTTTCCCGATGCCGTGGCTGTCCTGCAGCTACTACGTGGCCAAGGGCGACGAGCTGACCCAGGTCGACACGGTGGGCAACAGCGCCGACGAACTGGTCAAGTGGGGGCAGGGCGGCGGCAACGTCACCCGCAACTTCGGCAAGGTCGTCTCCATCGCCGGCAAGTTCGGCATCCGGCAGGAAGAGGTCCCTGCGCTGCTCAAAGTCGC
>JBLNBQ010000057.1:0-8816 GCA_050260095.1 Chitinophagales bacterium
CCTCCACGGTGGTGGCGACGATCTGGTTGTCCGGGTTCTGGAAGACCATGCCGACCGCCTGGCGGATCGGCCAGAGGTTCTCCGGCGCGCGCGTGTCGCGCCCGCCCACCAGCATCGTCCCCTCCGTGGGAACGAGCAGGGCGTTGAAGTGCTTGGCCAGCGTGGATTTGCCGGAACCGTTCCGGCCCACGATGGCTACGAACTCCCCCGCCCCGATCTCCAAGTTCAGCTGGTCCAGCGCCCGCAAGGTTTCCCCGTCCCGCGTCTCATAGACGTGGGTCAGGTTATCCGCCCGCAGGAAGACCTCCATCACACAAGCTCGATGACCACCGTCGGCGCCGCGTCGCCACGGCGGAATCCGGCCTTGATGGCCCGGGTGTAACCGCCCGGCCGAGTGGCATAGCGCGGTGCGATGGTGTCGAACAGTTTCTGCACCGCCTCGGGGTCGAGGAGGTACTCCGCGGCCTGCCGGCGGGCGTGCAGATCGCCGCGCTTGCCCAGCGTGATCATCTTGTCGGTCAGGGCCTTGACGGCCGGTTCCTTACCCTCGGTGGTGATGATGCGGCCCTTGAGGATCAGGGACGTGACCAGGCTCCGAAAAAGCGCCCGGCGGGCCCCCGACGGCCGACCCAGCTTGTTTCGCTTCATCCCTCACAAACCTCCTGCGCCTATTCCTCCGACTCCTTGAGCGACAGCCCCAACCCTGCGAGCTTCTGCTTGACCTCTTCGAGCGACTTGCGGCCGAGGTTACGGACCTTCATCATGTCCTCCTCAGTCTTGCGGGTCAGCTCCTCGACGGTGTTGATGCCGGCGCGCTTCAGACAGTTGTACGAGCGGACCGACAGGTCCAACTCCTCGATGGTCATCTCCATCAGCCGGTTCTTCTGTTCCTCTTCCTTTTCGACCATGATCTCCACGTCTGAGGTGGCCTCGGTCAGATGCACGAAGAGGGCCAGGTGCTCCGTGAGGATACGGGCCGCCAGGCTCGTCGCCTCGTCGGGAAGGATCATGCCTTCCTTCGTCCACACCTCGAGGATCAGCCGGTCGTAGTCGGTGACCTGGCCGACGCGGGTGTTCTCCACCGTGAAGTTGACCCGGCTGACCGGCGAGAAGACGGAGTCGATCGGGATGACGCCGATCGGCTGATCGGGCCGCTTGTTCCGCTCCGCCGGGGCGTAACCCCGCCCCTTCTCCACGCTGATCTCCGCGAACATCCGCGCCCCCTTCTCCAGGGTAGCGATGTGCTGCGGCGGATGGTTTAGGATCTCCACATCGGGCGGGCAGATGATGTCCGCCGAGGTGACCTCGCCCTCCTGATCGGCCTCGATCCGGACCGTGGCCGGTTCATCGGTGTGCATCTTCACCAGCAGCGCCTTGAGGTTGAGGATGATGTCGGTGACATCCTCCCGCACGCCCTCGATGGTCGCGAACTCGTGAAGGACCCCCTCAATCTTGACGGAGGTGACAGCCGCCCCCGGCAAGGAGGAGAGCAGGACCCGGCGCAGGGAATTCCCCAACGTGGTCCCGTAGCCTCGCTCGAGCGGCTCGACGACGAACTTCCCGTAGGTCTTCGACAGTTCCACCGCTTCGATCTTCGGCTTTTCGATTTCGATCATCGGCATACCCTCCTTGTGTACGGTCGAGGGTGTCTACCGGGAGTAGAACTCGACGATCAGGTGCTCCTTGATGCTCGTCTCGATCTGATCCCGGCTCGGCAGCGCCAGCACGCTCCCGGAGAAGGTGTCCGGATTGAAGGATAGCCAGGCGGGAATGGGACGGGCCCCGGCCGCACCGACCATCTCCTGAATCCGGTTCAGCTTGCGGGACGACTCCTTGACGCTGATCGTCTCCCCGGCCTTCACCAGGTAGGAGGGGATATTCACTTTCTGACCGTTCACGGTGAAGTGCCCATGGCGCACCATCTGACGCGCCTCGGCCCGGGAACCGGCCAGCCCCATGCGGTAGATGACGTTGTCGAGCCGCCGCTCCAGCAGCTGAAGCAGGTTCTCGCCGGTGACGCCGCGCTTGCGTTCCGCCGTCTCGAAGTAGTTCCGCAGCGGGGTCTCGAGCACCCCGTAGACCCGGCGAAGCTTCTGCTTCTCACGCAGCTGCAGCGAGTACTCCGACGGCTTGCCGCGACGGGCCTGCCCGTGCTGGCCGGGAATGTAACCGCGCCGGTCCATGGCGCACTTGTTGGTGTAGCAACGATCGCCCTTCAGGAACAGTTTCTCGCCTTCGCGGCGGCATAGCCGGCAGACCGGACCAGTATACCTTGCCATCTAGTCACGCACCTCCACTTCGCGTCAAACCCGCCGCCGCTTGGGCGGGCGGCACCCATTGTGCGGAATGGGCGTGGTGTCTTTGATCGCGTTCACGTTCAGTCCGGCGGCCTGCAGGCTCCGGATGGCGGTTTCACGCCCGCTGCCCGGTCCCTTGACCATGACTTCGATCTCGCGCAGACCGTGCTCCATCGCCGCCTTGGCTGCGACCTCCGCGGCCATGCCGGCCGCGTACGGCGTTCCCTTGCGGGACCCCTTGAAGCCCTGGTTTCCGGCGGATGACCAGGAAAGGACGTTACCGTCCCGGTCGGTGATGGTCACGATCGTGTTGTTGAAGGTGGACCGGATGTGGGCCACCCCACTCTCAACGTTCTTACGTTCGCGCTTCCTGGTGCGAACGGCCTTCTTCGGCTTGGCCAACTCCCGTTCCTCCCCTCTTACTTGGCGGCCTTACGGCGCACGCCGACCGTCTTCCGCGGGCCCTTCCGGGTGCGGGCGTTCGTCCGCGTCCGCTGGCCCCTCACCGGCAAACCGCGACGGTGCCGCAGCCCGCGGTAGCTGCCGATGTCGATCAGCCGCTTGATGTTCATGGACTCCTCGCGCCGGAGGTCGCCCTCCACCTTGTAGTCCCGATCGATCACATCACGCAGCTTGGTAACCTCTTCGTCGGTCAGATCCCTGACCCGGGTATCCGGATTGACGCCGGTCTTGGCCAGGATCTCCCGGGAGGTGGTCGGGCCAATGCCGTAGATGTAGTTCAACGCCACCTCGACCCTTTTTTCCCGTGGCAGGTCGACACCCGCTATTCTTGCCATTTCTACACCTCCTAGCCCTTAGCCCTGTTTCTGCTTGTGCTTAGGATTCTCGCAGATGACCATGACCCGGCCATTGCGCTTGATGATCTTGCACTTCTCGCAAATCGGTTTCACGGAAGGCCTGACCTTCATTTCCTGATAAACCTCCTCTTGCGGCTGCAACTCTACTTGAACCGGTAGGTGATGCGCCCACGTGTCAGGTCGTACGGGGAAAGCTCCACGGTCACCCTGTCTCCGGGCAGGATCCGGATGAAGTGCATCCGCATCTTCCCCGAGATGTGGGCCAACACCGTGTGCCCGTTCTCCAGTTCCACCCGGAACATGGCGTTCGGCAAGGGTTCGATGACCTTCCCCTCAACCTCAATCACGTCATCCTTGGGCATGCTCTGGCCTCCTTAAAGCGCCTCCGCCTCGCCGAGCAGACGTTGCAGCGCCTGGCGCACCTGCTCATCCGCGATCCTGCCACCCGTGGCGGCTTCGGCGATCTCCCGGGCCACCGCCGGGTACACGATGAGGTGGCGCAGGTTCTTTCTCTTCGCGTGGGCCACCCGCCGCAGGGTGCCGTCCGCCACCTTGACAAACCCGCCGCCGGACGCCTCGACCACGATGTAGGCTTTGCCCTGGTCGCGGCCGGCCCGGCTCACCACCAACTGTCCCACCGACACGCTCTCGCTCACCCGCCCGTCTCCCCCTCGAGGGCCGTCAGGATCAGCGGCCCTTCCGGCGTCACGGCGACGGTGTGCTCGAAGTGGGCGGAGAGGCTCCGGTCCCGGGTGGTGACGGTCCAATGGTCCGCCTGGACCTCCACCTCGTAGCCGCCGACGTTGACCATCGGCTCGATCGCCAGGGTCATCCCGGCCTTGAGCCGCGGCCCCCGCCCCGGCGGTCCGTAGTTCGGTATCGGCGGCGCTTCGTGCATGGCCCGCCCAATGCCATGCCCGACATACTCCCTGACCACCGAGAAGCCTTCCTTTTCGGCGCACACCTGAACGGCGTGCGACACGTCGGAGAGCCGGTTGCCCGGCACGGCCTGGGCGATCCCCCGGGCAAGGGCCTCTTTCGTGGCGGCGAGCAGCCGCCTCGCCTCCGCGCTGACCTCTCCGACCGGGAACGTCTCGGCGGCATCGCCGTAGAACCCGTCCACGATGGCGCCCACATCGATGCTGATGAGGTCGCCGGCTTTCAAAGTCCTGGCCCCGGGAATCCCATGCACCACCTCTTCGTTGATGGAAGCGCAGATGGTGGCGGGAAACCCGTTGTACCCCTTGAAGGCGGGAAGCGCCCCCCGGCTCCGGATCAGCTCCTCGGCAGCCCGGTCCAGTTCCGCGGTGGTGCGGCCCGGGGCAACCAGCTCGCTCATCAGCCGGAGGACTTCGGCGACCACCAGGCCCGCCCGGCGCATCGCCGCCACTTCCTCGCTGGACTTCAGTATGATCATGCTACCCCTACCCCGTGCTGACTACGGTATCCACGGCCCGGTCGACCGCTGCGGTGACCTGTGCGATCGGCTGCTCGCCGTCGACCTCCTTAAGAAGGCCTCGCCCAGTGTAGTAAGCGATGAGCGGCGCCGTTTGCCTGGCGTAGACCTCCAGGCGTACCCGGACGGTCTCCTCGGCGTCATCCGGACGCTGCACCAACTCCGCCTGGCAGATGTCGCACCGCCCCGCAACTCTGGGCGGCCGGTTCTCCAGGTGGTAGACCGCAGCACAGCCAGGGCAGGATCGCCTCTGGCTAAGCCGCTTGGCCAGCACTTCCGGCCTGACTCGTAGATTCAGCACCATGTCCAAGGGCCTTCCCAGTTCCGCCAGCATCCGGTCAAGTGCTTCAGCCTGTGCTACCGTGCGGGGGAACCCATCCAAGAGGAACCCCCTCTGCTGCATCTCCTGGGATTCGAGCCGTTCCCGCACCAAGCCGATCACGACCTCGTCCGGGACCAACTCTCCCTTTTCCATGTATTTCCCGGCGAGCAGCCCCAGCGGCGTGCCGGCCGCTCTGGCTTCCCGCAAGATGTCGCCGGTCGAGATGTGAACCACCCCAAGCCGGTCGACCAGATGCTTGGCTTGTGTGCCCTTGCCCGCTCCTGGCGGTCCAAGCAGAACAAGCCGCATTGTCATTTGATGAACCCCTCATAGTGGCGCATCAGGAGGTGCGCCTCGATCTGCCGCATCGTGTCGAGCGCCACGCCGACCATGATAAGCAACGACGTCCCGCCGAAGTAGAACGCCCGCATCCTGAAGATCGTGGTCAGGATCGTCGGGAGCACTGCGATGGCGGCGAGAAACAACGCCCCCACCAGGGTGATCCGTGTCAGAACCCGCTCCAGGTACTCCGCCGTCGGGCGTCCGGGCCGCAGGCCGGGGATGAACCCGCCGTACTTCTTCATGTTGTCCGCCACCTGAATCGGGTTGAAGCTGATCGCGGTGTAGAAGAACGTGAAGAAGACAATCAAAATGACCTCAATGAAATTGTACCAGAACGACCCGTACCCGAAAATCCGGGCGACCCGCTGAGCGGCCGGGAAGTAGGAGAGGATCGTCAGCGGGAACGCAAGGATCGAAGAGGCGAAGATGACCGGAATCACGCCGGCTTGGTTGACACGGAGCGGGATGTGCGTCGAGGCGCCGCCGTAGAGCTTGCGACCCCGCATCTGCTTCGCGTACTGCACCGGCACCCGGCGCTGCCCTTCCTGCACCAGGATGACCCCGGCGATGATCGCCACCGAGATGACCAGGAAGGCCAGCACCGACAGGACGTTGAGGCCGCCGGTGCCGATCGACTGGACCATCTGAATGGCCGCTGCCGGCATCCGGGCGACGATGCCGAAGAAGATGATCAGCGAGATCCCATTGCCGATGCCAAACTCCGAGATAATCTCCCCAAGCCACATCAGGAACATCGAGCCGGCCGTCAGCGTGGTGATGATGAGCAGCGTCGTGAGCGTCCCCGGGTTGATGACGGCCGAAAGCCCGCCCGTCAGCTGCGCCCGGCTGATCAGGAGGTAGGTGCCGTAGGCCTGGATGACGGCGAGCAGCACGGTGCCGTACCGCGTGTACTGCGCCATCTTCTTCCGTCCCTCGACGCCCTCCTTGGCCAGCTCCTCGAGCTTCGGAATGACCACGGTCAGCAACTGCACGATGATCGAGGACGTGATGTACGGGTTGACGCCAAGGGCGAAAACCGTGAACTTGGAGAGGTTGCCGCCAGCGAACAGGTCGAGCACGCCAAAAATGTTACCGGACTGGCTGAAGAGGTCTACCAGGCGCGACGCGTTGACACCGGGAACCGGGACGAAGCTGCCCAGCCGGTAGACGACAAGCATCAACGCGGTGAAAAGCAGCTTCTTCCGCAAATCCGCGATCTGGAAGGCGTTCTTCAGGGCGCTCAGCACCTCAGATCACCTCGACTTTGCCGCCGGCTTGCGCAATCTTCTCGGCAGCCGATTTGCTCACCGCGTCCACCTGGACGGTCAGAGCCTTCGTCAACGCTCCTTCGCCTAAGACCTTGATCCGCCCCGGCCGGCGCACGAGCCTCTCCTGCCGGAGCAACTCCGGCGTCACGACGGTGTCTGCGGGGAACCGCTCCAGTTCGCCCACGTTGACCACCTCGAACGCCTCGCGGAACACGTTGTTGAACCCGCGCTTCGGCAGACGCCGCACCAGCGGGGTCTGTCCGCCTTCAAACTGCGGTCCCTTGCCGCCGCCCGAGCGGGCCCACTGGCCCTTGTGGCCCCGGGTGGACGTCTTGCCCGTACCCGAACCAATGCCCCGGCCGACTCGCTTGCGCTCATGCCGCGCGCCGGGGGCCGGCTTCAACTCGTTCAGTCTCACCTGAATACCTCCTAACCCTCGACCTCTTCCACGGCGACCAGGTGCTTGACCTTGAAGATCATGCCGCGGACCGCGGGGTTATCCGGGAGCACCGCGGACTGGCCCATCTTCCGGAGGCCGAGGGCCTTGACGGTGTCCTTCTGATCCTGGGGTTCGCCAATGCTGCTCTTGACCCAGGTGACCTTGAGCTTCATCTCTCTTCCTCCTAGAGCCCCGGCCTAAAACGAATCCACGCTCTTGCCGCGCAGGCGGGCCACTTCTTCAGCCCGCTTCAGGCTGCTGAGCCCAGCCATGGTAGCCCGGACCATGTTGATCGGGTTGTCGGAGCCAAGGGACTTGGTGAGGATGTCCCTCACGCCGGCCAGTTCAAGGACCGCACGGACGGGGCCGCCCGCGATCACGCCGGTACCGGTGGCCGCCGGCTTCAAAAGGACCCGGCCGGCGCCGAAGATGCCGGTCACCTCGTGGGGGATGCTGGTGCCGACCTTGGGCACCTCGATGATGTTCTTCTTGGCATCGTCGATCGCCTTCCGGATGGCATCGGCCACTTCCTTGGCCTTGCCTAGCCCGGCGCCGACCTTCCTCTCGCCGTCACCAACCACGACCAACACGGAGAAGCTGCGGGTGCGCCCGCCCTTGACCGTCTTGGACACCGGGTTGATGGAAACCACTCTTTCCTGAAACTCTTTGCCCGTATCCGGCCTCGCCAAAATCCGAACCCCCTTTCCCAGAAGAACTAGAAGTCAAGTCCGCCTTCCCGGGCCGCATCGGCCAAGGCCTTGATCCGGCCGTGGTAGAGCGTGCCGCCCCGGTCGAAGACCACGGCGTCCACCCCGGCCTCCTTGGCCTTCGCGGCGATCGCCGCGCCCACCGCCTTCGCGGCCTCGATGTTGCCGCCGCTCGCCAGTTTGGCCCGCAGGTCTGCGTCGAGGGTCGAAGCAGACGCCAGGGTGCGGCCGGCCTCATCGTCGATCACTTGTGCATAGATGTGGTTCAGGCTCCGGAAGACAGCGAGGCGTGGGCGCTCGGCCGTCCCCTTGACCCGTTTCCGAACCCGGAGGTGCCTTGCCGCCCGGGCCTGCTTGCGGTCACCGCGTGTAAACACCGGCTGTCACACTCCTTTATTTCTTGCCGGCCTTGCCGGCCTTGCCGGCCTTACGGCGGATAATCTCGCCCTCGTAATGAATGCCCTTGCCAAGGTAAGGCTCAGGCCCCCGCACGCTGCGAATCTTCGCGGCGGTCTCTCCGACCACCTGCTTGTCGATCCCCTTGACCGCGATCTTCGTCGCCGCCGGCACTTCGAACTCGATCCCCGGTTCCGGCTCGATTCGCACCGGGTGAGAATACCCCATCGTCAGCACGAGGGTCTTCCCCTCCTTGGCCGCACGATACCCCACGCCGGCGATCTCGAGGTTGCGCTGGAACCCTTTGGTCACGCCTTCCACCATGTTGGCGATCAGGCTCCGGGTCAGGCCGTGCAGGGCGCGGACGTACCCTTCGTCGTTGGGCCGACTAACCCGCACCTGGCCATCGACCACGTCGACCTTGATGTCGCGGTGGATCTCCTGGGTGAGTTCCCCCTTCGGACCCTTCACCCGGACCACGTTGCCGTCGACGTCGACCGAGACTCCCTGCGGAATGGGCACCGGCAGTCTGCCGATTCTGGACAAAAGTAACACCTCCTACCGCAGTTCGGTTACCAGATGTAGCACATGACCTCGCCGCCGATGCCCTTCTGCCGGCACTGCTTGTCGGTCAGGATGCCCTCCGGCGTGGACAGGATCGCGCAGCCGAGACCACCGAGAACCTTGGGCACCTCGTCCTTCTTGGCGTAGACCCGCAGCCCCGGACGGCTGATCCGCTTGATCCCGGAGATGACCTTCTCCTTCTGCGGC
>JBLNBQ010000058.1:0-2948 GCA_050260095.1 Chitinophagales bacterium
GTCGGGATTGGGACCACTCCCGCCCCCGGGGCCGGCACTAGCCGACGCTGCCCCGAGTGCCACAACGGTGATGACCAGCAGGACCACGATGAGAAGCCGCCGCATCGATGGAGCCACCCCCTTCCACCCGGAGAGTGAGAACCAAGTCGACCAGAAGGTCGAGGTTCCACCGGGAAAGGAGTGCGGCTGCCTTATTCATCCAAGCCATGGCCTGACTGCGCTCGCCCATGGCATGGGCGGCGTTCTTCAGTATCAGGCACAACTCGGCGGCCTGAACGATGTCAAAGACCCGCCATTCGCCAGCGGAAAAGTGGCGAAGGGCGGAACGGGCCTCCTGTGCGGCATGAGGCCAATCGGAGGCGCAGGCATACAGGAAGGCCTTGGCGGCCCTTAGGTGACCGTCAGAGACGTGCTGCACAGACTCGGGCAGGACTTCGGCCGCCTGGGCCAGGTGACCGGCCCGAGCACGCGCCCAGACCAGGAACAGGACGGCGCGCTCACGCAGTTCGCCGTCACCAGCAGCAGCGGCACGTTCGAACCACATGGCCGCTTCGGGGTAGGACCGCTGATGGTACCGGATTCGTCCCATGTGGAAGTTGACCCAGGGCACAACGGCCTCCGCCCGCGGGTGATCGGGTAGAGCGGCAAAGAAACCCTGTGCGGCGCGTTCCGCCCCGGCGAAGTCGCCCAAGTCGGAGAGCTGGCAAGCCAGTCGATGGAGCGCCCAGACGTGAAGGAAAGAACCGGCGCCCGCCGCGTCCATCGTGGCGACGGTGTAGCGAACGGCGGTGCGATAGTCGACCACGCCGGCCGCCGTTTCCTCCCATGCCTTGGACAGAGCAAGGAGGACACGGGCGCGCTCACTGGCGTCGGCAGATGCCAGGAACGACTCTCCCGATGTTCGGATCTCCGCCCACCGGCCGGCCTGTTCGAGGGACCTGATCAACTCCAGTAACTCAGACATGCCCGTGCCCCCCCCCTCTATCAGCGGATGACTTCAGTTGTACTGAACTCATGCCGCCCGGGTGACGGCAGCGGCCCGGCGGGCCAGTTCGGCGGCCTTAAGCCCCTGGAGGAAGATCCTGAACTGGGCTATTGTCCCGCAAAACGTGACCAACCTCACCGCAGATTCCCCCTATGCACATCATTTTTACTATCAATTTTACTATCATCATATCATGTGGTGATAGTAAATGCAATAGTATCTGAGGTAAAAACATGAGAGTTGACCGGATAGGAACAATGAGAGTAAACTGATCCGGGGAGGTGACCGATGTGGGAAGGCGCAAGATCCCAGCGCCGCTGCCTCCGGGAACCGTCAACAGCGTCGGAGCTGCGAATGTGCTAGGCATCAGCCAAGCCACCTTCTTCCGCTATCGCAAAGAGGCGGACTTCCCGAAGCCAGTCCAGGAGGGCAATCGCGGGAGGCCCGCGCTCTATCGTGTCGACGATCTCCTGGAATGGAAAGCCATGCGGGAGGCCGGCGCTCAGCCGGAGCATTAGGTCGCAAGAAAAGCGGAGGTCACTTGGCCCCCGCCTGATGTGTTTCTCTGGTGGAGTTATTACCCAGGTAATTGGGCCTGGCCGTGAAGGGTGTAAGCGATATTTACTCCCTTGGCCGCAGAGAAGGGAAGAGCCCCTCTGGCATGCGACGAAAGGACACTCACAGTGTGAGTCACCCAGATCTCCAGGTCGCCCGGGAAATCCGCCACCGGTGGCGGATTTGGGGGCGTCGAGCTGTTTGTCCAGGAGGGATTGCATGGCCAAACGAAAGCCCGGGGGTAACGCCGTGGTGCCAGATTCTGCGTCAACTCCATTTCCGAACGGCTACGGGCGAATCGTCAGTGGTGAGCTGAACTACCTGGTACGCCAGATGATGGAGAAGGGCCCGGATGCAGTGGCAGCCACGTCCGATAGTTGGCCAGCCGCTCACCTAGCCGGCGATACCGTAGAGGCCGAGGTCATTTTCACGCCCCAGGCGCAGAATCCACAGGTCAGCATCCCGGAAGACCAGGTGGATGCCTACCGGCGCCGGATGCTGTACCTGATCGCCTCCATGGACGACCTCACAGCGGATACGTGGGATGCGGTGATCTGCCAATGGGTAGCGCAGGCGAAGTCGCCGGACGCAAAAGTATGGGTATCTGTGGACGACATCCTGTCGTACCGGGGCTTAGCGTCACATGTGACCGGCGGAAAGCGCGGCGGTTTCACCGCAGAGCAGCGAGCTGCGGTGACTGAATCCCTTCTGCGGATCATGTCCATGCGGTTGCAGGTGTTCTCCATGACCGTGTTCGAGGAGCAGGACGACGGCCAGGGCGGCCGCAGGGTGCTCCCGGTGCACCGCCAGATCGGCGGCCCGGCGCTGGAGGTTGGCCTGGATTTATCCCAGACGGATTTCCTGGGGCGCACGGAGATCAAGGCGCTACTCATCCGGCCGGGGGAGATGTTCGCCCGCTACTACATGGGGGCCGGCCGCCCTGTAGCTCTCCTCAGCCAAAAGGCCCTGACCTATCGCCAGCGGAAGGAAGACTGGGAGAAGCGGCTCACCCGCTACTTCGCCTACAGTTGGGACCGGCGCAGTCATGAAGGCGTAGAGCAGCAGAGGCATACCGTGGCTGACCTCCTCAAAGCCGTTCATCAGGAACCGAACCCACTGCGTCCAGAAGACACGAAAGAGCGGCTGGAGAAGGCCCTTCGGCGTCTCACTGAAGATCGAGTGATTGCCGGGTGGGATTATGTTCCTGCCACATGGGACGAGGGGAATCGCCCTGTGCGGAAGTGGCTCCCAATCTGGTTACATGCCTCCATCGAAGTCCTCGCCCCGGATGAGGTGCGGCAGTTCTACAGCTTGGCTTTGCCAGGCGAAACGGCGGGCATGGCTTTGGCTCCAAGCGTCCCGCCCGAAGTTCTGGAAGGACAGATTACAGGAGAGTCGGTGGCTGCCC
>JBLNBQ010000059.1:0-8798 GCA_050260095.1 Chitinophagales bacterium
TGGTAATAGGCGAGCCCCAGGAGAAAATGGGTGAATTCGTTGTCGGGGAAGCGGCGGCGGCCTTCTTCCAGCACGCTTATGGCTTCGTCGAGCCGCCCGGACTTCCCCAGTGAGAAACCGAGGTAGTTGCGGGTCCAGGGGTTGCTTGGCTCGATGCGCACCAACTGCTGGAAGTAAGAGGCGGCTTGGGCGAAATCCTCGTTGGCGTAGGCCACAAAGGCCAGGCCGTTGAGCGCCTGGAGATTGTCGGGATCTTGCGAAAGCACGGCGCGGCAGTCGGCGACCAGCTTGTGGACGACTTTCCGCTCCGGGTCGGCCTTCTGCAACTCGCGGAAGGAGTCGGTCGACTCGTCGAGGCGCCCGAGGTTGGCGGCCGCGACCGCCAACCAGAAAAGGTCTTGCGGGTCATCATCCTGGGAGGGGTCGCCGCGCACCGCTTTCTGGCTGTCGCTCAGCAAGCGCTCCCAGTAGGCCCGCGCTTCAACTTCGGAGACAGCCACCGTGCGGTCGGGGCGAGTCGCGGGCGTCCCCGCCGGGCCCGCAGGGTAAACCGGGAGGACCACCGTCGCTGCCAGGAATAGCAGAGAGGCGGTCAGGAGCAGGGCTTGCTTTAGCCGTTTCACCTGAACGCCTCCCCACTCGTGGCCTGCATCAGCCGGGCAAGCCCGGCGCCCCTTGGTCAGTCTTCTTTCTCTTGGTCCTTCTTGGCTGCGGCGATGACGGCCTCGGCCAAGTGTGCGGGGACTTCCTCGTAGTGGTCGAACTCCATCGAGAAGTCACCGCGGCCGCCCGTGATCGAGCGGAGGTCGATCGCGTATTTCCACATCTCGGCGAGGGGCGCCAGGGCCTTGATGACTTGAACTCCCTCCCCCGGCTCCATCCCGAGAATCTTGCCGCGCTTCTTGTTCATGTCGCCGATGATGTCGCCCATGTATTCGTCGGGCACCGTCACGTCGACTCGCATGATGGGCTCGAGCAGCACCGGCTTGGCTTCCATGAAGCCTTTCTTAAAGGCCATAGAGGAGGCGATCTTGAAGGCCATCTCCGACGAGTCGACGGGGTGGGACGAACCATCGAGCAACGAGACCCGGACATCGACCACCTGGTTGCCAGAGAGGGGCCCTTCGTCGAGCGTTTCCCGGATGCCCTTCTCAACCGCGGGGATGAACTGCCGCGGCACTGAGCCGCCGAAGATCTTGTCGACGAACTCGAACCCGCTCCCCGAAGGCAACGGTTCGATGTCGATCACGCAGTGTCCGTACTGGCCGCGCCCGCCGCTCTGCTTCTTGTGCTTGTATTCCGAGTGCGCCGTGCCCTTGATCGTCTCCTTGTAGGGCACCCGCGGGGTGGACAGCTCGACGCTGACGCCGAACTTCTTCTGCAGGCGGCTGGTGATCACCTCGAGGTGGAGTTCGCCCATGCCCTTAGCCAAGAGCTGTCCGGTCTCGGTGTTCTTCTCCACTGCGAACGTCGGGTCTTCCTCGGTGAGCCGCTGAAGGCCGGAACTGATCTTATCCTCTTCTCCCTTGGCTTTCGCCTCGACGGCGAGGGTGACCATCGGTTTCGGGAAATCGATGCCCTTGAGCACGAGCGCCTTGTCTTTCTCGCAGAGGGTGTGGCCGGTCTGGGTCTCGGCGAGCTTTGCGACCGCACCGATGTCGCCGGCCACCAGCTCGGTCGTCGGCACCTGCTCCTTTCCGCGGAGGAAGACGAGTTGACCGATGCGCTCATCCGTGCCCTTGTTCGCGTTCCATGCGTGGGAGTCGGACTTGAGGGTGCCTGAGTAGACCTTGAGCAGAGTCAGCTTGCCGACGAACGGGTCGGCCATCGTCTTGAAGACCAGCGCGGCCAACGGGCCATCGGCCTTGCAGGGCAGGTTGACCGCCTCTCCCTTGAGGTTCTTGGCCGCCTGGGGCTGCGCGCCGGCCGGCGAGGGGAGATACCCCACGCAAGCGTCGAGGAGTTCGGCGACTCCGATGAGCTTCGCAGCGGCTCCGGCGAAGACGGGGATGACCTTGCCCGATGCAGTGCCGAGCGCCAGTCCACGCGCCACTTCCTCGTCGGTGAGCGATTCGCCCTCGAGGAATTTGAGCGTGAGTTCGTCGTCGGTGGCCGCCACTTCCTCGACCAACTGGTCACGCAGGGTTTGGGCTTCGTCCAGGAGGTTGGCCGGAACCTCGGCCTCCTTGACGTTCTTGCCTTCGGTGTAATATGCCTTCATCTTGACCAGGTCGACGATGCCTTTGAACGTGTCGAAGGAGCCGATGGGCAGTTGCGCCGCCACGACCCGCGAGCCGAACCGTTCTCTCAGCTGCCCCAGAACCCGGGTGAAGTTCGCATTCTCGCGGTCCATCTTGGAGACGAAGACCATCTTGGGCACCTGAGCGGCCCAAGTCATCGCCTTCTCCGTGCCGACCTGCAGGCCAGAGACCGCTTCAACCAACACAAGGGCGGCATCGGCCACCCGCAGGCCCGAGGCCACCTCGCCCACGAAATCGAAGTATCCCGGGGTGTCGATGAAGTTCACCTTGTGGTCGTTCCACTCCACCGGGGCAATCGCGGTGCTGATGGAAATCTGCCGTTTGACCTCTTCCGGGTCGTGGTCGGTGACGGTGGTTCCCTCTTCGATCCGCCCCTGACGGGTAGTGCCTCCGCTGCGGAAGAGCGCCGCCTCAACCAGTGAGGTCTTTCCCGCGCCGCCGTGGGAGACCAGCGCCACGTTGCGAATCCGGTCGGTGGTGTACTTCTTCAATCGGACTCCTCCTTTGGAACGCTCTGGCCGGACATCTAGTTAATTGACGACTCACAATGTTTCGTTTTTCCTTTATCGAAATCCTTCTCAGCTCTGCTTGGATAGCCGGTCCCGGACAAGCTGCAAATCTATCCAGGCTTCCCTCTTCTTGCTGGGATCGCGCAAGAGGGCGGCCGGGTGGAAGGTTGGCAAGTAGAGACGCCCGTCACGGGTGAACCACTGGCCTCGCACTTTCGTGATGCGAAGCTCCGGCCCGAGCAACGCCCGGGTGGCGGTGGCGCCCAGCAGCAGAACGACCTCGGGGTTGACCAGCTCGAGCTGCGCCCGGAGGTATGGCAGGCAAGCTGCGGCTTCCGCGTCGTCCGGCGTCCGATTGCCCGGCGGGCGGCACTTCACCACGTTGGCGATGAATACCGCCTCGCGGGACAGCCCGATCGCGGCCAGCATGCGGTCGAGCAGCTGCCCCGCGGCTCCCACGAAGGGGCGGCCGGTGAGGTCCTCCTGTTGGCCGGGTCCCTCCCCAACGAGCATCAAGCGGGCTTCAGGGTTACCCTCCCCAGGAACGGTTTGGGTGGCCCCCGACCGCAGCGCGCACTTGCGGCAGTTGGAGATCGCGGCGACCAGCTCGCTCAGGCTGGCCGCGCTCCCTTGCCGCTGGCGGGCCGGGGGCGCTACTGCCGGATGGCTCGCTGGATCGACCAGAAATGACAACTGTCGCGCTTCCTCCGACACCAGGTTTCCTCCCCTACCGGATGTGAAAACCAGTCTGAGCTGGCCCACTCTCGAGCTCAGTCACGCTGAGCTCGTCGACCCGCGCCATGAAGCTTCCACAGGAGTTCCGCAGCATGACTTCGAAGAGGTCGAGCTTCTCCGCGGAGCCTTCCGCCACGGAAGTCACGGAGCCGTCCGGGTTGTTGCGCACGTAGCCGTCGAGACCGAGCTGGTTGGCGCATCGGCTGACGGCTGCCCGGAAGCCTACGCCTTGAACTCGCCCGGTGAGACGGTAACTGCGTATTGGCAACCGGTTCAGCCTCCTTCTTTCCGCACGTTCAGAGCAAATCGGCGGCGGGAAAGGTGCGTCCTCCCGCCAAGAGAACCAGCCGTGGCGACCCAGGTCTCGGTGGAAAGACCGACTCCACGGCCCGGGCCTCCAGAAGAGTGCGACCACCTTCGACCAGCACGCGCCCGCCGCTCTCCAGGTCGACGCCGTCCACCACCGGCGCCCGGTCGGCGGCCAGTTGAACGGCCCGGCCGTCGCTGCTGGTCACCACGGTGACGCGCTTGGCCTCGTCCCACCTGACGGTGAGGCCCAACTGGCTGGCCACCTCGCGGAGCGGAAGATACAGCTGGCCCTGGAGCACCACTGCCCCGGACGCGGGAACCCGGCCCGCAGCGGTCTCCCACTGGAGGCGCCCCGGCTCGAAGCGCAGCGGCCCCGCGGTTTCGACCACCCCGGCCTCCGTCCGCAACCAGAGCCTTGGCCAGCCTTCCGCGGCACGGTCGGGCGGCAACGGGGCAGGCAGAACTTCACGCAGGTCCGGGACGAGATACCGAGCCTGGGTGACTCCACCTTTCGTCAGGTCGCCCTTGTTGGCGAAGAAGAGCAGCCGGAGTTCGCCTGCCCCCCAGGCGGCGAGCCCGGGCAGCGCCGCCTCCGAAGCTGCTTGGCCGGCCAGAGGGGCGGGCGGCAGGTATGCCAAGCCGGTGGTGGCTGTGGGCAGGAACCCCGTCCCCTGCCACCGCAGGACCAGGGTGGAAGTGGGCGCGGCTGGTGGAACTGCGGCGCCGGGAGTTGCGGGGAGAGCGGCCCGGGAGAAGACGTAAAGCAGGCGCTCGCCGGAGGCCACGGCCAAGTCGGAGCGGCCGTCCTGGTCGAAGTCGCCTATCGCGGCGCCGCTGACTCCGCCCCACGGGTAGTTCTGCCACCAGCGAATCCACTGCGCTCCGGACCAGCGAAACACGACGAGTTCCACTCGGCCGGCGCTGGCGACCAGTTCCTCCTGCCCGTCTCCGTCGAGATCCGCGCTGCCGATGAGGTCGAAACGGTAGCGCGGTTCCGCGGTGCCCAGGGGCTCCAGCCCCCTCCCGGCGACGAGGTAGGTCAAGAGGCCGCCGTTGACGCCCGCCGCCACGAGCAGCTTGCCCGATTTGGTGGCCACCGACCGGAGTGAACGAAGCTCCGACCAGGCGTAGCGGGGTTCGGCCGGCAGGCGCTGGTTGCCCAGCCACCGGTCGACCGACAGCGCCCCCTCTTCGCCGCGGCTCAGGACCAGTTCGGTGCGGCCGTCGTGATCCACGTCGTCGAGCAGAAGGGCGGTCAGCGGGCCCTCCGGCACGAAGGAGCCGGCGAGTGCGGGACGGCCGTCTGACCCCATCCGGTACAGCGAGACCAGGTCGGAGGCGGCCGCTGCCAAGGCCAAACCCGGGTAGGGAGTGGCGGCGAGCAGCCCTTCGCCGGCCGGCAGAGGCTCAGGGAGGCGCCCGGTGATCACCCACACCGCGTCGGCGGTCGACGCGACCTGGGCGAAGGCCAAGATAGCTGTGAGGACCAGGGCGAAGGTGAGGACGGAGCGGCGCATGGTCGGTCTCCCTTGCATCCACTTGCCCGTATTCTTTCCACCAGAGGCCGTTCATTCCCTCCCGCGGAGGGTTCTTCCGGCAATAAGAAAAAGACGGGCGCCAAAGCGGCACCCGTCGAAACTGGTCGGGCTGGCGGGATTTGAACCCACGACCTCTTCCACCCCAAGGAAGCGCGCTAGCCAAGCTGCGCTACAGCCCGTACTCATAGATTATACCACGACCGGGCGCCAGGCGCAACGGAGTCACTTAAGATCGACCGCGGGGTTGTGGGAGGCACGGTCGAGGCCGAACCTGGCATGGATGGCGTTGGCGGCCGGGGCCAACTGGTCTGCGTCGATGAGGCAGGAGATGCGAATCTCCGAGGTGCTGATGACCTGGATGTTGATGCCGTTCTCGGCCAGGGTCTCGAACATGAGCGCCGCGACCCCGGGGTTCGAAACCATCCCTGCGCCGACGACCGACACCTTTCCGACGGAGAGGTCGGTCAGGACACCCTTGGCGCCCAGTTCACGGCTGACAGCCTCCACCACTTCCGCAGTCCGGGGCAGGTCATCCCGGGAGACCGTGAAGAGAAGATCGGTGGTCCTTTCCGCCTTGGTGCTCTGCACGATCATGTCGACGTTGATCCGCTCTTTGGCCAGCGCGGTGAAGACCCGGGCGGCCACCCCCGGCTGGTCCGGGACGTCGATCAGCACCACCTTGGCGACGTTCCGGTCGTGGGTGACCCCAGAGACGTACATCTCTTTCTCCAGCACTTCGCTCGCCTCCCGCACGATGGTTCCTCGATTCTCGTTGAAGCTCGACCGGACCTCCAGGACGACTCCGTACTGGGCCGCTACTTCGACGGCGCGCGGCTGGAGGACCACCGCCCCCGAGCTGGCCATCTCCAGCATCTCCCCGTAGGAGATCTCCGGGAGTTTGCGGGCTGAGCTGACCAGCCGCGGGTCGGCGGTGTAGACGCCGTCGACGTCGGTGAAGATCTCGCAGCGTTCCGCCTGCAAAGCGGCGGCCAGCGCCACCGCCGTGGTATCGGAACCTCCCCTCCCCAGGGTGGTGATCTCCTCGTCGGCGGTCACCCCTTGGAAGCCCGCCACGATGACGATCCGGCCCTGCGCCAGTTCGCCCAGGATGCGCTCGTTGTTGATGGCTTTGATCTTGGCCTTGGTGTGCACGCCATCGGTCGTGATGCCGCCTTGGGCGCCGGTGAGCGAGATGACGGGGTGCCCGAGCGCCTGGATGGCCATGGCGAGCAGGGCGATGGACTGCTGCTCGCCGGTGGCGAGCAGCATATCCAGCTCGCGGGTGGGAGGCCGGTCGGTCACCTGCCGGGCGAGGGCAAGCAGGTCGTCGGTGGTGTCCCCCATGGCGGAGACGACCGCCACCACCGCCACCCCCTCCTCCTTATACGAGACGATGCGCCTTGCCACCCGCTTGATCCGATCGGCGTCGGCCACGGAGCTTCCGCCGAATTTGACGACGACTATCCTCATGTTTCACGCCCCTCACTCAGTACGGTGTCAGTCTACGGCGACCTGCACCCCTTGGGTGGCAGGCGCGAGGGTGAGGCTGTGGGCTGTCACTCCGGCGGCCAGGAAGGCCTGTTCCATCGCACCCGCCACCTCGGCCGGAATGCGTCCCGCCGCGCGACCCGGTTCAACCAGGGCGAGCACGGAGGGGCCGGCGCCGGAGAGAACGGCGCCGAACGCGCCCGCCGCCCGGGCCGACTGGCAGACGCCGGCGAAACCCGGGATCAGGGGCGCCCGGTATGGCTGGTGCAGGCGATCCTCCATCAACTGGCCTGCTGCCGCCCAGTCTTCGCGCAGCAGCGCCGCGACCAAGGCCGCCGCACGGGAGAGGTTGAAGACCGCGTCGGCCAGAGAGACCTGCTTGGGAAGGCGGCGCCGCGCCTCGGCGGTGCGCAGCGAGAAGGAGGGCACCGCCACCACCGCCCGGACTCCGGTGGCCAGGGTCAACCGTTGGTAAACGGGCGTCTCGCCGCCTGCGCAGACCGTGAACCCGCCGAGCGCGGCGGGGACCACGTTGTCGGGGTGACCCTCCATCTCCACGGCCAGCGCGAGCAGGGACTCGGTGGACGAACCGGCTTCGCACAGCGCCGCGGCTCCCCACACCCCGCCGACGATGGCGCTGGCGCTGCTGCCCAACCCCTTGCCCAGGGGGATCGCACAGTCAAGGCGCAGGTGGAGGCGGGCCGGGTAGCGCCTTTCCCGGGCGAAGGCGGCGCGGGCAGCCCGCCAAACCAGGTTGTCGCGGTCGCGGGCCAGAAGGCGTGCTCCTTCGCCGTGAGCCTCAACCGTCAGGTTGACCGCCTCGGGATCGTCCACCCAGCCCGAGGCGGCGAAAGTGAAGCGGTTGCGCAACTCCAGGGCCAGTCCCAGGCAGTCGAAGCCAGGACCCAGGTTGGCCGTGGTCGCCGGAACGGTGACGGTCACCGCCCGTTCGCCGGCGCTCATGGCCGGGTCGCTCCCAGACGGTCGCGCAGCGCCGCCAGCGTGCCGGGGATGGTCTCGAGCGGAGGAGCCACCGCAATCGCCCGGTCGGGGTCTTTGAGACCGTGGCCGGTGAGGACGCAGACGACCCGGCTGCCAGGCCTGAAGTATCCTTGCTGGGCCAGTTTGAAAAGGCCAGCCACCGAGGCGGCGGAGGCTGGTTCGCAGAAGACGCCGGCCTCCCGGGCCAGGCGGGTGTACGCCTCAAGGATCTCCTCGTCGGTTACCGCCGCGAAGAGGCCTTCCGAAGCTGCGACCGCTTCGGCGGCCCCCCGCCAGCTGGCAGGGTTGCCGATGCGGATGGCCGTCGCGATGGTCTCCGGGTGTTCCACGGGGTGGCCATGAACCAGCGGCGCGGCCCCCGCGGCCTGGAATCCCAGCATAACCGGGGTACGCGTCGCCCGCCCGGCGGCGGCGTACTCTCTGAACCCCTTCCAATAGGCCGTGATGTTGCCGGCGTTCCCGACGGGAATGCACAGGTAGTCGGGCGCATCGCCCAGCGCGTCGCAGATCTCGAAAGCCGCCGTCTTCTGTCCTTCGATGCGGTATGGGTTCACTGAATTCACCAGGGTGACCTGGCCTTCTTCGGCCAGCGCCCGCACCAGGGCCAGCGCCTCGTCGAAGTTGCCCTCGAGCGCCAGCACCGTCGCCCCGTGGACCAGGGCCTGGGCGAGCTTGCCCAGCGCGATCTTGCCTTTGGGGAGCACCACGAAACAGCGCAGTCCGGCCCGGGCCGCGTAGGCCGCGGCCGAAGCCGAGGTGTTGCCCGTGGAGGCGCAGATCACGGCGCGGGCCCCCTCCTCGACGGCCTTGGAGATGGCCATGGTCATCCCGCGGTCCTTGAAGGAGCCGGTGGGGTTCGCACCCTCGAACTTGACCCACACCTGAACGCCGTCGCCGGCCACCGTTCCGAAAGGCACCGGAACGAGCGGGGTGTTCCCTTCGTGCAGCGTCACGAG
>JBLNBQ010000060.1:0-8419 GCA_050260095.1 Chitinophagales bacterium
GTCGCGGAGGACCAGGTGGCCCGGGCGAGCATCCCCGCCGGCCAGGTTCCCGACAAGATCGAACTGGCGCTGCACCCGCCCGGGGCCAAGCCCCAAAGCACGTTCACGCTGGGGTGACACCACCCAAGATGAGGCCGGCCGTGCGCCGGTCCCGCCCTTTCTCGAGGCCGGAGCGGCCGGTCCGTTCCGGTCCGTCCGGTACCCGCCACCGGATCCCTCCGTCTGTGCCAAATGAAGGAAGAAAACCGTATTTGCGGAGTATTCACGCCGAGTGCACCCGAAGGCGAACGGGGAAAGGTGGAGGTACGGCATGAGGCGGGTTCTCCTGGTCCTGGCGGCGACGGCGCTGCTCCTCGCCGGGTTGGTACCGGCAGCAATGGCCGAAGACCAGCTCAACATCGCAATCATGAAGTTTGAGGACGTCAAGGTCAGCCACTGGTGGAGCGGCGCCTGGGACGTCGGCGACCAGTTCACCGTGCTCGTGACCGACGGCATAGTCAACAAAGGCAAGTTCAACGTCATGGAGCGGGCCCGGATCGACGAGATCATGGCCGAGCAGAACTTCCAGAGCAGCGGCGCCGTGGATGAGTCCACCGCCGTGCAGCTCGGCAAGCTCCTTGGCGTGCGCGTGGTGGCCCTGGGCTCGGTGACCGACTTCAGCATGAAAGGGGCCAGCGGAATCTCGATCGGCGGGTTCGGCATCGGCGTCCAGCAGGCCCGTCAAGCTGAGCGCCCGGGTGGTCGACGTCCAGACCGGGCAGATCCTAGCCTCCGCCAAGGGTGAAGCTACCGCGTCAGGCGCATCCTTCGACGCCCACCTCCACGGGACCAGCTTCAGCACCGAACAGTTCAAGAACACCACCCTAGTCAAGGCGTCCACCAAGGCGGTCGACCAGCTCGTGAAGGACCTGTCGGACAAGATCGAGGCCAACTCGGCGAAGATCGCGGCGGCGGTCGCGGCGCCGAAGCTGACCGGCCGGAACGCGGCGGTGCTCGGGGGCAACCAGGTCGTGATCGATCTCGGCAAGGACAAGGGCATCAAGAAGGGCCAGGTCTTCAACATCTACCGCATGCAGGCGATCCCGGGTCTCTCCGCCCCGGTGCGCATCCCGGTGGGCCAGCTTAAGGTGTCGAGCGTCGACACGCAGGCCTCCTTCTGCGACGTGACCCAGAGCCAGCAGCCGGTTCAGACGGGCGACCCAATCGAGCAGAACTGACGGACCTACCCCGCGTCTGGGTACCTCAGGGCGGCCGCTCGGCCGCCCTGTTTGTCTGTGGGTTGCGGCGCCGTGCCTCCGGTGCTGGGCAGCGGCCTGCCCTGGGCCCCATCCCTGGCGACTGCCGGTCCGGCGGCTAGCGCAGGTAGGGGGTGAAGAGGAAGAGGGTGAGGGGGAGGTCGATCCCCGCCAGGAGGAGCAGCCCGGCGAAGGGTGAACACACCTGCTTCGCCCGCCAGCCCTCCCGGACCGCCCAGCACCCCAGGGCGAAGAAGGCGAGGAAGAGCAGGTAGCCGAGGGCGCGGGGGGCCAGCCAGAGGGGGAGAAGGTCGCCAACCCCTGCCGCATAGAAGGTCCGAGGCAGCAGCCAGACTTTGCCCAACAGGTATGCGAAGGCGCCGGCGGCGAAGGTCTGAAGGACGTGGTGTTCGGCCCAGGTGAGCGCGAACACGTAGATGGCGACCATCGCGACCAGGCCGGGGAAGACCGTTCCGGTGACGTAGTAGAGCGCCTGGAAGACGGAGAAGAGACTGAGCAGGGTGCCGAGGAGCGCGCTGGAGAGGTCGCCCGCCCGCAGCCGGTTCAGGTGGCGGAAGGACGGCCCTGCCCCGGTGGCCCGCACCTGCCACCGGTTGAACCCGGCGGTCTCCTGGTAGACCAGGAGGCGCTCACCGCCCGCCATCGTCCAGACCGGCAGGCTGACCGCCCCCTGGGCCCGGGTGGCCAGCGCCGGCGCCGCGAAGCCGCGCGGGGTCAACCGGCCGGTGACCAGCTGGTAGCTGGTTTTACCCCGCACGTCGAAGGTGGCCACGGCGGCCGCCTCCAGGCCGCCCCCCGCCCCTGGAGCGAGCACCAGATCGGAGATGGCCGAAAGCCCCGGCAGTTCCGGCGGGGCGAGGCGGGTGAAGGACGGCTCGGCGGCGAGGGGCGGCCCGCCGGGCAGGCCCAGGTCGACCGGGAGCACGGCCTGCAGCGCCGTGGTCTTGCGGCGCTGGCCGTAGGTCTCCTGCAGGACGACCAGGCGCAGGCGGTCCCCGTCGACGCCCACCCGAAGGCCCGTGATGGCGCTGCGGCTCAGGATGAAACGCCCCACCTGCACCGGCGCGGCGGGCATGCCGGAGGCCGGTAGCGCCGCCAGCCAAAGACGCACGTTCCCGGTGGTCTCCCGCTGGCCCAGCGCCAGGTGGAGCCGGCCGCCTTCCGCCCAGAGGCCGAGCCGCTCGACGCCCGGGAGCGGCCAGGAAGCGGCCAGCCGGGGGGCGCCTGCGCCGGCCCGGTAGACCTCGACCCTTGCCGGGCGGGCCACGGCCAGGAAATTCCCGGACGCGGCCAAGGTCAGGCACGGCCCGTTCACCCGGTAGCGCTCCAGAACCCGCCCGTCTTCGGGGGCGAGGCGGGCGCCGCCGAGGCCCTGTCCATCCAGCCAGAAGACCGACGCCGGGCCTGACGGGCTCGCTGCGACCGCCCGCGCCCCCGCGGCCTGCGGGATCCGCCCGGTTTGGCCGAGCGTTCCGCCGGGCAGAAGACGGGCGAAGCCCACCGCACCGCCCCTGACCCAGAAGACGAACGTTCCGGGATTAGCCGGCGAGGTCGCCAGTTCGAGGCGGCGGTCGCTCTCCCCCACGGCGAAGGAGCGGCTCCACGTCTTCGAGGGGGGACCGGACCGCAAGTTCAGCTCTTCGGCGAGGTGGAGGCCGAACAAGAGAAGGAAGACCGCCGCGGCCGCGAGGAAGGACCGCCGCATAATCGATCACCCGCCCACCCATATTCTCCGGCCTGAGACACTTCCCTGGCTTGAGGGAAAGGTTTCGGCCTCCAGCGTGCCGAATCGGTTCGTCATGGACAAGACGCGCTTGGCCGTCGATTCGCTGGTTTTCTTCTTCTACGGGCTCGGCTTCTTCGTGCTGGGCATCGTGACCGCCATCCAGTACCGCCCCCGGAGCGAGTTCCACCTGGCCAGGTCGATCTGGGCGCTGGCCGGGTTTGGGCTGACCCATGCGGCGAGCGAATGGGTGGACGTCTTCCTGCCCATCCAGCGCGAGATCCTCTCGCCCTTGGGCATCCTCCATCTGAACATGGTCAAAGAGGTGGTCAACGCCGCCTCGTTCAGCCTGCTCTTCCACTTTGGCCTCGAGTTGCTCAACCAACCGAACAGCAGGCTGCGCCATCTCAGCCGTATCCAGCTCTTCCTGACTCTGGTCTGGGTCGTGCTCTGGTACCAGGCGGCTCACGTCGCCCATGCGGTTCCGCTGAACGTGGACCAGGCGCAGGCGTGGTTGCAGGACCTCGACGTCTTCGCCCGGTACCTGCTCGCCTTGCCGGGCGGCCTCGCCACCGGCTTCGCGTTGCTCCGGCAGGCCCGCCAGTTCAAGACCACCGGGCCCCCGCAACTGATCCCGCCGCTGAGGACGGCCGCGGTCTCGTTCTTCGCCTACACCGTGCTGGCCGGGCTCATCGTGCCCACCTCCCACTTCGGGTTGGCGTCTCTCGTGAACACCGAGACGTTCCATCGCTTCTTTGGCGTCCCCGTCCAGCTCTTTCGCCTGATGGTGGTCGTTCCGATGACTCTGTCCGTGGTGCAGGTGCTGACCCTCTTCGACCGGGAGGCCGAGCGGCGCCTGGAGGAGGCGGAGACCCAGCGGGCGATCCTCAACGAGCGTCTTCGCATCAGCCGCGACCTGCACGACGGGGTCATGCAGTCCATCTACGGTGTGGGGCTGGCCCTGGAGAACGTCACCTTCCTGATGGGCGAAAACCCGGAGAAGGCCCGGCAGAACCTGGAGCGGAGCATGCTGAGGCTCAACGACACCATCCAGGAGATCCGCGGGTACATCTTGAATCTTCGCCCGGCCCGGGCCAACCGGAGCGACCTTTACGCCAGCCTGCTCGAGGTGGTGGCCAGGTTCCGCACCGCGTCCACCGTGCGGCTGAGTCTCGGCCTCGAACCGGCACGGGGCGTCCAGCTCGACCCGGCGACCGTCGACGAAGTCTGTCACATCGTGCGCGAGGCGCTGACCAACGTGGCGCGCCATGCCAGGGCGACGAAGGCTCACCTCGAGGCCAGGCGCGCCTTCGAAGGCGGCCTCGAACTGGTCGTCCGCGACAACGGTCAGGGGTTCGCGGCCGGAGGCGAGACGGGTTCCGACAGCCAGGGCTTGGGCAACATGCAGGAACGGGCCAATCTGTTGGGGGCAAAGCTTCACATCGTGAGCCGACCCGGCTGGGGCACCGAGGTGGCGCTCCGGCTGCCGGTGGCAGGAGGTGCGACGGGTGAACCAAAAGACCAGGGTCGTGCTGGTTGACGACCATGCGGTGGTGCGGGAAGGACTGGCGATCCTGCTGGGACGTTGCTCCGACCTGGAGGTCGTGGGGGAGGCCGGTTCGGCGGCCGAGGCGCTGGAGGTCGTCGAACGGACCCGCCCGGCGGTGGTGGTGATGGACATCCGGATGCCCGGCGGCAGCGGGATCGAGGCGACCCGGGAGATCGCGTCGCGCTGGCCGGCGACCCGGGTGCTGGTCTTGACTTCTTACGCCGACGACGAGGCCGTGCTGGCGGCCATCGCCGCCGGGGCGCGGGGTTATGTCCTCAAGCAGGTGGGGAGTCAGGGACTGCTCGACGCCATCCGGCAGGTTGCGGCGGGGGGCTCGCTCCTCGACCCGAGCGTCACCGGACGGGTGTTGGAGGAGGTTCGCCGGACCGCAGCCAGCCGCGACCCCGAACTGGCCCTGCTCAGCGACCAGGAGCGGCGGATCGTGCGGCTCATCGCCGCGGGCAAGACCAACCGGGAGATCGCCCAGGCCGTCTTCCTTTCCGAGAAGACCGTGCGGAACTACGTGAGCGCCATTCTCACCAAGCTGGGCCTCGCCAACCGGGCCGAGGCGGCGGCGTTCGCCGCCCGGAAGGGAATCGCCCTGGAGGAGGCGGGTGGCGAGGGCGGCGGTGACACCCATCCACTGACTTTGGGACATTTGACTCCTGTATTTGCCCGGAAAAAGTAAGATAATGTAGCCGAGAAGTGGCGGAGAACCAGGATTCGCACCCGGCGGGTGCCAGCCCACCCGCACCTGCAGCAGAGATTGTGAAGTTTATTCCACTGATTCGCCGAAACCTAGATGCAGCACCCCTCCCCCTCCACCCTGCATCAACATCGCACCGCCACTCGTAAAGCGACCGGCCTTGACGGCCGGTCGCTCTTTGCCCTCACTTCCGTTTCCTTCGCACCGAGAAGCCGAAACGGCCCAGCGGTTTCTTGAGGCTCCAGTATTCGCCGTGCAGGTACGTCACCAGGCCGGCTTTGCCCAGGTTGAGGCGCCCTCTCGGGTCGATCAGGTCTTCGTCCACATCCACCGCCACGATCCGGGCCAGGAACAGGTCGTGCGACCCGAGGGAAAGAACCTGCTCCACCCGGCACTCGAGATTCACCGGGCATTCGGCGACGAGCGGCGGCCGGACGCTGGTCGCCGGCGCAGGGGTCAGGTGCATGGCCGCCCACTTGTCGACGGTCCGACCAGAGGTCACGCCGCAGTAGTCGGTGGCAAAGACGTGACGCTCCGAGGGGAGGTTCACCACGAACTCCCCGGTCTCCTCGATCAACCGGTGCGAGTGCCGCTCCGGGCGGACCGAGATGGAGAGCATCGGGGGTTCGGAGGAGACCGTCCCCGTCCAGGCGACGGTCAAGAGGTTGGGGGGACCTTGCTCCCCCTGGCAACTGATGAGCACGACGGGCACCGGGTTCAAGAGATTGCCCGGCGGCCAACTCCTTTTCGCCACGTATCTCCCGCCTTTCGCCCCGGCGGCGGGGCATCCCGGGTAACAATTTGCCCTGTCCCGGGAATTTCCTTCCTGCAGCTAACCCACACTATGCTGGGACGATTCGAGAGAGGTGACGGCCTTTGTGGGAGGCGCTCCGCAACCTTTCCCGTCAGAAAGGGCGAACCTTCTTGACGGTCGCGGGGATCGTCATCGGCATCTTCGCGCTCACGGTGCTGGGCGCGATGGCCGAGAAGTTCAACCTGATGATCGCCAACGGCGAGCGGTATTTCACCCATCAGATCTCGGTCTATGCGGCTCAGGGCGGCGCCGTGATGGGGGCGAACTTCTTCCCCGCCGCGAAAGCGGACGAGATCAAGCGGGTGCGGGGAGTCGCGGAAGTCGCGCCGGAGCTGCTGCTGATGCTCGACGAGGAGTCGAAGCGCCTCACCTTGGGGATGCCCCCGCTGGTCTACGGGACGGATCTGGCCGCAATCAGCCGGACGCGCAAAGGCCACGAACTGACGCTGCGGGAAGGGCGGATGCCCCGTCCCGGAGAGCGGAACTGGATCGTGCTCGGTTCTGACCTGGCCTTCGAACGGCGGGCCCGGGTGGGGGGAGTGTTCAACCTGCGAGGTCACCGCTTCCGCGTGGTGGGTATCGCCGAGAAGACCATGACCGGCCCCGACCGGATGGCCTTCATCGCCATCACCGACGCGCAGGCGATCGTGATGGAGACGCAGCCGTACCTCAAGATGCTGCGGGAGCAGGCCGCGGCCGTGCAGGCGATCCCGGAGTTCGTGGCCGACTTCCTGCCTCCTCAGGTGGCGGCGCAGTTGGCCAGCGTCCGGTTCCTGCGGGTGGAGGACTTGGCCACCTCGGCCTCGGTCGTTTGGCGCCGGGGGGAGGACCCCGAACAGGTGGCGCGGCGTATCCGGAAGAGCGTGCCTGGCGTGGAGGTCTTTTCGCCAGCCGAGATGCGCACTTCGCTCCGGCAGGCGACGCTCATCTTCAACCTGCTCATCCTGGGGAGCGCCCTCATCGCCCTCGTGGTCGGCGGGCTCTCGGTGATCAACACGATGACGGCTTCGGTGGTCGAACGGACCCGGGAGATCGGGCTGAAGCGGGCCCTGGGGGCCCGGACGAGCGACATCCTGCAGGAGTACCTCACGGAGGCCGGCCTCATCGGTTTCCTCGGCGGGCTGTCGGGCCTCGGCGCGGCGGCGGTCTTCACGAGCGGCCTCAACCGGTGGACCATCGACCGGGGGGTCGAACTCTTCGCCGTGACGCCCCGGTTGGGAATCCTGGCCGTCGCGCTGGCGACGGGGCTGGGCGTGCTGGCCGGCGTCTACCCGGCCATGCGGGCGGCCTCGCTCGATTGCGTGCGGGCGCTGCAGGAGGAATGAGCGTGGACCTCATCGTCGAGGCCGCCGAACTGCACAAGGTCTACCGGCGGGGGCGGGGCTGCCAGGTGCATGCGCTCAGCGGCGTCGACCTGGCGATCGGCCGGGGGCGGATGGTGGCGATCGTGGGCCCGTCGGGCTCCGGCAAATCGACCCTCCTGCACCTGCTTGGGTGCCTCGACCGGCCGACGTCCGGGGTGATCCGGCTGCTCGGCGAGGACGTCGGGCGGATGGCCCGCGCCCGGATGCCGCACTTCCGCAACCGCAACCTGGGATTCATCTTCCAGCAGCACTACCTCATCCCGACCTTGTCGGCCTGGGAGAACGTCGCCCTGCCGCTCCGTTACGCTCGCCTGGCCCGTTCGGTCGCCCGGAACCGGGCCGAGGAACTCCTGGCCGAGGTCGGCTTGGCGGACCGCCTTCACCACCGGCCGGCGGAACTCTCCGGCGGCCAGCAGCAACGCGTGGCCATCGCCCGTGCTCTCGCCTGCGAACCCGCGCTCATCCTGGCCGACGAACCCACGGGCGAGTTGGACTCAGCCGCGGCCGACCAGATCGTCGCGCTGCTGCGCCGCCTCAACCGGACCCACGGGCAGAGCTTCGTGATCGTGACGCACAACCCGGAGGTGGCGGCGGCCTGCGATGAGGTGCTGGTGCTGCGCGACGGCCGCGTCGCCTCGCATACCACTAACGACTCGCCGCCGGTCCACTGACGAGCAGCGCATCGACCCCGGCGCCGGCCAGGCGGTCGGCCTCCACCCGCTCGCCGACCGGTCCGGCCAGGACGACCAGCCCCCGCTGGTGGGCTGCCCTCACCACTTCCGGCTCCGGCGCGGCGCGTCCGGCTTCCGGAGCCAGCCAGAGCACCTGGTAGGACGGTCGGGCGAAGAACCCCAGCCCTAGGCGGGCCAGGCGGCGGAAGCCCGCCGCCTCGGCGACGGTGGAAACCGCGGGGCTGCCGGGTACGGCCTCCCGGAACGCCTTCGCGGCGGTGGCCGAAGGCAGGCGGAAGAGCACGAGCGCCTCCCCCTCCCAGCGGCGCACGATCC
>JBLNBQ010000061.1:0-77614 GCA_050260095.1 Chitinophagales bacterium
CCGGAACCGGGTGAGCCGGTCGCCGTGGTGGCGGCCGCCGGACCCGAGAGCGACCCGGTCGGAGTGATGGAGGAGCAGAGCGTCCGGCGCGTGCTCAAGCAAGCCCTCGCCCGCCTGCCCCAGAACGAGCAGCGGGTGGTGTCCGCCGTCTATCTCGAGGAGCGCAAGCCCGAGCGGGTGGCCGAGGAGATGGAGATTAGCGTCTCCTACCTGCACCGGCTCGAGAAGCGGGCGATCCGGCGGCTCCGGGGAATGCTCGCCCGGGCGGTCGCCGAAATCCGGTCCGCAGGCTAGGGGGGAACGGAGATGTCCGGCCTTCAGACGGTTGTGAACCACCTCCGGTTTGCCCGGCACTGGCTGGCCAAGGCCGAGGACGAGTTCCAGCGGGCCCAGGCGGTGGAGGGCGAGTTGACGTTGAGCCTGGTCGAGGCCGAGGTTCGGAAAGCCTGGGCCGAAAGCCAGCGGACCTTTGCCGCAGGTTCTCCGAAAGCGCGGGCGGCGGCGCGGCGGTTTCCGGGGAAAGCGCTGGTCGCGGGTGCCGCCGCGCTGGCTGTGGCCCTGGCCGGCTATGGGGTGACCCGCTCCCGGCCTGCGGTGGAAACCCGAATCGAAACGACCGGCTTGCCCGGACAGGTCGCCCGGTCGCTCCCTGCAGCAGCACCGGCACCGGCGCCGGCGCCAGCACCGGCCCCTCCCGGCGCTTCCCGGCCGGCGGCGACCGCCCGGCCGGCGGTCAAGCCCGTGGCTGCTCCGGCAGGCCGGGAGCCGGCCGCGATGCCCAACCCGGCGTCGACCCCGCCGGCGGCCCGGGCGGCCACCCCGGCCTTGGCGGCGGCCCCTGCGGTGGGGGAGAGCCCGGCTCCGCCGCGGAGCGTGGAAGCTCCGCCGCCGAGTCCGCCGGCGGAACGCCCGGCGCCCGAGAAAGCCCCGGAACGCCTGGCCGATGCGCCACGGGCGGCTGAGCCGGCGGCCGCGGCTTCTCCGGCGGCGGAGAAACGCCCGCCCGAGACGGCGACTGCCGCTCAGGGAGGGGGTACCCCTCTCCCCCTGGACGTGGTGGAACTGGTGAGAATAGCGGAACGTTCGTTAACCGGACGCCCGTAAATGCAAACGCAGTCTTAAGGAGGCAGAACAATGAGCAGACGTCTCTCGGTTTCCGGGTTCGTCGTGGTGGCCCTCCTCTTGGGGGTGCTGTCCGTGGCGGGGATCGCCGCAACGGGCGCCGGCGCCGCGCAAGCGGCCAATCCTATCGTGAAGGCTATCGCGGTGGAAGGCAACCGGGAGATCCCTGCCGGAACGATCACCGGAGTGATCAAAGCGACCCGCGTGGGCGAACCGGCCACGGAAGAGGCCATCCGCAAGGATCTTCAGGAAATCATGGACCTGGGTTACTTCTTCAACGTTTCCGCCAAGTTCGCGCCCGTCGACGGCGGCGTCAAAGTGGTCTTCGAGGTCGTCGAGAATCCCAAGCTCAAGGATGTCATCTTCTCTGGCGCCCCCGACCTGCCGCCGGACAAGCTCAAGGCGTCCCTGGGGCTCCAGGATGGGCAGATCATCAACGGCAAACAGCTCCAGGACAGTTTGAAGGGCCTGCTCGACAAGACGGTCAAGGACTACGGCATCCCGGTCCGGATCGCCGACGTGGCCGTCGACGAACAGGGCGTGGTCAAGGTCAAGCTGGCCGAGGCGCGCGTCGGCCAGATCGACATCGCCGGCAACGAGAAGACCAAGGAGTACGTCATCCGGCGGGAGTTGACTCTCAAGCCGGGCGACGTGCTCAACCTCAAGGAACTGGAGAAGTCGCTCCGCCGGGTGCTGAACCTGGGCTTCTTCGATGAGGTGGGCCGGAAGTTCACCGAGACGAAAGATCCCGACGTGGTGAACGTTACCATCGAAGTCAAAGAGCGCAAGACGGGTTCGGCGGCGTTCGGCGCCGGTTACTCCTCCAGCGACGGCCTGCTGGGCTACGTCGAGTACGCCGAGGACAACTTCTTCGGCCGTGGCCAGCGGATCAACGTGAAGTGGGAGTTCGGCCAGAAGAAGAACACCTACGATGTGGGCTTCTACGAGCCGCACCTCGACGCGAACCGGACTTCCCTCGACGTTCGAGCGTACAACACCCGCACGACCCGCGACTCGAACTCCTCCACTTACGAGGACACCACGGTCGGCGGCCAGGTGACGGTGGGTCGCCCGCTGTCGGAGGACACCCGGGTGTACGCCAAGTTGACCCTGGAAGATGTCGCAAGCCACGATTCCGACGGCAACCTGGAGACCTCCGGCAAGAACCATTCCATCACCGCCAGCGTGGTCAACGATACCCGCGACTTCTTCCTCAAGCCGACCAAGGGCGGCCGCCGGGAGCTGTCGGTGGAATGGGCCGGCGAGCTGCTCGGTTCGGACTACACCTTCGCCAAGTACACCACCGATCTGTCGCAGTACTTCCCGGCCGGGGCGAACGGGCAGGTCTGGGCGCTGCGCCTGGGCGCCGGTTACCTCGACTACACCGGCCAGCAACCTGTGCTCGAACGCTTCCTGATCGGCGGCGCCGACACGGTTCGCGGCTATGAGAACAACGCCTTCTCGGGCGACAAGTACCTGCTCGCCAACGCCGAGTACCGGTTCGACGTCTCGAAGGGTCTGACCGGCGTCGCCTTCGTCGATGCCGGCAAAGCGTGGGAGGCGTCCGACCAGGCCGACCTCGGCCAGCTCAAGGTCGGCTACGGCCTGGGCCTGCGGGTCGACACCCCGCTGGGGGTCATGCGCATCGACTACGGCGTGCCCACCGACCACAGCCAGGGCGGGCGCACCTACTTCAGCCTCGGCCAGACGTTCTAGCCGGGCGGGCGGGCCGGAGGGCACCATGAAGCGATTCGCCTCGCATCCCGCCATACTGATCCTGCTGCTCAGCGCGGCCTCGCTTTTCGGGGCCGCGCTGCCCATCCGCGCCGCGGGCGAGACGCCCGCCGCCAGGGTCAAAGAGGTGAGGGTGGAGCTAGAGGGGGATATGCCCAAGCAGTCGGCGGTCGCCGACCGCATCCGCGAGGCGCTGGCGGCGGTGGCCGAGAAGGCCTTGAAGGGCCAGGCGGTGCCGGACGTCGCCCGGCTCCGCCCGGCGGTGGAGAAAGTGGTCACCGAGGTCTTCGGCCTGGTGCTCGCCGGCTACCACGTGGAAGCCACGGACATCGCGCCGGGCGAAACGACCTCGGTCCGCCTGCGCCTGAAGGCCGACGGCCCGATCATCCGGGAGGTCTTCACCCGGCTCCAGATCCAGGGCGTCAGTCCCGAACTCCAACCGCTGCTCGAGGGGGGGCTCGGCCCGCTCGACGCCGCCGCGCTGAGGGTCTTGGGCGGCCTCCCGGTGAGCGCCTTCAGTTGGGCGAAGTACGCCCTGGAACCCCTGGTGGAGCGGGAGATCGCCCGCCAGCTTCCGGGGTTCACCGCCAAGGTCACCCTGGAACCGGGCGAGGTCACGGTCTTGTCGGCTACCCTGACGCCGCAGGGGGAACGCGTCCGGTCCGTGAATGTCCGCCTGAGTTCCGAATCCATACCGGCGGCCGTGCTCCGGCAGTTCCACGGCGAACTCGACCGGCGGGCCGCGCTGATGACCGGGCTGCCCGTGGCGTTCCTGGCGGCTTATCGCCCTCAGATCCAGGCCGAACTGGACCGGCGGATAAGGGAAGCCCCTGAGGTGGCGCGCTGGGGGCTGAAGGCCCGCACCACGCTGGAGCCCGACGTCAACACGACGCTCGACCTTGCCCTCGAATCGTCCAGCTGGCGCCTCCGCCTGGAAGGCGTGGTCAGCGCCGGCAGCCCGGCGCCCGGGCCGGAACTCCGCTTCACCAGCGGATGGTCGGTCGGCCCGGTCAGGGTCATGGTCGGCGACCGCCTGGAACTCACCGGCCTCGCCAACCGCCCAGGCTATGGCGTGGGCGTCCCCCTGGGCTGGGACGGCGAATTGTCCTGGTCCCGCGACTACTTCGGCTCCCAACTGGTGCGGCTCGCCGACCGGATCTCCCCGCTCCACGCGGTCTCGCTGGAACGAGCCTTCCCGGGGGAAGGGTGGCGGGTCGGCTACAGCGTGGCCACCGACGCGCACCTGCGCCTCGAACTCAGCACCGGCGCCGGGAGCACGTGGCTTTCGCTGGTTGGCAACCTCTAGGGCGTGGATTTCTTGACATTGCCTCTGCCCAGCCACTCCGGTACAATGGGCTTGACCGTTTTCCTATCCATGCCATCCACACACAGGAGGGAAACTGATTTGCGACTCTTCAACGTTCCGTTCAAGGTGTCGGCGGTGCTTGTCCTGGCCTTGTCTCTGGCCGCGTCCGTTGCAGGGGTGGCGGGCTGGTCGCTGGCGAAAGCCGACAAGCTCTCTTCCGTCGGATACGTCGATACCGGCCGTCTGGCCAACGAGTTCCCCGACATGAAGGCCATGCGGCAGCAGCTAGAGAAGGACACCGCGGCGATGCAGGCCGAATACGACAAGGCCACGGCCTCGATGAGCCAGGACGAGAAGGCGAAAGTCTTCCAGCAGTACCAGGCGAAGCTCGACCAGAAGAAGAACACCATGGTCTCCGCCGCGCTGGCCAAGACGGTCCAGGTCATCGGTGACGTCGCCAAGAAGCAGGGGCTCACCGTCGTGCTGGAGAAGCAGAGCGTGCTGTATGGCGGAACGGACATCACCGACGCCGTGATCAAGGCGGGCGGGGGACAGGTGAAGAAGTAAGGATGCGAAAGGGAGTCGCCGGAGTTCTGGCGGGCGTCGCGCTTGGGGCCGCCTTCCTGGGGGGATACTTGATCTCGACCAGGGGCGAGGCCGGTTGGCTGGCGTCGGCCGGAGCGGCCGTGAGCGCGCCGAAGGTGACGCCCGCCGATAGGCTGAGTAGCGGAGAACGGCGACCCTCGGTCGTCGTTCTTCCCGCGGTTCTGCCCGAACATCCAGCATGGGCGCAGCTCACCGACTTGACCGCCGACGTGGCCCGGGAGCAGCGCCTGGTGGCGCTGGAACGGGCGCCGGTGGCCTCCACCGCGCGCCGGGCCGGCGGCTCTGGCGCGGCCAGCCAACAGGCTTCGGCGCAGATCGAAGCGGCCCGCCAGGGAGGACAGGCGGCGACCCGGGCCGCGCTGGAAGACGCGTACGCCCGCCGCCTGCAAACCGAGGCCGCCCGGATCAAGGCCGAGGCCGAACGCAAGGTGGCCGAGCGCCGGGCGATCCTGAAGGCGCAGGTGGACGACGCGGTCGGCGTGAAGCGCGGCGAACTCAAGAACTCGCTGAGCGCTAAAGTCGAGGAGATCCGGCGGGGCCGCGAGGCCGAGCTGCTGAGCCTCCAACTCCGCTTGGGGCTCGCCGCCAAGAGCGGGACCACGGCCGACCAGGAGGGACTGCAGGAGGAGATCCGGCAGGCGCAGGCCGAGATCGACCAGGAGATCGCGTCCGCCCAGGGCGCGGCGGAGCGCCAGTTGGCCGAGTTCTCTGCCGAGGCGTCGGCCAAAGCCCAGCGCGACCTGGACGCCTATGCCGCCCAGGTGAACGCCGAGGCCGAACGGCAAGCGGCGGCTTCGGGCGAGGCGCTCCGGGCGGAGCTTGCCCGGAAGCTCGGCGCCCTTGAGGAGGTAAGCGGCGACGCGTCCTCCGGTGGTGCCGCCGGCGACGGGCCCGGGGGCAGCCCCGCGGCTGCCGCGGCGACCGTCTCGCCGCTGCTGGCCCAGCGCGATGCCCTGCAGGCGTCGATCATCGCCGACATCCGGCGCCTCGCCGCCGATCTGGCGGCAGAGCGCGGGCTGGCGGCTCCCCGGTTCGTGACGAACGCCGGCGACGGCCCGACGGGCGCTGTCGACTTGACCCAAGCCGTCGCCGGTGCGCTGCGGGAGGCCGCCGGGGACACGGTGGCCTCCGTCCGGTGAGCGACGGGGCGCTTGCGAGTAGACCGACCGAGGTGACGGAGCGATGAAGAACGAGAAGCGGTGGACCGCCGGGGAGTTGGCGGAGCTGGTCGGAGGGGAGCTCCTGGGCGATCCGGCCTGTCTGGTGACGGGGATCGCCGGCCTGGGGGAGGCCGGTCCGGGCGACGTCACCTTCGCCGATCCCCCCCGCAGCGCGGAGGCGCTGGCAGGCCCCGCGGGCACGCTGGTGCTCTCCCGCAAGGTCCGGGCGGAGGCCGAAGCGGCGAGGGGAGATGGCCGGCCCGTCATCCTGGTGGATAATCCCCGCCTCGCTTTCGCCGGCCTGCTGCGCGCCTTCGCCCCCGACTATCGCCCGGCTCCCGGGGTCGATCCCCGGGCGGTCGTCCATCCCGAGGCCACTCTGGGGAAGGACGTCTCCATCGGCCCGGGGGCGGTGGTCGAGGCGGGGGCGCGCCTCGGCGACCGGGTGGTGCTCTACCCCAACGTCTACATCGGCCGGGATTCGGTGGTGGGCGACGATTCCGTCCTGTATCCCAACGTCACCGTCCGGGAGCGGGTCTACCTGGGGCGCAACGTGCTCGTGCACCCCGGCGCGGTGCTCGGCAGCGACGGCTTCGGGTTCGTCACCGCAGGCGGGCGCCACCACAAGGTTCCGCACATCGGCACGGTGGTCATCGGCGACGACGTGGAGATCGGCGCCAACGTGACCGTCGACCGGGCGACCTGCGGCCGGACCGAGATCGCCCGGGGCACCAAGCTCGACAACCTGGTGCAGATCGGGCACAACGTGCAGGTCGGCGAGGACTGCCTCATCGTGGCTCAGGTCGGGCTGGCCGGGTCGTCCCGCCTGGAGGATCACTGCACCATGGCCGGCAAGTCGGCCATCGGCGGGCATCACACCATCGGCCGGGGCAGCGTCGTGATGGCGTACTCCATCGTCGCGGCGGACGTGCCCGCCGGCTCCGTGGTCTCGGGCGTTCCGGCCCGCCCGCACGCGGAAGAACTCCGGGCGAAAGCCGCCGTCCACCGGCTGCCCGAGGCGCTCAAGGAACTCAGAGACCTGCGGCGGCGGCTCGAAGCGCTGGAGGCGCAGGGGGCCGCCCCGGATGGCAAAGATCGGATGGAGAGGAAATAGACTGCTCCCCGCCGAAAGCAACAGGGCGAGACAAACGCTTTCGGGTGGGGGTAAGACCTATGGGCCGCCGGTTGACCGCGTTCTTCCTGTGGGGTGCGCTTCTCCTCGGAGGATCAGGGGCAACCGGCGCCGCGTCTGTGCCCCCCGGCCCTGAATTCGCGCCCGGCCCTCTGGAAAACCCCGCCCGCGTGGTCCTGCAGTCCGGCCAAATGACCGGCCAGGGCGCCTTCGCCTTCACCTGGTATCCCGAACCCTTTGAATCCCACGCCACCCTGGCTTATGCAGTCCCCGACGCCGAACTGGGCGCCGCCCAACTGCTGCTTCAGAGCAGCCGTTCCACCACCTCCGGCGGCGAACTCTCAGGCCAGTCGTTGGGCTACGCCTGGGGGCGGCGCGTCGCCCCGCAACTGTCCGCCGGCGTTCAACTCCGGTGGGACGTCCAGCAGGCGACCATCCAGGGGCTCCCCTCGCCGCAGGAGGCGGGCCTCGGCCTCGATGCCGGGTTGCTTTACGATGCGGCGCCCGGCCTCTGGCTGGAGGCGGCCGTCCTCGACGCGTTCGACACGCGGCTGCGCTCCAGCTCAGGGACGACGATCCTTGTGAAGCAGCGCCTCTTCGCCGGGGTGACCCGCCAGCTCCGGCCCGACCTTGCGCTCTCCTTCGCCGGACGGGACCTCACGACTGATCTGAACGGCGCGACCTGGTCTTTCGGCGGCCGCCTCGAGCGCGCCGGCTGGATCTTCACGGGCGAGGCGGGCCTGGGGCCGCACTTCACCTGGTCGCTTGCCGCCCGGATGCCCCGCGGCCGCTGGAGCCTGAGGGCGGTGGCCGAGGGGACGGAGGCGAAGGCCGGTTGCGGCCTCGGAGTGGACGTGCGGTGGTAGCCCGGGCGGCGGGAGGAAGCGCCCGCCTGACTGCGCCGCGGCTTGGCCTGTTCGACCGCTATGTCCTGCGGGAGTTCGCCGGCCCGTTCCTCTTGGCCATGTTCGCTGTGATCCTCCTGATGCTTTCCGATCAGCTCTTCACGTTGGCCGACTGGCTGCTCGTCAAGCGGGCGCCCGCCGCGCAGGTCTGGCGGCTGCTGGCCTTTCGCCTGCCCGGGCTGTTGGTGCAGGCGCTGCCCATCGCCGCCCTGGTCGGCGCCATGCTCGGCTTCCACCGTTTCTCCCGCGACTCGGAACTGGTGATCATGACGGGGAGCGGCGTCAGCCTGCGCCGGCTGGTCGCGCCCGTGCTCGCCGTGACCTTCCTCCTGTCGGTCGGCGCCTATTTCACCAACGAACTGGTCGTCCCCGCCGCCAACCACGAGGCGGAGAACACCGTCCGGCGCCTCGTCTTCTCGGAGGTCTCGCCCGAGATCCGGGAAGGCGTCTTCTTCCGCGGCCAGGACGACACCGTCTTCTACATCCGCAAGCTCGACCGGGCGCACCTGCTCATGGAAGACGTGATGGTCTTCCAGATGGGCCAAAGCCCGTACCCGGAACTCATCACCGCCCGCACGGCCCGCTTCGGGGCGGGAATCTGGCACCTGGAGCAGGGGGTCAGCCGGGAGATCGACAAGGAAGGGTTCGTGACCAACGAGGCTCGCTTCAGCAGCCTCGACTTGCGGGTGGACGAGGGCGTCGACCGCTTCTTCGGCAACCAGAAAACCACCCAGGAGATGAGCCGCCGCGAACTGGCGTCGAACATTCGACTGTTCGGGCGGAGCGGGGTCGACATCCGGCCGTTTCTGGTGGACTACCACCTGAAGCTGGCGATGCCGTTCGCCAACTTCTTCTTCACAGTGTTCGGCATCCCCCTGGCCCTTTGGGTGCTGCGCCGGCCGCGCTCGTCGCGCCTTCTGGGCATCGGCGGGACGGTCGTGCTGGTCCTGACCTACTACGTGCTGACGCCGCTCTGCCGCTCGCTGGGGGTCAACGGCATCCTCACCCCCCTGACGGCGGCCTGGCTGCCTTCCCTGAGCTTCGCCGCCCTGGGCGCCTTCCTCTTCACCAGGCTGGAACAGATTTAGCGCTCGCAGAGGTAGCAGAGCAGATGATGGTCACCGCCGGCCCGGCCGGCCGCAGAAAAGAGTGGAAAGGGCGCCTCCTGTCGGGGTGCCTGCTTGGGCTGGCCCTCTTGCTTCTGGCCGGGCGCCTGCCGGCGGCCGCCGCGGCGCCGTCCGCGTCCCCCGAGGCCCCGGTGGCGTCTGACGAAAAGCCTGCGGCCAGGGCGCCGGCTGATCCCGACACGGTGCAACTTAAGAGCGACGGCGGCTTCAAGTTCGACGCCGAGGCCCAGGTGCTGGTCGCCGAGGGGAATGTGCGCCTGGCGTACCGGAAGATCAGCCTGGCCGCCGACCGCTTCCGGGTCGACTTGGGGAAAGACCTGGTCCAGGCCGAGGGGCACGTGGTCTTCGTGAAAGGGAGCGACCGGGTCGAGGCCGCCTCGGGGGTTTACGATCTCAAGAACGAGTCCGGCACCTTCACCGGGGTCAACACCAGCTACCAGGGGGATCAGGTGAAAGGCAAGGTCCTGGTCACGGGCGAGTCAATGGAAAGCACCAAGTCGCTGTTGCGCCTCACCAAGGCCGACCTCACCACCTGCGACCTGCCCGACCCCCACTATCACCTCGAGGCCCGGGAGATCGTGATCCATCTCGACGATTACCTGGAGGCTCGCCAGGTCGCGTACTACGAAGGCCGCCTTCGCCTCGTGACGCTGCCTTACCTGGCGATCCCTCTGAGGAAGGAGAACCAGTTCGAACTGCCGCGGGTCGGCTACTCCAGCGAGGATGGGTGGTTCCTCAAGACCACCTACAACTACTTCCGCTCCAAGTCGGCGTTTGGGTCGTACTTCCTCGATTGGTACCAGCTCAAGGGGCTGGGCGCCGGGCTCTAGCACAACTACAGCTTCGGCAGCGCCTCCAGGGAGGGGAGCGGCTGGGCCTACCTTTACGTCAAGGGCGACCGCGCCAAGAACGACAACGACCTCTACCTGGGCTTGAATCACGCCCAGCAGTTCGGCGGGAGTTGGCGGGGGAATCTGGCCGGGACGTACGAGAAGAAGGCCGGCCAGGAGGCGCTCGGCAACTTCAGCCTCCAGGTGAGCCAACAGGCGGGGACCGGGGCGTATACGAGCCTGAGCACGGTCTACCGGCGACAGGCCGAGGACGCGCTGGGGAGCGCCAGCCTCTCCTTCAACACCGTGCAGCGGCTGCCGGGCAACTGGGAGTGGCGGTTCCTGGCGACGGGCAACCGCTATCCGCTGTCCACTGGGGAACCCGGCGAGGAGCGGCCCTACGACCAGGTGAGCTATGATACGACCCTGGCGCGGGAGTTCACTGACTTCACCCTGCGCCTCAGGGCGCGGCAGTCGTTCAAGCCGTCGCTGCTCAGCGTCGCGCCGTCCGGTTCCGACGAGCCGTGGGAGCGGTACACCGACTTTCCCGAGGTGAGCGTGGAGAGCAGGAACCTGACCCTAAACGGGCGCCCGCTCCCCTTCACCCTGACCGGCAGCGTCTTCCGGCACGAGGAGTTTCGCAAGGTCTCGGTCTGGAACTCCGAAACCGGGACGTGGGACGGCCGGTGGACGCTCACCGACCTCGCCACCGGGTCGCTGTCGGGGCGCGTGAACGGGCTCTCGTACCGCGTGACCCCAAAGCTCACCGCGACCGTGAGCGGGGAAGGCCGGAGCATGTACTACCAGGACGGCGAATACACGATGGGCCTGAGCGTGCGGCCGGAGTTGACCTACCGGCCGGTTCAGCCGCTCGCCATGAGCTTGCGCTACGACTGGCAGGACAAGCTGGGCAGCAACCCCTTCTCGACCATCGGCATGTTCCCGACCCGGATGCTCTACGGCTCCGCCACCTATACGGCCAGAGGGCTGACGGCCGATGTGAGCGCCAGCTACAACCAACTCACCGGCGACCTGCAGAACATGACCGCCCGGGTGAACTACGGCCGAACTCCCTTCACGGCGAGCGGGGCGCTCAGCTTCGCGGGGAGCGGCCTGGCCCAGACCACCCGGTTCCTGGGCACTCTGGCCTACCTGCCCAAAGAGACCCAGCAGTACCGCCTGGGGACCACCTACAACCTGGGAACCGACCAACTGGAACGGCTCGACGCGCAGGTCGCCCAACCCCTGGGCAAGGACTGGCGCGTGGAGCTGACCGCCAGCTACGATGGGGTCGCACAGAGTTTCAGCCGCGGCGAGGTCGGGGTGACCAGGGACATGCACTGCCGGGAGTTGCGCCTGAGCTACGACGAGGTGACCCGGCAGCTCTGGCTGGAACTGCAGATCAAGGCGTTGCCCGCCCAGCGCTTCCGATTCGGTGCGACGGAGCAGCGGCTGATGTTCGACACCTCCTCGCTCGGCGGGCTTCTCAGCGACACCGGCGGCAGCGGCGCGACGGGGGTGCCGCGATGAAGGCCGGCGCCGGCCTTCCGGGCCGCCTGGCTTCTGGGCTGAGGCGACTGCTCTCTTCGGCCTGGTTCGGGGCCCTTTTGGCCTTGCTCGCCGTGGCGCTCGTCGCCTATATCGGTCGGGCGCCGGCGCCGCCGCCCGGCAAGGAGCGGCCGGCAGGGGCGGAGGCCAGGGAGACGCCGGGCTTCCACTTCCGCGACATCCGCTTCGTCGGCCGGACGGCGGGCAAACGCGACTGGGAGTTGGAAGTGGCCAAGGTCACCGCCCCCCGCGACGGCGAGCGGGTGGATTTCTACTACGTTCGTCGGGGCGTGGTCTACCGGGAGGGGCAGCCCTACCTCAATTTGACCGCTGACGGAGGAGTGTACTACCCCCAACAGAACAATTTCCTGATGCGCGGCCACGTGGTGGTCTCCCGGGCCAACGGCGACCTCTTGCGGGGGGAGGAACTGCAGTGGAACCCGCTCACCCGCCAGGTGACGAGCCCTCAGCCGGTGGAGGCCAAGGTCGAAGGGATCTGGTTCAGGGCCAACCGCCTCGTGGTGGACGTCGAGACCGAGACGATGATCGCCTCGGGCCAGGTGGAGTTGGTCAAAGACAACGGCGAGCGGATGACCGGCGACACCATCATCTATTCGCTCAAGGACGCGAAGTGGGAGATCCAGGGACCGGTCGAGTTCACGATCCGGCTCGGGGGCGACGATGAGGAAGCGTTCGTCGCGCCGGGCCTCGGTCAGACAAGGAGTGAACAGGAATGACAGGGAGAAAGCGGTCCACACTGCTTCTGGTGCTGGTTCTGGGGCTGGTCGCCGGACCCCTCCCGGCCGCCCTGGCCGAGGAACTGGCGGCCAAACCGGCCGACCCGCCGAAAAAGGCCAGCGAACTGAAGGTCACGGTCAAGGAGAACAAGCTCTTCAAGTTCGAGAAGGATGTCGTCACCATCAAAGGCCAGGTGGAGATGGTCAAGGGCGACGTCCGGCTGAGCGCCGGCGACATCGTCTACGACGCCAAGAAGAAGTTCGCCGTGATCGCCGGGGGCGCCCGGATGGTGCAGGACGACCTCGCCCTGTCCGGCGAGAAGTTCTCCGCCTGGTTCGACGAAGAGCGGTACGTCATCGAGACGAAAGTCAGCCTGAGCAAGAAGGACGCCACCGCGGAGAAGAAGGAGAAACTCGCGCTGACCTGCGACCGGTTAGAGTATCGCTCGGGCGACAAGACCATGGTCGCCACCGGCAACGTGACCCTCAAGGAGAACGAACGGGTCGCCACCGCCCGCAAGGTCGAGTATCGCGACAAGGAGGCTAAGGTGGTGCTCGAAGGCGACGTCCTGATCAAGGAGAAGGACGACAAGACCATCCGGGGCGAGCGGTTCATCATCGACACGGACCAGAACGTGGTCGAGGCGGAGGGCCCGATGGAGATCGAGTTCAAGCTGTAAGACCTTGCCATTCTCCGCGCCAATTGGCGAGGGAAGCGGCATCTAGCTGGTGTTATAATGGTGCGCAGGCGGATCGGAGGAGGTCGACGCTTTGCGCGCCAGTCTGGCTCACAGCTTCACACCGCTCCGGGACGGCTTCACCGCTGACCTCGCGCGGCTCACGGTGGTCACCGTACTCGTCCTGTCGCTCCTCGCGGCGGCGACAGCCTGGGCGGTCGACGCCTTCTTCGGGCGGACCGTCTCGGGGCTGGTGGGTCGCGCCGGGGAGAACGACTTCGTCCTTTACGTGCGCTCCGACAGCAAGAGCCGCGCCGAGCAGCGGCTCGCGACCTACCTGCCCAAGACCTTCCCCGGCGCCACGTTCAAACCCGGCCTGACCGTCGCGGGCCAGGCCAATTTCTTCGTCACCCTCCCCGAGGCTTACCGGACCCGTTCCGTCATGGAGAACATCGACAGCACTTTCGGGAGCCTGCCGGGGTACTCCGGCCACCTCCTGCTCATCGAGCCGAGCATCTTCGTGCACGGCATTCCCGCCGGCGCGTACCGGTTCTTCCTCGACAAGTTTCAGGACCTGCCGGGGGTGAAGTTGACCTTCGCCAGCGGCCAGGACCTTGTGGTCGCGCTGCAGAAGGGCGGGCGCCCGGAGGACGTCGAGCCGCTGATCAAAAAGGTGCTGAGCCAGTACCGGGTGGTGGAAGCGCGCTTCCCGATGGGCTACAAGGTGAGCGACCTCGATCGGGTGGGCGCCCAGGCTGCAGCCGCGGCGCAGGCGAGCCTAAAGGTTCCGGTGACCGACGTGACCCAGAGCGACAAGCAGGATGACTACAGCTCCTTCCTGGGCGCGCTGGTCGAGATGCGCCGGTTCCTGCTCAGCTACGCTTCGGACATCACCATCAAGCTGGGCCCGGCGGCGTCCCTGCGGAAGGGCGACGAGCTGGTGGCCGGCGCCGGCCTCACCCAAGGGGGGCGCATCGGTGACCAGGCCCTCCGCATCCTCGTCACCGGGGTCGACGGCGACGTCGCTCACGGGGTGGCGGTGCAGGGCGACACCACGCCTCCGGGTGGGGCGAAGGCCGCCAAGGCGGCGGCCGACGGCCGGGGCACGCTGATCCCGGCGGGCATGGCCTATCGCGCCCGGCCCAACAACCGGGTGGGCGCGCCGGTCGGCCCGGCGACCATCCACAACCAGCGCTATGCCCTGATGGCGACTGTCGACGAGAGCGTCAAGCTCCTGAGCCAGCTCCAACTGCTGGCCAAGCACGCCGACACGACCGCCGCCCGGGTGCAACTGACGCTCGACTCGTTCCAGCAGACCATGAACCGCATGACCGAGGTGCAGTCGGCCCTCGATGGGGTGAAGCGGGGCCTCGCCGGGCCGCTGGACGGGCTCGGAAAGGTGCAGACGGACAGCCTGGTCGCGGTGTTGAACAAGACGGTGGGGGCCATCGACGACCTGCTCGACCGGATGAACGGGGTGACCGATGCCAAGGCGGCGATGGACCTGGCCGCCGGCGCCGCGCATCTCCCGCCGGGGACGGATGCGGGGGGTGGCGCCGAGGCGGCGGCCGGGCTGGGCGCCCAGGGCGCCGGGCTGCCCGGACAGGCGGGGGCGTCGGCCGCCGAGTTGCAGGCCCAGATGGCTGGCCTCTCCTCCACGGCGGCCCAGCAGACCGACGCCCTTTCCCAGATCATCGGGAACCTGAATCCGGTCAGCCTGCTGCTGCTCAAGTGGCGGGCCCAGGTGCAGACCACCGCCCTGCAGGTGCAGAACTTCGGCCTGCTCGCCAAGAACGCGGGCGCGGTCAACGAGTTCATCGACGGCCTGAGCGGCGCCACCGACACCACCGTGGCGGAGATGCAGAAGGTGGACGTGACCGGCCTCAAGAGCAGCCTGCAGGAGATTTCGCAGCGGCTCGAAGCCATCGCCCGGATCGACGTGGGGTCCGTCACCAAACAGATGACCTACGTGAAGGACTCCCTGCCCAACGTGAAGGACGACCAGCTCGGCCGGTCGGTGCGACTCATCGACCGCTACATCGGCGGCGAGGTGATCCCGGGCGAGCGGCTCCAGTTCCTGGTGCCGGGCAGCGTGCCGGCGCAGGCGGCCACGGCGGCGGTGAAGAAGGCGGTCGGCGACAACGCCTCCGTGTCGGTGCTGCCGTCGGGTTCGCTGAAGCCGGACCTCCAGGGTCTCCTCTTCCAGCTGCTCGGGAAGGTCCGGAGCACGGTGGCGGGTCTGATCGCCCTTGGCCTGGTCATGGCCACCCTGGTGCTCGACCACGCCGTGGTGATCGCGACGCTCTCCAGCGCCGCCCGGGGCCGGCGGTCCGCGATGGTGGCCGGCGTGGTTTATGGCGGGGTGGCCGGAGCCACACTACTTGGGAGCGTCTTCCTCCTCTCCGGGGCGGGCTTCCCGCTCCTGGGCTGGCCGGGCGTCTTCGCCCTCGGCGCCGGCCTGGGAATGTTCGTCGCCGTCCTGGCCAGGCGGCTGGCCCCCGTCAACCTCGGCGAACTCGAAGCGGGCGAGGCGATGGGCCTGAGCTACGCCAGGATCCTCCGGGAGATCATCATCCCCGAAGGACGACCCGGGCTGCTCCTGCTCCTGAACCGCAGCAGCATGCTCTTTCCGAGGGAGGCGAGGCAGGCATGACGAGTCCGGCGACCGTCCGTCCCATCCTCGAGGTGCGCGGCCTGTGCAAGCGCTACGGTGAGACCCCGGTGCTGGCCGGGCTCGACCTAGCCGTGCCAGCCGGCCAGACGCTGGTCATCATGGGTCCGAGCGGGTGCGGGAAGTCGACCTTTGTGCGCTGCGTGAACCGCCTGCTGCAGCCCGATGCCGGCCAGGTGCTGGTGGAGGGCGTCGACCTCCTGGCGCTCGACCCGCCGGCCCTGCAGGCGGCGCGGCGGCGCATCGGGTTCGTCTTCCAGCATTCGAACCTGGTGCAGCGCCTGACCGCCTGGCAGAACGTCGCGCTGGGCCTGATCAGCGCCGGCGTGCCGCGGGAGGACGCCCATGAGCGCGCAGTGGCGGCGCTGGGCCGGGTGGGGCTGGCGGCGAAGGCCGACCGCCGTCCCGGCCAGCTCTCCGGCGGCGAGCAGCAGCGGGTGGGCATCGCCCGTGCTTTGGCCCTCTCGCCGGCCCTCATGCTCTGGGACGAACCGACCGCCGCCCTCGACCCGCTGCTGGTGCGGGAGGTGCTCGACGTCATGGAGGAACTCGTGCAGAGCCGCGACCGCACGATGGTCGTGGTCACCCACGAGGTCTCCTTCGCCCTGCGGGCGGCCGACCGGGTGGTGCTCATGGACCAGGGGCGCGTCGTCGAGGATGGCGCGCCGGAGGAAGTTTTCGGCGCTCCGACCTCGCTGCTCGGACAGAGATACCGCCACCTCCTCGAGAGTCTGCCGGCCTTGCCCGGGGAGGGTAAGGCGAGGGCTGGAAAAGGATTCCCTGGGACAGGGGCGAATAACCAACAATCGTCCCGCTCCAAGGACATGTCCTCGGCGGCCCGGCGGCCGCAAGGGGGTCATTGCGTTGGCAGTTGAACAGGTGACTGATCAAGCGACCCTGGCCCGGCCCGTGGCGCTCGAGGGGATCGGCCTGCACTCCGGCAAGCCGGTCCGCCTCACGCTGGAGCCGGCGCCGCCCGGAACGGGCTTCCGGTTCGTGCGAGCCGACCTGCCTGGCGAACCGGTGATCCAGGCTTCGCCCGAGGCGGTCTGCCGGACGAACTTCTGCACGACCCTGGGCGACGGGCACGGCGCGGAGGTGTCGACCACCGAACATCTGCTGGCCGCGCTGCGGGGGCTGGGCGTCGCCAACGCCATCCTGCGGCTCACCGGCCCTGAGGTGCCGCTGGGCGACGGCAGCGCGGCTGTCTTCGCCCGGTTGGTGGCCGAGGCGGGGGTCAAGGGGCAGGGCGAACCGCTGCCGGTCCTCACCCTGGACCGCCCGGTGGCGGTCAGGGCAGGGGACGCCGCCCTGGTGGCCGTGCCGGCGCGCCAGGCTCGCTTCTCCTACGTCTTCACCCATCCTCACCCGGTGGTCGGCGTGCAACTCGCCGAGTTCGTTCCGGGGGAGGATTCCTTTTGCGACGAGGTGGCGCCGGCGCGCACCATCGGTTTTTTGGCCGACATCGAACGGATGCGCGCCCAGGGCCTGGCGCTGGGCGGCAGCCTTGAATGCGCGGTGGTCATCGGCGAGGAGGGCTACGCCGGCGAGGTGAGGTTCCCCAACGAGCCGGCCCGCCACAAGCTGCTTGACCTGGTCGGCGATCTGGCGCTCATCCCGCCGGTCATGGCGCATGTGATCGGCCTGCGGTCGGGGCATGCGCTCAACTCCGCCCTCGCGACGGCGATCCTTGCGGCGGCGCGGTTGACCGTCGGATAAAGGCGTGGCGGGACGGTCCCGCCGGGAGGTACTGCCATTGGACGTCAAAGAGATCATGGAGATCCTGCCGCACCGCTATCCCTTCCTCATGGTCGACCGCCTGCTCGAAGTGGAGCCCGGCAAGCGGGCCGTGGGGCTCAAGAACGTCACCATCAATGAACCGCACTTCACCGGCCACTACCCGGGACACCCGATCATGCCCGGCGTGCTCATCCTCGAAGCGATGGCCCAGGTCTGCGGCGCCCTTTGGCTCTCCCAGGAGGGCCTCGCCGGCCGCCTGCCGCTCTTCGCCGGCATCGACGGGGCGCGCTTCCGCCGTCCGGTGGTGCCGGGCGACCAACTCATCATCGAGGTCGAGGTGGACCGGGCCAAAGCGGGGATCGTCAAGGCCAAGGCCCGGGCGAAGGTCGAGGGGCAACTGGCGGCCGAGGCGGAACTGACGTTCGCCAGCACCCCAAATGAAGCGAAAAAGTGAGATATCCAGCCAATCTTGGTTAGTTGTTTGGGTTGGTGAGAGCAGGAGTCCACTGGTAAACTGATACTGGCCAACAGCGCCGGTCGGATTTGGGCCCCTCCGGCGGATTACTGTGTGAGGGCATGAAACGACCTGGGGGAGGAATTCTAGTTGTATCCCGAAACCAAGGTGATCCCGATAGGCCGGAAGATCCACCCGACCGCGATTGTCCATCCGGGGGCCAAGCTCCACGCGACCGTGGAGGTCGGGCCGTACTCGGTCATCGGCGAGAACGTGGAGATCGGTGAGGGGACGGTCATCGGCCCGCATGTCGTGGTCGACGGGTGGACGAGCATCGGCCGGAACAACCGGATTTTCGCCGGGGCGCAGCTCGGCATCGAACCCCAGGACCTGAAGTTCCACGGGGAGAAGAGCTTCCTCGTCATCGGCGACAACAACCTCATCCGGGAGTACTCCACCATCACGCGAGGCACCGAGGGCGGCGGGGGCGAGACGAGGATCGGCAGCGACAACCTGATCATGACCTACGCCCACGTCGACCACGACGTTCAGATCGGCAGCCACTGCGTTATCGTCAACGGCGCGGCGCTTGGCGGGCACGTGGTCGTCGAGGATCACGTCACCATCGGCGGTCTGACCGGCGTCCACCAGTTCAGCAAGATCGGGCGGATGGCCATGATCGGCGCCTGCACGAAGGTGGTCAAGGATGTCCCGCCGTTCGTGACGGTGGACGGGCATCCGGCCCGGGTGGTCGGCATCAACGTGGTCGGCCTGCGGCGCAAGGGCGTGCCCCAGGACGTCCGGGAAGAGATTAAGCGGGCCTACAAGATCCTGTACCGGTCCGACCTCAACGTCAGCCAAGCCATCGAGCAGATGGAGAACCAGCTGCAGGGGTCCCCGGAGATCGACCACTTCATCCGGTTCATTCGCAGCGCCGAGCGGGGCATCTGCCGGTAGCCGCCTCAGCCCGGAGCGCCGCCGGAAAGGAAAAACTTCTCTCCGTACAGAATAACGGAGGGGTTACAGCGGCCACCACGCCACGCGGCTCGACGCTGGCCTGGTGGCTGTTCTCTTTTAGCTGGCGGGACGGCTTGCCCGCAAGACGGTGAGGGGGAAGACGGTGGCGAAGGGCGGGATCGCAATCTTGGCCGGCCGGGGGGTGCTGCCTCTCGAAGCGGCCCGGGAGGCGCGGCGGCGAGGGGAGGAGCCGGTGGTGGTGACCCTGGTGCCGGAGGTCGAGCCGGGGCTGGCGGCAGAGGCCGCCGTTTTGCACGCCGTTCCGGTGGCCCAATTCGGCCGCTTACTCTCGGTGCTGCGGGCGGAGGGGGTGACCCGGGCCGTGCTGGCCGGCAAGGTGACGAAAGAACTACTCTACCAGGATTTCGCCCCCGACGCGCGCCTGCGGGCGCTCCTCGGCCGCGTGCCCGACCGCAACGACGACACGCTCCTGCTCGCCGTCGTGGAGGAGTTGGCCGGCGAGGGGGTCGAGGTGGTCCGCCAGGACGACTACTTGGGCAACCTGCTCGCCGGGGCGGGACAGATCGCCGGGCGGGCGCCGGATGCCCGGGAGATGGCGGACGTGCGCTACGGTTTCCGGCGGGCCAAGGAGATCGCCGGGCTCGACCTGGGCCAGACCGTCGTGGTGAAGAACCTGGCCGTCCTGGCGGTCGAGGCGGTCGAGGGGACCGACGCGTGCCTCAAGCGGGGCGGAGCGCTGGGCCGGGGCGGGGCGGTCGCGGTGAAGGTGGCCAAGCCCGCGCAGGACCCGCGGTTCGACGTGCCGACCATCGGGCCCGACACGCTGGCCTCCATGCGGGACGCCGGCGTGGCCTGCCTGGCGGTCGAGGCGGGGGCGACCTTCGTCGCCGAACCTGACGAAGTGGAGCGTCTGGCCAGCGAGGCCGGACTGGCTGTGGTAGGGGTCGAGGGATGAGGATAATGCTGCTCGCCGGGGAGGCTTCGGGAGACCTGCACGCGGCGGCCCTGGCTCGGGAGCTGAAGGCCCGGCGCCCGGAGGTGGAACTCTCCGGCATCGGGGGAGAACGGATGGCGGCGGCCGGGGTCAGCCTGCTCTTCGACCCCACCAAAGCCTCGGTGATCGGCTTCGGGGAGGCGTTGCGCCGGCTGCCCCGCTTCAAACGCTGGCAGAACGAGGTCAAGGCGTACCTGCGGCGCGTCCGGCCCGACGCCTTGGTGCTGGTCGACTTCGGCGGCTTCAACGTGGGGGTCGCCGAGTACGCTCATCGGATCGGCGTTCCGGCGGTCTACTACATCCCCCCGGCGGCCTGGGCTTGGGGCAGGGGGCGCGCCCGGCGGCTCGCCAAGGCATGCACCCGGATCGCCTGCGTCCTGCCGATGGAGGTCGAGGTCTACGGCCAGGCCGGGGCGGAGGTGCGCTTCGTCGGCCATCCGCTGCTTGATGAGGTCCACCCCCGCGGCGACCGCGAGGGGGTGCGGGCCTCCCTCGGGGTGGTCCCGGGCGAGTTGCTGGTCGGTCTTTTGCCCGGCAGCCGGCGCCAGGAGATCGAGTCGCTCCTTCCCGACATGCTGGCTGCGGCGCGCCTGCTTGAGCAGCGCCGTCCGGGACTCAAGTGGGCGCTCGGCCTCGCGCCGACGGTGAACCGGGCGCGCCTGGAGGCGCTCGTGGCCGCCGCCGGGCTGCCGGTGAGGCTCGTGCCGGGGGCGCACGCCGTCATGGAGGCGGCTGACGTCCTCATGGTGGCTTCCGGGACCGCCACCCTGGAAGCGGCCCTCTTCGGCACTCCGATGGTGATGGTTTATCGCGTCAGCCCCCTCACCTACGCGCTCGCCCGGTGGCTCGTGAAGGTCAGGCATTATGCGCTGCCCAACCTGGTGGCCGGGGAGGAGATCATCCCCGAACTGGTGCAGGAGGAACTCACCCCGGAGCGGCTGGCTGGCGCGGTGGAATGGTTCCTGGCCGATCCGGCCGGACGGGCGCGAGTGAGCGAGCGCCTGCGGGCCGCGGTGGCCCGGCTCGGAGAGCCGGGGGGCGCCGGGCGAGCCGCGAAGATCATTCTGGAAGTTGCGGAAGGAACAGGCCGGTGAACACGCTCGACATGGTGCTGACCGCCAACAGTCCGGGAGAGGTGGCCGGCTGGGTGAAACCGGCCGCGCCCGCCCTCAAAGAGGCCCTGCCCGGCGCCCGGGTGACGGTCTTCGTCCCGCCGTGCACGTTCGCCAGCGGGTGCGAACTGGAGGTCGTCCGGGGGCTGGCAGGCGTCGACGCCGCCTTCGGCCCGGCCGATTTCCTCCGCTACGCCCTGCTCGGAATCGCGCCGGCCGGCTTTCGCCCGGGACGGCGAGGGGCGGTCCTCTTCCTCGGGGGCGACCTCGCCAACGCGGTGCTCCTGCGCAAGCGCCTGGGTTACCCGGCCGTGGCTTACACGGAAGGCTTCGTCAACTGGAGCGATTCCTTCGCGCGCTTCGCGGTGCCTTATGCCGCCACGCGGGCCAAGGTTTTGGCCAAGGGGGTGCCCGAGGGGAAGGCGGTGGTCGTGGGCAACCTGATGCTCGACGCCGTCGTTCCCGTCCGGTCGCCGCAGGAGGTGCGGGAGTCTTTGGACGCCGCTTCCGCCTCCGCCGAACTGGTCCTGCTCCTGCCGGGGAGCCGGCCGGCCGAGGTGGCGCTGGCTACCCCGCTCTTGGTGCGGGCAGCTGAGCTTCTGCACGCGGCGCGGCCGCAGGCCCGGTTCGTGCTGAGCCTCTCCCCGTTCGCCCGCCCGGCCCAACTGGCGGAGGCCCTGAGCGGCCGGTACGCGGCGGAGTGGGGCGCCCGGGGCAGCATGGCCCCCGACGGCGCCCTGATGGCGGGCGACTGCCGCATTCCGGTGCGCCAGGGGGAGCAGTACGACCTGATGGCCGCCGCCGACCTGGCCCTGACCATCCCCGGGACCAACACGGCGGAACTGGCTTTTCTGGGCGTCCCGATGGTGGTCGCCCTGCCGCTCAACCACCCGGAGCTGATCCCGGTCGAGGGGCTGGCCGGGCTCATCGGGAACCTGCCGCAGGTGGGGAAGGCGTTGAAGCGCCGGCTCATCCCCCGCCTCGCCCAGCGCATCCCGTTCGCCGCCTGGCCGAACCAGCTGGCCGGCGCATACCTCGTGCCGGAGCTGCGCGGGCAGTTGAGCGCCGCGCAGGTGGCCGAGGAGAGCGAACGCCTGCTGTCCGATCCGGGCCGGCGGGCCGCCATGGCCTGCGAGCTGCGGCGGGTCATGGGGGAGCCGGGGGCGGCCGGGCGCCTGGCTCGCCTGGTGGCCGAGGTGGTCGCCGAGACGTACGGGGGAGGTGAAGCCTGATGGACCGCCGGGCGACCGGGCTCCGCCTGTTGTCCTACATCCGGCCGTACCTGCGCCCCTTCCTCACCGCCCTCTTCGCGATGGTGGTCCTGGCGGCGATCAACCTCTCCGTCCCATACCTCTTCGGCCAGACCCTCATCGACCGCATCCTGCTGCAGACCAGGAGCCGCACCTACCTCACGCTCCTGGCCGTCGGGATCGTCTTCCTCTACGTGGTGCGGGGCCTTTTCATGTACGGCTACACCTATTTGACCTCGTTCGTGGGCTTCCGCGTGGTCACCGACCTGCGCCGGGCCCTCTTCGTCAAGATGCAGGATCTCTCGCTCGCCTTCCACGAACGCCACCGGACCGGGGAACTCATCGCCCGGGTGACGAACGACACCATGCTCGTCCACCAGGCGGTGGCCATGGGGCTGGGCGACCTCCTTCTCCAGGGTCTCCAGCTGAGCGGCACCCTGGTCGCGGTCTTCCTGCTCCATTGGCGTCTCGCCCTGACGGCGATCGTGGTCTTCCCCCTGATGGCGCTGGTGATCAACCGGTTCGGACGGGTCATCCGCCGGGCCAGCCGCAACATGCAGGAGCGGGTCGCCGAGTTGACCACCGTGCTGCAGGAGGCGCTCGCCGGCATCCGGATCGTCAAGGCCTTCACCATGGAGGAGCACCAGGCGGACCGCTTCACGCGGCAGAACGAGGCGAGCTTCGGGGCGAGCCTGAAGAGCGCGCAGGTGGGGGCGACCCTCTCGCCCACCGTCGATTTCCTCTTCGTGACCGCCGTGGCGCTGGTCCTTTGGTTCGGCGGTTCGGAAGTGCTCGCCGGGCGGCTCACCACCGGGAAGCTGATCGCCTTCTTCGGCTACCTGGCGCTGGCGGCGAACCCGCTCGCCGCGCTCTCCCGGGTCTACCAGGCGCTCCAGCAGGCGCTGGCCGCCGGCGAACGCATCTTCTCGATCCTCGACGCGGAGCCGGAGGTGGGGGAGAAGCCCGGGGCGAAGCCGCTGCCGCCCCTGGCAGGCCGGGTCGTCTTCGAGCAGGTGAGCTTCGCCTACGGCGACGGCCCGCCGGTGCTCTCCGGGATCGACCTTACCGTGGAGCCGGGGAAGGTGGTCGCCCTCGTCGGTCCGAGCGGGGCGGGGAAGACCACCCTCGTCAACCTGTTGCCGCGCTTCTATGACCCGACCGGCGGGCGGATTCTGGTGGACGGGCACGACCTGCGCGAGGTCACCTTGGAATCGCTCCGCCGGCAGGTCGGGGTCGTGCCGCAGGAGACGATGCTCTTCGGCGTGACGGTCCGCGAGAACATCGCCTTCGGCCGGCCCGGCGCGTCGGAGGAGGAGATCGTCGCGGCCGCCAAGGCCGCCAACGCGCACGATTTCATCCTGGGCCTGCCGCAAGGCTACGACACCGTGCTGGGGGAGCGGGGCGAGAGCCTCTCGGGCGGTCAGCGCCAGCGCATCGCCATCGCCCGGGCGCTTCTGCGCGATCCCCGCCTGCTCATCCTCGACGAGGCCACCTCGGCCCTCGACACGGAGGCGGAGCGGGTGGTGCAGGAGGCGCTCGAACGCCTGATGCGGGGGCGCACGACCTTCGTCATCGCCCACCGCCTGTCGACGGTGCAGTTTGCCGACCAGATCGTCGTGTTGTCGGGAGGAAAGATCGTGGAAGCCGGAACGCACCAGGCCTTGCTGGAGCGGGGCGGACTCTACCGGCGCCTCTATGACCAGCAGTTTCGGGGGGAGGAGCCTTCAGCATGAAAGCGATGATCCTGGCGGCGGGTGTGGGATCCCGCCTCGACCCATTGACCGCCAACCTGCCCAAACCGATGGTGCCCATCGTCAACCGCCCGGCGATGGAACACATCCTGGCGCTCCTGCGAGTCCACGGGGTGACCGAGGTGGTGGCCAACCTCTGGTACCGTCCGGAGAGCATCACCTCCTACTTCGGCGACGGACAGTCCTTCGGGGCGCGGCTGACCTACTCGAAGGAGGACACCTTGCTCGGCACGGCCGGCGGGGTGAAACGGGTGGCCGGCTTCTTCGACGGCACCTTCCTCGTGATTGCCGGCGACGCCCTGACGGACATCGACCTTGGCGCCATGTTGGCCTTCCACCGGCAGCGGGGGGCGCTGGCGACCATCGCGCTCCGGCCGGTGGACGACCCCCGGCACTTCGGCGTCGTGGTGACGGGCGAGGACGGCCGCATCACCGGCTTCCAGGAGAAGCCGCGGCCGGAGGAGGCGCTCTCCCGCCTTGCCAACACGGGCATCTACCTCTTTGAGCGGGAGGTGCTCGACCTGATCCCGGCCGGCGAGGTGTACGACTTCGGCAAGCAGCTCTTCCCGCGCCTGGTCGCCGAAGGGCAGCCCTTCTACGGCTATCGCATGGACGGCTACTGGTGCGACGTCGGCACGCTGCTCCAGTACCGGCTCGCCCACCAGGACGTGCTGCACGGGCTGGTCCGCCTGCACACGCCCGGGGTCGCGGTGCCCAGCGCCGAGCGGCCGGTGGTCCTCGGGGAGGGCGCTGTGGTCGAACCGGGCGCCGTCTTGCAGGGACGGGTCATCGTGGGCCCCGGCGCGCGCGTTTCGGCCGGCGCCCGCCTGCTCGGCGACGTGGTTCTGGGTGCGGGGGTGAAGGTCGGCGAAGGGGCCACGGTGGAAGCGAGCGTCCTGTGGGCCGGCGCCTCGCTCGGCGCCGAGTGCCGGGTCTCGCAGGCCGTGATCGGACAAGATTGCCGGATCGAGCCGGGCGCGGCGGTGGGCGAGGGGAGCGTGCTCTCCGACACCTGCGTCGTGCAGGCCTGGGCGGAGGTGGCGGCCGGGTCGATCCTCCGTCCTGGAGAGGTCGTCGGCCGGTGATCCTCTTCCTGAGCAACGGGCATGGGGAGGATCTCATCGGCGCCACCCTGGCGGCCGCGGTCAAGCAGGCGGCGCCCGAGGCAGGCCTGGCCGCGCTGGCCGTGGTCGGCGAGGGGAAACCCTACCCCGCCCGGGGCATCCCGCTGGTGGGACCGCGCCGGACGCTGCCCAGCGGCGGTTTCACCCGGCTCTCCGTGGGCAACCTGGTGCGCGACCTGCGGGCCGGGCTTTTGCCGCTGCTTCTCGGACAAGCCGCGGAACTCAGGCGGCGGGCGCCCGAGGTCGAGGTGACGGTGGCGGTCGGCGACGTCCTCGTGCTGTACTTGGCCTTGCGCCAGCTCCGGGGCCCGGTCGTCTTCCTGCCGACCGCCAAGTCGGACTACATCGCCCCGCATTTCCCCGTCGAGGTCAGCCTGATGAAGCGGTGCCGGAAGGTCTATCCCCGCGACGACCTGACCGCCCGCGGCCTGGCGGCGCAGGGGGTGCCCGCCGAGTACCTGGGCAATGCCATGATGGACTGCCTTGACCTCTCCGGCGCCGACCTGCGTCCGGACCTCTTTGTGGCGGCGCCGGCCGGCTCGCCGGCCCAGGCTGAACCTGGGCCGGCGGACCACCGGTCCCCGGCCGTGGTCGGACTCCTCCCCGGCAGCCGGGAGGACGCCTACCTCAACCTTGCCGATCTGACCCGGGCGGCGGCCCGGCTGGTCGAGCTATCCACCTTCCCGCTCACCTTCCCGGTCGCCCTCGCCCCCAGCCTCGACGTGGGCCGGGCGGTCGCCGCCGTCGCCGAGGCGGGCGGCGTGGCCGTTCCGCTGGGTGCGGCGGCCCCTGAGCCCGGTCGGCGTCCGGGCCGCCCCGTCCTCACCCTGGTCTCCGGGCGGTTCGGCGACACCGTGGCCGCCTGCGACCTGGTGGTAGGGTTGGCCGGCACCGCGAACGAGCAGGCGGCGGGCCTCGGCCGGCCGGTGGTGACCTTCCCCGGGCGGGGCACCCAGTTCACGGCCCGGTTCGCCGCCGCGCAGAAACGGTTGCTCGGCGAGGCGGTCCTGCTGGTCGCCCCCGATCCCGGCGAAGTCGCCCGCACGGCCCTGCGGCTCCTCTGCGACCGCGCCGAACTGGCCCGGCGGGGCGCCGCCGGCCGTGAGCGGATGGGCGCGCCGGGGGCGACAAGCCGCATGGCCGCCGGGATCGTCGAACTCTGGAAGGAGGTGCGGCGCGATGCCAGCCGGAACTGCCCGGGCCTTCCGCGGCTTCACCCCTGAATCGGTGGCTTTCTTGCGCGCCCGTCGTGCTGGAACTCGACCCGGCCCTCGAAGTTCGTCCGCAGGTGGGGCGGACCATCTCCCGCATCAACCGCGACCTCCGGTTCTCCAAGGACAAGACGCCCTACCGGAGCGTGGTCTGGCTGGCCTTCAAGCGGCCCAGCCGGGAGTGGACCGAGGCGCCCGCCTTCTACTTCGAACTCTCGCCGGAGATCTACCGCTTCGGGATGGGCTTCTACTCCGCCGGGCGGGACACGATGAGCCGTTTCCGGGAGAGCCTGCGGGCCCGCCCGGAGCGTTTCCGGTCGCTGGTCTCCCCGCTGGGGGACGACTTCGCCGTGGAGGGCGAGCGGTACCGGCGGCCGATCTCCGGGATCGACTCCCTTCCGGAGGACCTTCACCACTGGTACCAGCGGAAGAACCTCTATCTCGAACACCGGGAAGAGGCTGGCGGGGTGCTGTTTACCCCCGCCCTCGTCAGACAGGTGAGCGAGGGGTTTGCCCGGCTGGCGCCGCTCTACGATTTCCTCTGGGCGTTGCGCAGCCCCTCCCGGAGTCCTTCAGCGTAGGCGTGGTTCCGCACGAAGGCCATCAGGGACCGGAAGAGGCGGTGGGTGGCCGGGCGGTCGAGGCGCTCGAGCAGGCGCAGGGTCGCCGGGTGCTCCGGCCAGTGACCGGGTGAGAGCAGCCGGTCGAAAGCGAAGAACGGCGTGGTGAGGAGGGTGGCCAGCTTCACTCGCCACTCGGGGTGCATCCGGTAGTACAGTACTGCCATGTGGCCCCGCTCGTGCTCCCGCTGGATGATCTGCGGCACCTGGGCGTACGTCAGGCGGGGAAGATAATGCCAGCTCCGGGCGGCGGGACACTTCACGGCCACGAGCCCGAGCCGGCGCAGGCGCGTCCCCAACTCGAGGTCTTCCCAGCCGTACTCGGTGAACTCCTCGGAAAAGAGCCCGGCTTCGAGAAGCTTGGCCCGCTCCAGCGAGACGTTCCCCGTCGCGAAGAAGGCCCGCGAGCAGTCGGAGAGTTTGGGTTCGGCCTTCTGCGGCTCCTCCCAGTCGGGGGTATTGATCACCTGCCCGTGGACGATCCGCCCGCCCTCCGCATGGCAGGCCAGGTGAGCGGCGATGAAACCGTCGTCCACCACCATGTCGCTGTCCAGGAAGATGATGTATTCTCCCCGCGCCAGGCGGATGCCGGCGTTACGGGCCCGGGCCCTGCCCGAGTTGGGCTGGCGGTGGTACCGCACGGCGCAGGGGGCCGCGGCGGCGAGTTCGGCGACGAGGTCCGCCGTCCCGTCGGTGGAGCCGTCATCCACCACGACCAGCTCGTAGAGGTCGCCCGGTGCGGTCTGGCGGAGGAGCGACTTGAGGCACCGCTCGAGGAACGCCCGGCGGTTGTAGGTTGGGATGACCACGCTGGCCTTCGGGGCGGGACGCGCGGCGTCGTGCGAGTCGTTCATAGCGACGAGTAGCATTCACCCTCCGCTAGCTTTTCCCTGCAGGTGGGGGAGAGTTTGACAAGTCCTGGGGTTAAGCGGTGTGTTATAATGTTGGCGAACGTCTTCGGGGCAAGTGGGTGAGGCTGTGCGGCTGTGGGAGCGGCATTTGCGTCATTGGCCGGCCGGGCTGCTGGTGGTCGCCGCCGCCTGCGCTTTGGCCTGGTTCGGCGTGGGTTCCCGCGACCGGCGGCTGGGAGACGGTCCGGCGACGCCCCGCCGCCCGGTGCCGGGCCGCGCCGCCGGGGCGGCCAAGCCGCACCCGGCGCGCCCGACGACGCAGCCCGCTCCACCGGGCGTCGAACTCAAAGGCACGAAACTCAAGGTGATCGATCCGGTCGCCGGCCGGGTGGCCTGGGAACTCACCCTGGCCTCGGCCGAGCTTTCCGACAGCGGCGAGGCCAGGCTGCGCGGCGTCGCTGCGGTCTACCACAACGAAGACGGCACCACCTCGGCGCTCTCGGCCCGCCAGGCCAGCCTCGACGCTGGCCAGAAATCCCTCGTCTTCTCCGGGTCGGTCCGGCTGGCCGCCCCGAACGGAAGCGAACTGCGGGCGGCCGAGCTTCGCTGGGACGCCGGACAGGCCGGCTTCGTCGCCCGTGGCCAGGCGGGTGGGCCGGTGACCCTCATCCGGGGAACCTCGGTCCTCAGGGCCGCCGAACTCCGGGGGGATTTGGCGCTGAAGAAAGTCAAAGCCACCGGCGGCGTGCGCCTGTCGGGGCAGGGAAGCTAGGGGGAGAGGGCATGGATAAGGCACTGTCGGGTCGGCCCACGGCGCTGCGCCAGGCGGGACGCGTCTGGCTGGCGGTCGCGCTCGCGCCGGCCTTGGCGCTCAGTCTGGGGTTCTTGGCCTGGCGGGAGTCTCCCGCCCTCCGGGCGCTTGCCGCGGGCGCCGGGGGAACAAGCCCGGCCGCACCGGCCGCGGCGCAGGCCGCCTCCCCGGCCGCCGACAACCTCGAACTCTCCGGCGAGACGATCGAATACGACGTGGCGCACCGGGCCAGCATCGTGACGGGCACGCCCGGCAACCCGGCGGTGCTGGTCAGCGGCAAGCTGCGCATCACCGCCCCGCGGCTGGAGTATGCGGAAGCCACCGGCCAGGTGAAGGCGGAGGGCGGCGTCCGCCTGGAACAGGCTTCCCCCGACCAGTTCACCCTGACGGCCCGCCAGTTGACCGCCGACCTCAAGGCCCGTACGGCGCGGGCCCAGGGCGAGGTCGCCCTCGTCAGCGGCAAGGCGTCGGCCACCGCCGGTCTCGCCGTCTTCCAAGGGAAGGAACGCCAGCTCATCTTGAGCGACTCGCCCGTGGTCAAGCTCGAGGGCAACGAACTGTCGGGCAAGGAGATCGTCTTCACCCTGGCCGACCAGAAGGTGGTGGCCCGGGGCGGTTCCCGGGTGACGGTCCAGGGGGTGTCGCCGTGAGGCTGGTCGCCGAGAACCTGGTGAAGAGCTACCGGCACCGCCGCGTGGTGGACGAGGTCTCGCTCTCGGTCTGCCGCGGCGAGGTCGTGGGCCTGCTCGGCCCCAACGGCGCGGGCAAGACGACCACCTTCTACATGATCGTCGGGCTCGAGCCGGCGGGGGGCGGCCGCATCATCCTGGGCGATCAGGAGGTCACCCACCTGCCCATGTACAAGCGGGCCAGGCTAGGCGTCGGCTACCTGACGCAGGAGCCGTCGATCTTCCGCAAGCTCACGGTGGAGCAGAACATCCGGGCCGTCCTGGAGGTCACGTCGCTCAGCCGGGCCGAGCAGGAACAGCGGCTCGAGAGCCTGCTGGAAGAGTTCAACCTGGCGCGGCTGCGCGGCCTTCTGGGAGGCGTGCTCTCCGGCGGAGAGCGGCGCCGGACGGAGATCGCCCGGGCGCTCGCCACTTCCCCGGCTTTCATCCTGCTCGACGAACCCTTCACCGGGGTCGACCCGATCGCGGTGGCCGACATCCAGGGGATCATCCGGTATCTCAAAGAGAAGGGGCTGGGGGTGCTCATCACCGACCACAACGTCCGGGAGACGCTGGCCATCACCGACCGGGCGTACATCATCCATCAGGGGAAGGTGCTCGCGTCGGGGAGCGCGGCGGAGATCGCCGCCGACCCGCAGGCCCGCAAGTTCTACCTGGGCGAGAAGTTCGCGCTGTAGCCCGGGGAAAAGGCCGAGGATTGGGGAGAAACGATGCTGCGTACGCTGGACAGGTACCTGTTCCGCCAGGTGATGGGACCGCTGTGGTTCGGGGTGGCGACCTTCACGACCCTCTTCATCGGGTCCGACTTGGTCAACATCGCCTCGGCCGTGGTGTCTGAAGGCGCGCCGGTCGGCTCGGCCGCCCATCTCCTGCTGCTCAAGCTGCCGCAGATCATCGTTTGGACCTTCCCGATGTCGGTTCTGATGGGCACGCTGCTCGCCCTCTCCCGCCTCTCCTCCACCAGCGAGCTGGTGGCGATGCGGGCCGGCGGGGTGAGCTTCTTCCGTCTCATGGTGCCGGTGCTGGCCATCGGCGCGCTGGTCGCCGCCCTCAGCATCGGCCTGGGCGAGGCGGTGGTGCCTTGGGCCAACCAGGAGGCGCAGCGGGTGATGATCGAGGAGGTCCAGGGAGGGAAGCTTCCCCGCGTCACCAAGAACGTCATGCTGCGCGACTTCTCGGGGGGTAGGCTGTCGCGGCTCATCTACGCCACCGACTTCGACCAGCAGACCGCCACAATGCGCAATGTGGCGATGCTCGAATGGCGCGACGGCGAGCCTTTCCGGCAGACCACCGCCGACCGGCTGGTCTGGGAGAAGGACGGATGGTACTTCGTCGACGGCAAGACGTACCTGTTCGCCGGCCCGGAAGGGAAGGGGCAGGTCACGGAGATCAGCTTCCGGGATGGGAAGCAGCGGGCAGCCTTGAACGAGCGGCCGGAGGACATCCCCCGCAGCCAGAAGAGCCCGGAGACCATGACCCTCTCCGAACTGCGGACCCAGATCGCCTTGCTCCGGCGCAACCATGAGGTGGTCCGGAATTACGCGCTCCAGTATTGGCTCAAGTTCGCCACCCCGTTTTCCAGCCTGGTCTTCGCCTTCATCGGCACGCCGCTCGGCATCCAGCATCACCGGCGTGCCACCTCGGTCGGTTTCGGGCTTTCGATCGTCATCATCTTCGCCTACTACGTGCTCATGACGCTCTTCAGCGCGCTGGGCCGGGGCGGAGTCGTGGCGCCGGGCGTCGCCGCCTGGGCGCCCGATATGCTCCTGTTCCTGGCGGGAACCTGGTTCGTGGTCCGGGCGCGCAAGTAGCGGGCGCCCCAGTCGAAGGCAGCAAGGGAGAGACAGCCTGTGTACGGGATCTTCCTGATCCTGGTGCTGGTGATCACCGGAGGGCTCATCGCATACCTCGGCGACCTGGTGGGGCGGAAGGTCGGGCGCAAGCGCCTCAGCCTGTTCGGCCTCAGGCCCAGGTATACGTCGATCATCATCACGGTCATCTCCGGGATCTTCATCGTCGCCGGCACGCTGACCGTCCTGTCGGTGGTCTCGTCCGACGTACGGACGGCCCTGTTCTCGATGAAGCAGCTTCAGCAAACCTTGGCCCAGAACCAGGTGCAGCTCAGGCTCAAGGACGCCGAGATCGCGGACAAGCAAGCCCGGGCGACGGCGCTGGAGAACGAGATCTCCGTCAAGTCCTCCCAGTACGACGCGCTCGACCGCCAGCTGCAGACGGTCCTCAACCAGCGCAACGCGGTGGACGAGGCGCTCAAGAAGGTCAAGGACCAGCTGGTCCAGATTCAAACCCAGTACACCCAGGTCATCGCCGACTACCGCACGGCGCAGAGCCATCTCTCCTCGACCTCGGAACAGCTGGGGTTCGAGAAGGCGCGGGTCGACCGGCTGAAGGAGCTGGCCGCGCCGCTGGCCAAGGCGGTGGACGACCTCACCAAGCAGGTCGAGAGCCTGACGCAGGAGAAGAGCAAGCTCGAGAGCGAGATCTCGACTCTCCGGACCGACCTCTTCTTCGGCAACACGGCGTACCGGGCCGATGAGATCGTGCTCTCCACGGTCATCCAGGGCGGGCGTCCGGTCGACGCCGTGAAGAAAGACCTGCTGGCCTTCCTCAACGGGCCAGCGAACGAGGCGGCCAAGAAGCGCGGCGCCAAGATCGAGGGCAAGGACACGGCGCTCCAGGTGGTGCCGGAACACTTCGACCAGGCGGCGCAGCTGATCTCCGCGACCAGCGAGCGGGTGGTAGTCCGGGTGGTCTCCTACACCAACACGCTGGTGGGCAACCCGGTTCCGGTCTACTTCCAGCTCTTCCGGAACCAGAAGATCTTCAAGAAGGACGAGGTCATCGCCCAGCGGCGGATTGATGGCTCGCTCTCCTCGGACCAGTTGCTGATGGAGATCCTGGCGCTTCTTCAGGACGTCAACGAGCGCGCCACCAAGCAGGGAATGGTGACGACGGCCGAAGGCACCGTGGGGCGGACCACCAACTGGACCGAGATCCCCGACACGATCAACCGGATCAAGGCTCAGGGCGGCATGGTGACGGTCCAGGCGGTGGCGCAGGAGGATACCTGGTCGGCCGATGGACCGCTCCAGGTCCGGCTGGAGATCCGCTAGGCCCACCGGTGGCGACTGGCAGGCCCGGCAAGCATTCCCGCAGCTTGAGGGCAGGAATCGCCGCCGCCGGCGGTGAAGTAGCTACCCAAGAAAACAGCGGTCACTGGTACGAGCAGACGACACGCACGTTTTGACGCAGCAAGACCTGAGCCAGGACACGCACCTGTACGCACCACGAGACGCAGCAAGACAGTCGCAGGCAACGCAGCTTAGACGCAGCAGACGACGGAGCAACAAACGCACCGCACCTACGCACTACTTCGCAGCACTGATCGGCGCAGCAAGGCATCAGGGTCTGTCGCACCGTCGCACTAAGGCCAGTGGCTACCGTAGGCGGGAAGCGCGTTTGAGGTAACAAGGAGACTCAAACGACTTCCCGTCTTCCATTTGTCTCAAGGAGAGCGGAGAGGAGGGGGCAGGCTTGAGCAGAAAGCTGGTCGCGGTGGCCTTCGGGCTACTCATCTGGCTTGCGCCGGCGCTGCCGGCCAGAGCCGCCTCTTTGCTGCTCTCGCCGGGAGCGACCGCCCCTGGCCTCGGTTCCGCGCCGCTCCCCGCCGGCACGCTGCGCCAGGGGCACGCGCTGGCCGACGGCCCGGTCGTGGTGGGCAACGCCCGCCGCCTGTCCGACCTGGTGGACCTGGCCGGCGCGGGTTCGCCGGAGGAAGACGCCCACGGCCTGGCCAGCGTCGCGCTGGGTGCGGTGAACAGCCTCTCCGGCCTCTCTTCGCTAACTCCCGCCAGCCGGGGGCTGGTGTTCTCCGCCGACCTGGATTCCGGGAACGCGCCAACCCTTTACTCCAGAGTCGTCGGGGTCGCCGAAAACTACCAGTTGAGCCGGGTTCCGGGCGCGCCGCGCCTCGTGGGCACCTCCCCCTTGGGCGGGGCGTCCTTGACCGGACAGTTCGTGCCCGCCGGCGGGCCGCGCCTGTTCGTGCCCGACCTGCAGCTGGCGTCCGGCGAAGCCCGCTCGTCCTACCTGGCCGAACTCGGTGGGATCCGCCTCTCGGGCCGCCTCTCGCAGCTCGACGATCACGACTCCCAGGCGTATGACCTGGTGGCCAGCCTGCCCCTGGCCTCCCCCAACGTGGGGGTTTCGGCCCACTACCATCTGGTCGACGTCGACCGGCTGGCCGGGGACCCGACGCTCAAGGCTCCGACCCGCCAGACGGTGGGCGTCGGCGGCGAAGTGGCGCTCACCGGCGGCACGGTGCTCAAGGCCGGCTATGAGGTGACGCGCGACGGGGCGGTCCTCACGGGCACCCGGACCGACGCCGACCTTTCGCTCAAGCTCAACCCCCGCACGGACGTCTCGGCCGGGGTGCGGCTCGACCGCGACCTCTCGGCCGGGCCGCAGGTCCGCACCTCGCTGGGGGTTGGGTACCAGCTCTCCGGCGACGCGGCCCTCCGCGCCTCCTACACGCTGATCAATTTCGGGGCCGAGGCCCAGAAGAGCCAGGACAAGCGCCTCGCCTCCGCCGAACTCTCCTTGCGCTTCTGAAGCGCCGGCAGGAAACCCGCGCACCCCGCCGAAGCTTTCCGCATGATCGGCACGTACATCGCCGCGGTCGATCCCGGAAAAGACAAGGCCGGCCTCGCACTGGTCGGGGCGGATGGGCGCGTCGTCGAGCAGCTCATCCTGGCGCCGGCCGCGGTGGCGGCGCGCCTTAAGGCGTGGCAGGCAGCCTACCCGGTCGAGGCCATCGTCCTCGGGGACCGCACCCGGTCGGCCGACTTCCGCCGGCGGCTCGCCGACGAGGGCGTGACCGGCCCCGCCTGCCCGCTGGTCACCGTCGACGAACATTTTTCGACCCAGGAGGCCCGCCGCCGCTATTTAGAGGCGAACCCGGGCCGCGGCCTGGCCCGTTGGCTCCCGGTCTCGCTGCGCAGCCCCGACCGTCCGGTCGACGATTACGTGGCGGTGATCCTCGCCGAGCGCTACCTGGGAAGGTCCGCCAACTGAGCAAAGTTGTGGGACAGGTAAAGAAGGAAACGCCTCACCCATCCAGAATTAGTCACCGGTGTATTGGCGCGCACCGCTTTTATTTTTAGGCCTGGGGGATGAGCAGTGCAAAACAGGGTGGTGGCGGGAAGATACGCGGCAGCGCTCTTCCGGACTGCGGTGGCCCGCGGCGAGATGGAGCGGGTCGAACGCGACTTGGCGTTACTGGTTTCCACGCTGGGGGCAGAGGAGAGCCTCCGCCGGTTCCTCGACAGCCCCATGAACCCGCTGGGCGCCAAGAAAGAGCTACTGGGCAAGGTTTTCGGCGACAAGATTTCCCTTACGGTCCGCAACTTCCTCTTTCTCCTCGTCGACAAGAAACGGCACGAATACCTGGGCGCCATCGCTGAACTTTACCGCGAGCACGTCAACGCGGCCCGGGGCATCACCGTGGCCAAGGTGCGGTCGGCCCAGCCACTCACCCCGCAGGTGCGGGAAGCCATCCGGGCCAAACTCCGGAATCTGACCGGCCGCGAGATCGAACTGGAAGAGCAGATCGACGCGTCGGTGGTCGGGGGCGTCTACCTCCGGGTCGGAAACCGGGTGATCGACTACACCATTCAAAAGCAACTTGAGGAGCTGCGAGAGGGTATTGCCACCGGGCGGATCAACCTGGGGGGTAAGGCCGCCCGCAAACGGGTGCAGTGGAAGAAAGAACAGTAGGGGTGAGGAGTGGAAATGAGCATCAGGCCTGAAGAGGTCAGCTCGGTCATTCGCCAGCAGATCGAGGAGTACGAGGCGAAGGTCGAGGCCGTCGAGGTTGGCACGGTCATCATGGTTGGCGACGGCATCGCCCGCGTGTACGGTCTCGACGAGGTCATGGCCGGCGAGCTTGTCGAGTTCCCGAACGGCGTGATGGGAATGGCCCTGAACCTCGAAGAGGACAACGTCGGCGTCGTCATTCTCGGTTCTGACGTAGGCATTAAGGAAGGCGACATGGTCAAGCGGACCGGGCGGATCGTCCAGGTTCCCGTCGGCGAGGCGCTGCTCGGCCGGGTGGTCAACCCGCTGGGCCAGCTGCTCGACGACAAGGGCCCCATCGTGACCAACGATTACCGCGCCATCGAGACCAACGCCCCGGGCGTGGTCGAGCGCCTGCCGGTCAACCAGCCGCTGCAGACCGGTCTCAAGGCCGTCGACTCGATGATCCCCATCGGCCGGGGCCAGCGCGAGCTCATCATCGGCGACCGTCAGACCGGAAAGACGGCCATCGCCATCGACACGATCATCAACCAGAAGGGCGGCGACGTGGTCTGCATCTACGTCGCGATCGGCCAGAAGGCGTCGACGATCGCCCAGATCATCAAGGCGCTCACCGATGCCGGCGCGATGGACTACACCATCGTCGTGGCGGCCACCGCCTCCGACCCTGCGCCGCTGAACTACATCGCCCCGTACGCCGGCTGCGCGATGGGCGAGTACTTCATGTACAACGGCAAGCATGCGCTGGTCGTGTACGACGACCTCTCCAAGCACGCCGTGGCCTACCGGGCCATGTCGTTGCTGCTCCGGCGTCCCCCCGGACGTGAGGCGTACCCGGGCGACGTCTTCTATCTCCACTCCCGCCTGCTGGAGCGGGCCTCCAAGCTCTCCGACGACCTCGGGGGCGGCACCCTGACGGCCCTGCCCATCATCGAGACCCAGGCGGGCGACGTCTCGGCCTACATCCCGACCAACGTCATCTCGATCACCGACGGCCAGATCTACCTCGAGCCCGACCTCTTCTTCGCCGGCATGCGCCCGGCCCTCAACGTCGGCATCTCGGTCTCCCGCGTCGGCGGCAAGGCGCAGATCAAGGCGATGCGGCAGGTGGCCGGCCGCTTGAAGCTCGACCTCGCCCAGTACCGTGAACTGGCGGCCTTCGCCCAGTTCGGGTCGGATCTCGACAAGGTCACCCAGGCCCGCCTGACCCGCGGCGAGCGGACCATGGAGATCCTAAAGCAGGCCCAGTACAACCCGATGCCGGTGGAGGCGCAGGTCGTTTCGATCTACGCGGCGGTCAACGGTCATCTCGACGACCTCCCGCTGAAGTCGGTCCGCCAGTTCGAGAACGAGCTGCAGAGCTATCTGAAGAGCACCCACCCCGACGTGCTCTCCGCTATCCGGGACCAGAAGGTGATCTCGGACGCCGTCGAAGCGCGGCTGAAGGAGATCATCACGCAGTTCAAGGAGTCCTTCGTGTCCAACATGAAGGACGCCGAGCTGTGAGCGTAAGGCGCCCGGAGGTGAAATAGCGTGCAGGGTATCCGGGAGATCAAACGTCGCATCCGGAGCACCAAGAGTACCCGCCAGATTACCCGGGCCATGAAGATGGAGGCCGCGGCGCGGCTTCGCCGGGCGCAGGAACGGGTGGTGGCCGCCCGGCCCTACGCCGCGAAGATCGAGGAGATGTTCCGGCACGTGGCCCGGCACAAGCTCAACCTGGACGATCCGCTCTTCCAGCCGCACGTCGGCGGGAACCGGGTCTGCTACATCGTGATCGCGGCCGACCGGGGGCTGTGCGGCGGCTACAACGCCAACATCATCCGGAAGGCGATGGTTCACTCCGACCAGCTCGAGAAGGAGTGGGAAAAGGAGCAACCGGAGGCGCCGCCGCTGGAGTTCAGCTTCATCACTGTGGGCAAGAAGGCGAGAGAGTTCCTGACCTTCCGCCGCTTCTTCATCCTGCGCGACTGGCATGCGGCTTCAGAGTTGCCGACGATCGACCTGACCCACCGCATCGCCGAGGATGTCTGTCAGCGGTTCCTGCGGGGTGAGGTCGACCGGGTCTACCTGGTCTATTCCGAGTTCGTCTCGGTCATGAACCAGCGGCCCACCGTGCAGCAGTTGCTGCCGTTGTCCGTCCCCACCCTCGAGGAAGAGGAAGAGGCCGACAAGGCTGCGGCAGCCGAAGGCAAGGCGGACCAGGTGCGGAAGGTCGAGCAGAAGGACCGCCGCGAAGGCGGGGAGGCGGAGTCCGGACCCAAGCCGTGGGTTCCCGACTACGTCATGGAGCCGTCACCCGAAGTGATCTTCGCCAAGCTGATCCCGCACACCATCGAGATCCGCGTCTTGCAGGCGCTGCTCGAGGGGCGGGCGGGCGAGTTCGGCGCCCGCATGACGGCGATGGAGAACGCGACCAAGAACGCCGAAGAGATGATCGACCGGTACACGCTCTCCTTCAACCGGGCCCGCCAGGCGGCCATCACGCAGGAGATCAGCGAGATCATCGGCGGCGTCGAAGCGGCCAAGGTTTAATTTCTGCAGTTGGGGAGGTTAGTGTGAGATGAATGTAGGTCGGGTGACGCAGATTGTCGGCCCCGTGGTCGACGTCGCGTTTGAACCGGGGCAACTGCCGGACATCTACTCGGCGCTCATCATCACCAGCGAGGAGCTGGGGGAGGACGGGCGGAAGCTTGACGGCACCCTCCCGAAGGGTGTGACCGCCGAGGTCATGCACCACATGGGCGACTACACGGTCCGGGCGGTGGCGATGTCCTCCACCGACGGTCTGGTGCGGGGGATGGCCGCCGTCGACACCGGCGCGCCGATCACCGTGCCGGTGGGCAAGGGTTGCCTCGGCCGGCTGCTCAACGTGCTCGGGGAGAGCATCGACAAGCTCGGCCCCATCGAGAGCGACGTCCGGTATCCCATCCACCGGGAACCGCCCCGCCTGCAGGATCAGTCGACGGAGATCGAGATCCTGGAGACCGGCATCAAGGTCGTCGACCTGCTGGCGCCGTACCCCAAAGGCGGCAAGGTCGGCCTCTTCGGCGGCGCCGGCGTGGGCAAGACCGTGCTCATCCAGGAACTGATCCGCAACATCGCCACGGAGCACGGCGGCTACTCGGTCTTCGCCGGCGTGGGCGAGCGCACCCGTGAAGGCAACGAACTCTGGCTCGAGATGAAGGAGTCGGGCGTTCTGGCGAAGACCGCCATGGTCTACGGTCAGATGAACGAGCCGCCGGGGGCCCGCATGCGGGTGGCGCTGACCGGCTTGGCCGTGGCCGAGTACTTCCGCGACGAAGCCGGCCAGGACGTGCTGCTCTTCATCGACAACATCTTCCGCTTCGTCCAGGCCGGTTCCGAAGTGTCGGCCCTGCTCGGACGCATGCCGTCGGCCGTGGGCTACCAGCCGGTGCTGGCCACCGACGTCGGCTCGCTCCAGGAGCGGATCACCTCCACGAAGAAGGGGTCCATCACCTCCATCCAGGCCATCTACGTGCCGGCCGACGACTACACCGACCCGGCGCCGGCTACGACCTTCGCCCACCTTGACGCCACCACCAACCTCGAGCGCTGGATCTCCGAGTTGGGTATCTACCCGGCCGTGGACCCGCTGGCCTCGACCAGCCGGATCCTCGACCCCCGGGTGGTTGGCGAGGAGCATTACAACGTGGCCCGCGGCGTGCAGGAGATCCTGCAGCGCTACAAGGACCTCCAGGACATCATCGCCATCCTCGGCATGGACGAACTGAGCGACGAAGACAAGGTCATCGTCGGCCGGGCCCGCCGCATCCAGCGGTTCCTGTCGCAGCCGTTCTTCGTGGCAGAGGCCTTCACCGGCATGCCGGGACGCTACGTCCCGCTGAAGGACACCGTCCGCTCCTTCAAGGCCATCCTTGAAGGCCGGTACGACCACCTGCCGGAGCAGGCCTTCCTGTTCGCCGGCGCGATCGAAGACGTGGTCGAGCGGGCGAAGCAACTGGAGGCAGGTGAGTAGCTTGGCGTCGGGGCGGACCTTTAGGCTGGAAATCGTGACCCCCGAGCGCACCGTCTTCGACGACAGCGTCGAGATGGTCGTGGTTCCGACCTACACCGGGTACGTCGGGGTCGCGCACAACCATACGCCCCTGCTCTCGGTGCTGAGCCCCGGAGTGCTCCGCTTCCACCAGGAGGGGGAAGACGCCAAGGTCGCCGTGGGCGGAGGGTTCATGGACGTCCGGATGAACCGGGTCGTGGTGCTGGCCGACAGCGCCGAGTTCGCTGACGAGATCGATGTGCCCCGGGCGATGTCCGCTTACCGCCGGGCGCTGGCCCGGTTGCTCTCCCGGCGCGAGGGCGTGGATCACCGGCGCGCCCAGGCGGCCATGGAACGGAGCCTCGCCAGGCTGAAGGCGGCCGGCATCAGCCCCCGGTCCCGCGACTAGATCCTGCGCAAGTCGCTTCGTGAGCCCCGCCGTTCCGGCGGGGCTCTCTTCTTGTGTGCGCGCGCCCAGTGCAAGCCTTCGTCTACTAGCTGGTGAAAGTCCAGCCGGGGTAAGGGCCAAGCCGCCCCGTAGCTGACCACCGGTGGAAGCGAAGTTGTGGGAGGCCGGCGGGGCGACCCCGCCTCCTACCCGATCGGCGCGTGCGCCGGCAGGTATGCGCCGTCCAGCCAGCGAATATTTCCCTGCGCAGGGAATGGAAGGTGGCCGCGGTGCAGGGCCGAAAGGCGGGGCTCAGGGCACTGGTGCAGGCGAGGCGGCTCGGCCTTCGGCTGACAAAGCCGTTGGTTTGGGCCGTGCTCTTCGGCCTGCTGTTTTTGTCCGGCGCCGCTCCGGCGTCCGCCAATCCCTTCACCGAACTTCCGGCCGGCCACTGGAGCTTTGCGGCCCTTGCAGGGCTTGTCTCCTCCCGGCTGATCGCCCCGCAGGATTTGCTCGACCCTCAGGCGGGGAACCCCGTGATGCGCTTCGAACTGGCGCTGGTGGTGGCCAAGGCGGTCCGCGCCCTAAATCGCGGGCCGGCCCGTGAGGCGCCCGTCGCGCTCGATCCACTGCTCGACGGATACCGGGTCGGCAGCGGGGCCAAGGCGCGGCCGCTCACTCCGGCGGAGCGGGAGGCCGTGCGGGCTCTGGTGGCCGAGTTCCTGCCGGAGTTGGAGGTGCTCGGCCTTTCCTTCGCCGGGAGGGGCGAGCCGGCCCAGATGACGCCCGCCTCCGAGCCGCTTCCCCTGGCGCCGGCGCCCGGGACGTTCGTGGACCTCGACGACCTTTCGCCCGGTCCGGCGCAGGTCGCCGCCGCGCCAGCTTCGGCGCCGTCCGCCGCGCCGGAGCCGGTCCCGGCGGAACCGGCTCCGGCCCCGGCTTCCTCACCGGCTCCCCCTTCGGCTGCCGTCCCTGCGGTCGCGGCCGAACCGTCCGAGCCCCCGTCCCTGCCGTCGCCACCGCCGCCGGAAGCGCCCATGGCGCCGGCCGCCCCGGGTGAGACTGGCCTCCCGGTCGAGCCGTTGCCCGAACCGGCGAGCGGGCTTCTGCCGGTGGTCGCCGCGGTTGCCCCGATGGTGAACACCCCGGCGGGTGCGGCCGTCCTGCCGGAGGACGCCCTGACCCGGCAGGGGACCGGCGCCTTGCCCGGGCAGGTCGTCGTCGAGACGCAATCGACTTATGAGGCGATCCCGTCGGCGAAACCGGTCATCGCGGTGGCGGCCGCCGTGCAGACGGGCGAGACCCGCCTGCCCGTTCCCGGCGTGAAGGTCAGCGTGGCGCCGACCGTCACAGTCAACAGCGAAGTGGCGCCGGGCGGGGCGATCCATCCCCAGGTGGGGTCGGTGGAAGTGCAGGCCAAGGTGCAGATCGCCGGCGTGGAGATGGGCGCCAGCGTCAAGAACGTCCAAGCGCTGGAACCCCAGGCGCAGGAGAGCCTCGACCTCAAAGTGGGCGGCGTGCCCGAGCAGCACGGGGTCGGGCTCAGCCTCCGTCTCGGTCAGGTGGCGTTCATGACCGACTTCTCCAAGGTCCGGAAAGACGAGGGCGGCACCGAGCGGCGGCGCTCCTTCGGGCTCGGTTATTCGCTCGGTTCGACGGCCGTGCTCCGCGCCGGGTACCAGTTGGTCGACCTCGACGCCATCGGCGGCACGAAACCCCGAACCGACGCCTCGCTGGGCGTCAACGTGAACGTGACCCGGGTGGCTTCGGTCTCCGCCGGGATGACTCTGGAAGGGATGCGCTCCGACCTCCCTGGCGGCTCGGAGGGGCAACGGACGACGGCCGGCGTCGAGCTGCGCCTGCCGTGGAACACCTTCGCCACGGCCGGGCTCGAGCTTTACCGTCCTACGACCGAGAGCGCCGGCACACCGTCGCAGAGCGCTGCCACCGTCGGACTCGGCTACAACTTCGCGCCCAACGGCACGCTGCTGGTCGGCTACCGGCTGATCGACTTCGGGACACAGACGGGAGACCCGGCGGAGAAGTCGAGGGAGCAGAGCCTGACCGCCGGGGTGTCGCTGAGTTTCTGAGCGGGAGGTTCGCAAAGAACCGGTAACAATTCGGGAGGTGTACTGTGATGTCCACAAAGCCGTTCCTGAGCTGGGACAGGCCCGCCGCTGCCTTGCTGGCGGCCGTGCTGGTGCTGGTCAACGCCCTGCCTGTTGGCGCCTGGGAGATCTCTTCGGGTCCCTTGGCGGGTTTGACCAGCCTCGAGAAGACGGTCTATGGGCAGGAGGGGACGGGCCCCATCCTCCAGCGCATCGACACGCTTGAGAAAGACGTGCTCGGCGGCAAGCAGGAAGGGCCGATCGTGGCCCGCCTCGAAAAGCTCAACTCCACCCTGCGCGGCCAGGGCGATTCGCTCCTCTTCCGCCTCAACGCCTTGGAGTGGTATCTCACCCGGACCCTCTCGGCCGGCGCCCTCAACCCCCGCCTGACCCAGGTGGAACAGTCGTTCTCCGGCCAGGCTGAGACGGGTCCGCTCGGTCCCCGCCTCGACCGCCTGGCGAAACTCGTCTGGCCCGACGGCAAGGCGGACGGGGGGCAGGTCCAGCTGGAGAAGGGGACGCTCGTCAAGATCAAGCTCGGGACCGAACTGAGTTCCCAGGCCACCAAGGTGGGGGACAGGGTCAAGTTCCAGGTGGCGCAGGACGTCAAGGTCGACGGGAAGCTGCTCATCCCCGCCGGGCTCGCCGGGGAAGGCCGGGTGACGGAAGTGGTCGCCGCCGCCAACCTCGGCCGCGACGGGCGGGTCCGCGTCAACTTTGGCACGATCCCCGCGCTCGACGGGCAGCTCTTCCCGATCGAGGTCGACGAGAAGGCGACCGAGATGAACAAGTCGCTCCAGTTCGCCGCCGGCGCCGCGATGGCCGGGGTCCTGCTTCTGGGGCCGGTCGGGTTGGTCGGCGGGTACTTCGTCAAGGGCAAGGACGTGGTGATCCCGATCGGCACCGAGTTCTACGTGTCGATCACGGCGTCGTCACTGGTGACCGGGCTCGCGGTCAGCACCACCAAATAGCACGCCGGAAAAACTGGCCGGGGCCCAGCTCCATACCCCAAAGCACTCCCAGGCGGCCCTTTCCGCAAGCCGGAAGGGGCCTTTCTCTGGGCCGGCATGGGAATCTCCCCTGCGATTCCTGGCAGGAGAGGGAATAGCGGAAGCCGTACTTAGCAGAGAACACCTGCCTTGAGGGGCGAGGAACAGGGGAGGAGGAGCATGAGCGTGCGCCGGGGGAGACTTGCCAACCGGTCCTTACTGCCAGGCCTGTTCGCCCTGGCGCTGTTCCTGCTGCCCTTAAGCGGCCCGGCCCGCGCCGCCGCGGCCGACTTCCAGCTCTCCGCCGACAGTATCGAGCACGACCTGGGCGCCGGGATCGTCACGGCGTCTGGCGGCGTCAGAGTCCAGCTCGCAGAGATGGAAGCGCGCGGAAACCTCCTGCGCGCAGACCTGAGCACCCATATACTCTCCATGGAGGGTCCAGTCCTCGTCGCCACCCCCTCCGGCGCGGTGCAGGGGGAGGATCTGCGCTACGCCTGGGATCAGCGAACCGGCAGCCTACGAAACGCTCAGTTCGCCAGCGAGGGCGTGAGGTTCAGCGGGGGGGAGGCTGAGTTCGCTGCCAGTAGCTGGACCTTGCACGATGGCCTGCTCACGAAGTGCGTCTATCCCACGCCGGAGTACGCGCTGCAAGCCAGGGAGATTGCCGTCGACCCCGAGCGGCAGGTCGCCTACATCCGGGGCGGGCGCCTCGCCTTGTTCGGACACACCATCCTCCCGCTGCCGAATCTGCGCCTCTCGCTCCAGGATACGGAGATCGGCCGGCTCAGCCGGGGCAATCTCCCGGTGCCGGAGACGGGCTACGATTCCGAGCGCGGCTACTTCCTGGCGCAACGACAGCCGCTCTACCTCTCCGACACCACCTTCGTCCTGGCGCAGGCTGGGTACGGTTCCGAAGAGGGAGCGCGCCTCGGTCTCTCCGGCCTCTATACGCCTTCTTCTGCCGCCGCCTACCGCTGGGATCTCGTGTACCAGCAGCGCCCGCCCGTGGCCGACGGCCTGATCCGGGCCGAGGCTGCGCCGGCAATCCACGGGACGGCGGAGTACGAACTCAAAGACGCCGCCGGCCGGCTCAAGCTCGGCGTCGAGAAGAAAGACGACGAGGCCCGGCGCGACCTCACCTTCCTACCCCGGGTCGAGGTGTCCCCCCGCCCCGTGACCGTGGCCGGCGTCACGCTCGTGCCCACCTTAGAATGGGCCAATATCCAGGAGGAAGCCAGTGGACAGGCGGCGACGCGCACCCTGGCCGGCCTCTCCTGGTCGGCTGCGCCGCGGCTCAGCTTGCCGTTCGCCCTGACCTTCTCCGGCGCCGAGAAGCAGACTTGGTACGGCACGGGCGAGGCGCTGACCACCCGCGTCCTCTCGGGCGCCGTCACCCAGCCGCTCACCGAGGCGCTGCGACTCCAAACCGGCGTGAACGTCCGGCAGTATACCGGCCGGACTCCGTTCGTCTTCGACCAGCCAGACCGTTACTCCGAAGGCGAGGTGGGGCTAGCCTGGCAATCGGGGGGCAACACGCTTTATGGCGCCGCCGCCTACGACTTGGCCGGGTGGGGAACCGCCGACGGCACCCGCGCCTTGCCGGGGCAACCCGCCGCACTCAAAGCCAGCGCCATCCTGGCCTCGGAAGGCTGGCGCGCCAGCGCTGAGGTCCGGTACGAACTGGGCGAGAAACCGCACTACTCGACTGCTGAACTTGAGCTCACTCGGGTGCTCCACTGCTTCGAGGTGACGCTGAGTGCGGAGCCAGTCGAGAAGAAGATCGCTTTTGAAGTGAGTTTCCGTTAGAACATCGCGCAGCCCTCGCGCCGTTCCTTATCGCGGGTTCATCCCTGGCGGCACAGATTCCCTGGCGAATGGTGCTTGCCACTCGCAAGAGGTGAGCCTCCGGGTGCAGGCGAACTAACGAGTGAAATGCCGAGGAAAGGCAGGAGCGGAATGAACGGGGAACGGACGACCAGTCGCCAGCCAGCCCAGACCGGCTGGCTGGTTGCAGGGGCGTTGGTGCCTTTCGGAAATGCGTCGCTTGGCCTTCTCCTTTCCCTGGGCGGGTTGGCCGCGGCGCTTGCCAGAGGGCGACTGCGCTGGAAGATGGCAGACCCTGTGTATGGGCTTTTTCTGGCGCTTCTGGGATGCCTGGCGTTGAGTGCAGCGTTCTCTCCCGTGCGCGGTGTGGCTGCAGCCCTCTCAACTGGCTACGCCCTGCTGATGGGAGGATACGTCTTCGCAGCTCAGGGCAGCGATCCTGTCTGGATCCGGCGCAGGTTCGTTCCTACCCTGATGGTAGCCAGCTCAATCTCCTACGCCTTCGCCATCGGCCGGGCTCTGATCACTGACTCCCGGCGGGCAGGCACCCTTGGCAGTGGAGCCAATGGTTACGGAACGCTGATCATCCTGTGCAGCGGAGTGGCGCTCGGGTACTTGTTGAGCCGCGACGAGCGGCGGCGCTGGCCGGCGCTGGTCGCGTACGTCGCAGTTGCATCGGTTGCCTTGGCTTTCACACTCTCCCGCGGTGCTTGGCTGGGATTCTTCACGATGCTGGTTGTCCTTGCCCTGTGGAACCCCCAGTTTCGTCGCTGGCTCTGGCTTGGACTCCTGCCGTTGGCAGTTGCTTTCACGGCCATCCCACGGCTGGCGCCTCGGTTGCTCAGCATTTTCACGGCGGAAGCCTATTTGTCCCGGGTTTACATCTGGCGCTCGGCCTGGCGGATGATCCAGGACCATCCGCTCACCGGCGTGGGCGCTGGAGTCTTTATGCACGTCTACGGGGCGTACGTTCAACCGGGCGCCAGCGAGCAGAGCGTCGCCTACGCTCACAACCTCTTCCTGCAGGTCTGGGCGGAATTTGGACTCATCGGATTCGTCATCTTCCTGGCCATCTTGGGCCGGGTGCTTTACATGTCCTTCCGTCTCGCCCGCACAGGCGACTCTCTCTACCAGGGTATCTTCGCCGCCTTTCTGGGGGTGCTCGTTCACCAGCAGGTTGACATCCCTATCTGGGGTATTGAAGTCGGCGGAGCGTTTTGGCTGCTGGTCGGTCTCACAATCAGCTTGTACGTGCACGAAATGGGGAAAGCGCAAAATGAAGCGGTGCGTGGTCACTGGTGGGGCGGAGTTCATCGGGTCTAGCCTCACCCGCCGGCTGGTCGCCGAGGGTGTTCGGGTGAGGGTCGTAGACAACCTCTCCACGAGGTCCCTGGCGAACCTGGCCCGCTTGGAACAGGCGGTCGACTTCGTGGAGGGTGACGTCCGGGACAGTGAGCTTCTGCGGGAGGCTTGCCGCGGTGCGGAAGTTGTCTTCCACCAGGCGGGCATCGCCTCGGTGCAAGCGTCGGTGGAGGATCCGGCGGGCTGCCACGCCGTGAACGTGGGAGGCACGCTCAACGTCCTCCTGGCGGCCCGGGAGGCGAGGGCACGGCGGGTCGTCTTCGCCTCGTCTTCCTCGGTCTACGGCGACGCGTCCACTCTCCCCTTGCGCGAAGAGACGCCGCCACGGCCCTTGTCGCCCTATGCGGCGACCAAACGCTGCGGCGAAGACTACTGCCGGGTCTTCTCAGAGTTATTCGGCCTGGACACGGTGGCCCTGCGCTACTTCAACGTCTTCGGTCCCCGTCACAACCCGGCCGCCGAGCACGCGGCGGTGATCCCAAAGTTCGTCTTGGCCGCCTTTCGGGGCGAGAACCGGTCATCCACGGCGACGGAGAACAGTCGCGGGACTTCGTCTTCGTCGAGGATGTAGTCCAGGCGAACCTGCTTGCCGCTCGGCGGGAGGAACCACTCGGCGGACAAGCCTTGAACGTGGGCACCGGGACTGTGACGAGTCTAAACGGTCTGATTCAAGCGCTGAGTTTGGCACTCGGCCGGCCTGTTCGCGCTCGTCACGCTGCCCCGCGCCAGGGCGATATCAGACACTCCATGGCCGACCCATCCCGCGCCCGCCAAGCGCTGGGATTTGCCGCGGGTCATTCGTTCAGTGAGGGGCTGCGCCTGACCGTCGACTGGTACGCCCGGCAGGTGTTGGGCAGGGCGGACGCCGAGGTGGCGGCAGCCGGGGAGTGATTCCCGTTCACTCCAATTGACACCCCCGTTCCTGTGTGCTATCATCGGAATGTCCAAGTGAATAATGCGCGGACTCATCATGAGCGGCGGAGGGAACGGCCCGATGAAGCCCGGCAACCAGGCGGCGGCGCCCAGGTGCCAAGTCCGACAGAATGCCAATTCTGGAAGATGAGACGAGACTTCACGCCTCTTCCGAATTGGAGGGGGCGTAACTTTTTGTCCCCGTCCTGTTCACCGTGGACCAGGGTAACGCTACGCAGTGGGAGGCTTGCCGCATGTGTCAGGAAGACCGTCTGAACCGCAACTTCCTCTTCACCTCGGAGTCGGTGACCGAGGGACATCCCGATAAGATCTGCGATCAGATCTCCGACGCCATCCTCGACGCCATCTTCGAGAAGGACCCCAACGCCCGAGTGGCGTGTGAGACCACCGTCACGACCGGGCTCGTGCTCGTGGCGGGCGAGATCTCCTGCGCGTGCTACGTGGATATCCCGGCGCTGGTCCGCCAGACCATCCGCGACATCGGCTACACCCGGGCCAAGTTCGGCTTCGACGGCGACACCTGCGCGGTGCTGACCGCCATCGACGAGCAGTCGCCCGACATCGCCCAGGGCGTCAACCAGGCGCTGGAGGTGCGCGGCACCGGCGACACCGATGCCTTCGACGCCATCGGCGCGGGCGACCAGGGCCTCATGTTCGGGTTCGCCTGCGACGAGACCCCCGAGTTGATGCCGCTGCCGATCTCCTTGGCTCACCAGTTGGCCCGGCGCCTCACCGAAGTCCGCAAGGAGCGGGAGGTCACCTACCTGCGGCCCGATGGCAAGACCCAGGTCACGGTGGAATACAGGGAAGACCGTCCCGTTCGGGTCGATACGATCGTCATCTCGACCCAGCATCACCCCGAGGTCAGCCGGGAAACCATCGAGCAGGACCTGATCGAGAAGGTCATCAAGCCCGTGGTGCCCGCCAAGTACCTCGATGAGCAGACCAAGATCCTCATCAACCCGTCGGGCCGGTTCGTGGTGGGCGGCCCCCAGGGCGACACGGGGCTCACGGGCCGGAAGATCATCGTCGACACCTACGGCGGCTACGCCCGGCACGGCGGCGGCGCCTTCTCTGGCAAGGATCCCACGAAGGTGGACCGGTCGGCGGCCTACGCGTTGCGCTATGTTGCCAAGAACGTGGTGGCGGCTGGGCTGGCCGACAAGTGCGAGGTCCAGGCGGCCTACGCCATCGGCGTTGCCCACCCGGTCTCCATCATGGTCGACACCTTCGGCACCGGGCGGATTCCCGACGATGCCATCGCCACGCTCGTCCGGCGCATCTTCGACCTGCGCCCGGCCGCCATCATCGACCACTTCCAGCTGCGCCGGCCGATCTACCGGCAACTGGCGGCCTACGGTCACTTCGGCCGGACCGACCTCGACCTGCCGTGGGAGAAGACCGACAAGGTGGCCGAGCTGAAGGCGGGCGCCGAGGAGTTCGTCCGGCACGGTCACGTGCACGTGCACGCGCACGAGCACACCCATACTCACACCCACGAGCACGGCGACGACCACGATCACCCGCACGAGCACTGAGCCGGGCGGGGCGGAGGCGGGCCGGTGAGAGTCGGCGTCGACCTGGTGGATATCGCACGGTTGGGGCGCATCCTCGAGAGGCGCCCCTCCTTCGCGTCCCGGGTCTTCACCGAGGGGGAACTGAGCCTGGCGGAGGACATGGGGCTCGCGAAGCGGCGGGAGTTCCTGGCCGGCCGGTTCGCCGCCAAGGAGGCGGTCCTCAAGGGCCTCGGCACCGGCCTCGCCGCGGGGATCGCCTGGCGCGACATCGAAGTTCTCCGGGGGCCGGGCGGCGCCCCTCTGCCCCGGCTCTCGGGGCGGGCGGCGGAGGTCGCGGCGGCCCTCGGCGTGACGCAGACCCGGCTCTCCCTCTCGCACGACCGCGAGAAGGCGGTGGCCGTGGCGATCATGGAGGAGATTTCGCATCACTGACGGCCCGGGAGCGGGGCGGGGTTTGGGAAGGAGCGAATGGGATGAGCGGCACGGAACTCAAGGCGGATATCGGCGTCTTCGGTGGCTCGGGCTTCTACGATTTCCTGGGCGATGTGGAGGAGGTCTGGGTCGAGACGCCCTACGGGCCGCCGAGCGACAGGATCGCCATCGCCCAGGTGGGGGAGAAGCGGGTGGCGTTCCTGCCTCGCCACGGCAAGGACCACCGGTTCCCCCCGCACATGGTGAATTACCGGGCCAACCTCTGGGCGATGCACAGCCTGGGCGTGAAGCGCCTGATCGGGCCCTGCGCGGCCGGCAGCCTCCAGCCGCACGTCAAGCCGGGCGAGTTCGTGGTGACCGACCAGTTCGTCAACCGCACCTACGGGCGGAAAGACACCTTCTTCGACGGCCCTCTGACCTACCACGTGGCGGCCGCCGAACCGTACTGCCCCGTGCTGCGGAAGATCGCGATCGAGGCGGCCAAGGCGGAGGGGATCACCGTTCACGAGACCGGCACCGTGGTGGTCGTGCAGGGGCCCCGCTTCTCCACCAAGGCCGAGAGCCGGGAGTTCGCCAGCCACGGCTGGGAGGTCATCAACATGACCCAGTATCCCGAAGGCATCCTCGCCCGGGAGCTGGGCATCTGCTACGTCAACGTGGCGCTAATCACCGACTTCGACGCCGGCCTGGAGGGTCACCCGGAGGTCGAGGCGGTGACGCACGAGGCCGTGCTCAAGGTCTTCGCGGAGAACAACAGCAAGCTCAAGGGCCTGCTCTTCCGCATGATCGACGCCATCCCCACCGGCGAGCGGCGGGGGTGCCGCTGCGCTGAGCGGTAGTTCATACCCCCTGGCAGAGCGGCATACGGTTTAAGCGACTACAGCCTCGCAGGGAGGCGGTTGCCGTGGCGTTGACGCACAGCCAGAAGCGTGAGCGGATCGCCTCACCCACCCTGAGCGATCTGCAGGCCATCGCAGCGGGCGCGCTGGGGTACGCGCTGTTGGGGGCAGCCTGCGGCTTCTTGCCGGGCGGGCTGTCCCTTTTCCGTCCGGCTCCCGCGGTGGTGGTGCTGGCCGCCCTCACCGGCGGCCCGGTGGTGGGCTTCGGAGCGGGTTTTCTGGGAGACCTCCTTTTGGGGCTGTGGCAAGGCGGCCTATGGCTCCACTGGAGCCTGGGCGTGGGCGTGGCCGGCGCTTTGACCGGCCTGCTCTGGCTCTGGTCCGACGTGGATGCGGCGCCCGCCCTGTCCCGGCGCGACCTCCTCAAGATCGCGTGCTTCAGCACCGCCGGTTTTCTCGCCGGCGCCCTCTTCTCCGCCCTGGTCGACTTGGCTTTGGGGGCGGCGCTGCCCCTGGCCTTCCTCGCCTGGGCCCTCCCGGCCTGGCTGGTCAACACGTTCTGGGGGACGGTCCTCGGTTCGCTGGCCCTCACATACCTGAAACGGATCCGCCGGGGTCGCGTCGAGACCCGGCAGGCGTAAGCCGTTTCCTCTCCGCAGGAGATATCCCCCTCGACACGAAGTAATGTTATCCTGGAGGAAAGGCCAAGGGGGTATGGCGGTGAAGGGTCTCATCTTGGCCGGGGGCAAGGGCACCCGGCTGCGTCCCATCACGCACACCAGCGCGAAGCAGCTGGTGCCGGTGGCGAACAAGCCCATCCTTTTCTATGCGATCGAGACGCTCAAGGAAGCGGGCGTCGACGACATCGGGATGATCATCGGCGATACGGGTGCGGAGGTCAGGGCAGCCGTGGGCGACGGCTCCCGCTGGGGAGTGCGCATCACCTACATCCCGCAGGAGGCGCCGCTGGGCCTGGCCCACGCCGTGCAGACCGCCAGGGACTTTCTCTACCCCGACCCGTTCGTCATGTTCCTGGGCGACAACCTCATCAAGGGCGGGGTGGTCTCGTTCACGGAACGGTTCCGGGCGACCCACCCCAACGCCCTCATCCTGCTGACGCACGTGCCCAACCCCCAGGAGTTCGGGGTGGCCGAACTGGTCGACGGCCGGGTGGTGAACCTGGTTGAGAAGCCGAAGGAGCCCAAGAGTGACCTGGCGCTGGTCGGGGTCTACCTCTTCGACCACCACATCTTCGAAGCCATCGCCCATATCAAGCCCTCGTGGCGGGGCGAGCTGGAGATCACCGATGCCATCCAGTGGCTGGTTCAAAACGGCTATGCCGTCGAGCCCCACCTGGTCGAGGGCTGGTGGAAGGACACGGGGAAGCTCGGCGACCTGCTCGAGGCGAACCGCCTCATCCTGGAGGATATTGCACCCGAGGTCAAGGGCAAAGTGGGAGAGGGAGCCCGGATCGAAGGCCGCGTCGCGGTGGCGGAGGGCGCCGAGATCGTCGACTCCGTGGTGCGGGGGCCGGCCGTGATCGGCCCGGGGGCCCGGGTGAAGGGTTCCTTCATCGGTCCGTTCACCTCGGTGGGAGCGGACGTGACGATCGAGAACAGCGAGGTGGAGCACTCCATCATCCTCGCCGGCAGCACCGTGGCCGACCTGGGCGGGCGCCTGGTCGACTCCTTGATCGGCAAGAACGTCGAGATCCGGAGAGCCGAGGCCAAGCCGCGGGCGTACCGGATGATGGTCGGCGACAACTCGCAGGTTGGGGTGGTCTAGCGCTTAGGGCGCGCACGGTCAGAGAGGAGCCGGAAGATGGGCAACAAGCGGCTGATCGACGGGGTCAAGGTCAAGCCCCTAAAGGTCATCCCCGACGAGCGGGGGCGGCTCATGGAGATGCTGCGGGCCGACGACGAGATCTTCGAGCAGTTCGGCCAGGTCTACCTCACCACCGCCTACCCGGGCGTGGTCAAGGCCTGGCACTACCACAAGAAGCAGGCCGATCACATGGTGGTCGTCAAGGGGATGATGAAGATCGTCCTCTACGACGACCGGGAGGGCTCGTCGACCAGAGGCGAGATCAACGAGTTCTTCCTGGGCGACCACAGCCCCCTCCTGCTCAAGATACCCAAGATGGTATACCACGGCTTCAAGTGCATCAGCGAGACCGAAGCGATGGTCATCAACGTGCCGACGGAAGTCTACAACTACCAGGAACCCGACGAATACCGGATCGACCCGCACGCAGGGGGCATCCCGTACGACTGGGCCAGGAAGGACGGTTAGGCGATGGAGTTCCGCCGTATCCTCGTCACCGGGGGAGCCGGTTTCATCGGGAGCAACTTCATCCACCACTGGTTGGCGGCGCACGAGGGCGAGGTGGTCAACCTCGATCTGTTGACCTACGCCGGGAACCTGGAGAACCTGGCGGCGGTGCAGGACAATCCCCGCTACCGGTTCGTACGGGGAGACATCGCCGACCGTGAACTGGTGGACCAGGTGCTCGACGGGGTGGACGCGGTGGTCAACTTCGCCGCCGAGTCGCACGTCGACCGTTCCATCCACGATGCCGGCGCCTTCATCCGCACCAACGTCGGCGGAACCCAGGCGCTGCTCGAGGCGGCCCGTCACCGGGGCGTGAAGCGTTTCCTGCAGGTGTCGACCGATGAGGTCTACGGCTCGCTGGGGCCGGAGGGGCGCTTCACCGAGGAAAGCCCGCTTCAGCCCAACAGTCCGTATTCGGCCAGCAAGGCCTCGGCCGACCTGCTGGCGCGGGCCTACCATCACACGTTCGGGCTCGACGTGGTCGTCACTCGGTGTTCGAACAACTACGGGCCTTACCAGTTCCCGGAGAAGCTGATTCCGCTCATGGTGACCAACGCCATGGAGAACAAGGAGTTGCCGGTGTACGGCGACGGGCTCAACGTGCGGGACTGGATCCACGTGGCCGACCACTGCCGGGCGATCGACGTGGCCCTGACGCGGGGAAAAGCCGGGGAGGTCTACAACATCGGGGCCGGCGAAGAACACACCAACCTCGAACTGGTGCGCAGCATCCTGCGCCTCTTGGGGAAGCCGGAGACCTTGATCAAGTACGTCAAGGACCGCCCGGGCCACGACCGCCGCTACGCGATCGATCCGGCCAAAGCCCGGCGGGAACTGGGCTGGGCCCCGCAGGTCGACTTCGCCCGGGGCCTCGCCGACACGGTGAACTGGTACGTGACGAACCGCGCGTGGTGGGAGAAGATCAAGTCCGGCGCGTACCGGGATTACTACGCCGCCATGTACGGCGCCCGGTAAGGAGTGGTGGAGATGGCCAGGACGGCCAAGCGAGTGCTGATCACCGGCGCCTGGGGGCAGCTCGGCCAGGACCTGATGCGCGCTTTCAGCGACGCCACGGTGCTCGGCGTCGGTTCGGTGGAGATGGACATCACCAACGCGGAACACACCAGGCAGGCCATCGCAGAGTGGCGGCCCGACCTCGTCATCCACTCGGCGGCCTACACCGACGTCGACGGGTGCGAGGCCGACCCCGACCGGGCGTTCAGGGTCAACGCGCTGGGGACGCGCAACGTGGCGCTCGGGTGCCAGGCTGCCGAGGCAGCCCTGGTCTACGTCTCGACAGATTACGTCTTCGACGGGCGCCGGGTGGGCGTTCCCTACACCGAATACGACGCGGTGAGCCCGCTCTCCGTCTACGGACGCTCGAAACTGGCGGGGGAGGAGTACGTCCAGCGCCTCTTGGACCGCTACTTCATCGTGCGTACCTCGTGGCTCCACGGCCTTTCCGGGAAGAACTTCCTGCGGACCATCCTCTCCTGGGCGAAGCAGGGCAGGGAGCTCACCGTCGTCGACGACCAGGTCGGGTCGCCGACCTTCACCTTCGACCTCGCCCCGGCCATCCGAAGACTGGCCGAGACGGGGCAGTACGGCCTCTACCACGTCACCAACGCAGGCTCCTGCTCGTGGCACGCGCTCGCCCAAGAGGCGCTGGGCCTCTTCGCCGGCCGGTGCCCCGAGGTGGCGAAGGTGTCTCTCCGGCCCATCACGACGGAACAAATCGGGCGTCCGGCGCCGCGCCCCTTCTATTCCGTGTTGCGCAACTACAACCTGGAACTGGCGGGCTTGCCCCGCTTAAGACCCTACCAGGAAGCCCTGCGCGAGTTCATCCAGGCCTTGGAACTCGAGCAGGCTGGGTAGGACACGGAGGCTGTTGCAGTGGCGGGAAAAACCATCCTCATCCTGAGCACCTCTTTCGGCGCCGGGCATGTGCGGGCTGCCGAGGCGCTGCGCGACGCCTGCCGGGAGATCGATCCGAAGGGCCGGGTTGAGATCATCGACTTCCTGCGGACGTTCAACAAATACCTCTCCCGGGTGGCGGAAGAGGCGTACTACGCCATGACCAAACACACGCCCCGGGTCTACAAGTTCTTCTACGAGGTCGAATCCCGGCCGGCCTCGCGGCTCAAATCGGTGGAGTCGCGCCTCGGGCGGGGCATGTTGCTGCGGATCATCGACGAGATCAAACCCGACTGCGTCATCTCGACCCACTTCCTCCCGGCGGGGGTCATGGATCGCCTCGGTGAGCGGGTCCAGATCCCACAGGGCGTGGTCCTGACCGACTACGAATCGCACCCGATGTGGCTTTATCCGGGAGCCGACGCCTTCTTCATCGCCCACCCGGGCATGCGGCGGGAACTGATTTCGAGCGGCGTGGACCCAGCCAAGATCCACGTGACCGGCATCCCGATCAAGGCGGAGTTTTCGCAGGAGCATGACCGGGAGGCCCTGCGGCGGCGGCTCCTCGCCCGGACCGACCTGCCGGTGGTGCTGGTGACGAGTGGCGGGCGGGGCATCGGGCCGCTCATGGAGGTCCTGGAAGCGCTTGACCGGGTCGAGGTGCCGGTGCAGGTCGCGGTGGTGTCCGGCCGGAACCCGGTGCTGGCCCGCCGGTTGCAGGAGTTCTCCCGGGGGCTGCGCGTGCCCACGCAGATTCTGGGCTTCGTCAACAACATCCACGAGTGGATGTCGATCGCCGAGGTCATGATCGGCAAGGCGGGGGGGCTCTCCGTCTCGGAAGCCATCGCCGCCGGGTTGCCGATGGTGATCGTCGCACCGACGCCTGGCCAGGAGGAAGGCAATACGAACTACCTCACCTGGCACGGGGCGGCGATCCACGTGGCCGAGTTGGAAGACCTCGGCCCCGCGCTCAACCTGCTCCTCTCCACGCCTGAGCGCCTGTCCGACATGCGCCGGGCCGCCCACCGGATCGCCCGGCCGAGCGCGGCCCGGGAGGTCGTCCAGACGATGCTGCGGCTCGTCGACGAGCGGCGGGGCTGAGCGCGCCACCCTCCTGCCACCATGCAAGGTTCCTCCAGTGGAGGAATCTTTTATTCTCCGCCGAAAGACAAGCAATCGAGGAATTCTTCTACTTTCCGGTTCGACGGGAAAGGGCGGACGCCGATGCAGGACCCGGTCGCGGTGCCGCAACCCGGCGGACGGCTGGCCGCGGGTACCAACGGACCCCTGATGCTCGAACGGATCGACGCCGTGATGCACGAGACGGTGGCGGCGGTTCAGCATGGGAAAGAGAAGATCTTCCAGGTGGGGGATCTGGCGCGGGAAGAACACGCGCGGCTCTCGCAGGACCTGGAAGCTCTCAGAAATGAACTCGCCCATCGCACGGTCCACATCGCCGAGTTGGAGCAGAGGGCCCGGCAGGCCCGCACCAGCTTGGCGGAGATCAGCCGCGATTTCAACCACGCCAGCGAGGAGAGCATCCGCCGCGCCTACGCGACCGCCGAACAGGCCCAGGTCGACCTGTCGGTCGCGCAGGCCCAGGTGGCTGACTTGGTCCGGCGCCGGCAAGACCTTGAGGCGCAGCGCCAACGGGTCGCCAACATGATGAGCAAAGCCGAGGAATTGACGACCGCCGTCGGGCTGGCCATCGAGTTCCTCACCGGCCGGATTGCCGGGCAGTCATCCACGCTGAGGTATCGCACCAGCGGCATCGGCACGCAGGTCATCAAGGCCCAGGAAGAAGAGCGGCGGCGCATCGCCCGGGAGATTCACGACGGTCCGGCGCAAGCCATGGCGAACATCGTCCTGCGCGCCGAAATCTGCGAGAAGACCATGGATACCGGCAAGGGCGACCTCAAGGTCGAACTTGCCGATCTGAAGCGGCTGGCCAAGGACTGCCTGAAGGAGGTCCGCCGGATCATCTTCGACCTGCGCCCCATGACCCTCGACGACCTGGGGCTGGCGCCCACCCTCACCCGCTACTGCGAGGAACTCGCCAAACAGGTTCCTTTCCAGATCCGCTTCGTCGTCTACGGCAAGGAGCGGCGCCTCGACGCCGGCGTCGAAGCCGCCCTGTTCCGCCTCGTCCAGGAGGCCCTCACCAACGCCCGCAAGTATGCGAAGCCCCTCAAGGTGGAGGTCAAGGTCGAGTTCCTCCCGGGCCTGATCCGCGCCGTGGTCGAGGACGACGGCGTGGGGTTCGACCCGGCCGACCTCCAGCGTCTCCAGGGCAAGAAGGACGAGCACTTCGGGCTGCTAGGCATGCGGGAGCGGGTGCAGCTCTTCGATGGTGAGCTGACGGTGACCTCGGCGCCGGGCAAGGGGACCACCGTGGTGGCCCAGATCCCGGTGGAAGGGGGGCGTTGAGCGTTGGCCGGGCACAAGGTGCGCATCCTCGTGGCCGATGACCACGCGCTGATCCGGGAAGGACTCCGCAAGATCCTCGAGTTCGAGGAAGACCTTGAAGTGGTCGGCGAGAGCGGCGATGGCCCCTCCACCTTGGAACGGGCCCGGCAACTCAAGCCCGACGTGGTGACCCTCGACGTGAGCATGCCCGGGATGAGCGGGCTGGACGTGGCGCGCGCCCTGCACGAGGAGTTGCCGGGGGTCAAGGTCATCATCCTGACCGTTCACAACGACCAAGACTGCCTGCTGGCGGCGGTCCGCTCGGGAGGACAGGCCTACCTGCTGAAGGATTCGGAACCGGCGAAGCTCATCGAGGCCATCCGGACCGTCTACCGCGGCGGCACCTTCTTCCCGCCGGAACTCGTTGGCCACCTCGTCCAGGGCTATCAGAAGGCGACGAGTGAAGTCGCAGCGGCCGGGGAAGCGCTCTCCCGCATCCGCAGCCAGCTGACCGAGCGTGAGATCGAAATCCTCAAGCTGATCGCCCGGGGGGCGAACAACCGGGAGATCGCTGACGAGCTGGTCATCTCCGAGAAGACCGTCAAGAACCACGTCAGCAGCATCCTTCACAAGCTGGAACTCGACGATCGGACCAAGGCCGCGGTCTTCGCCCTCAAGCACCGTCTGGTTGACTGACCTAGGACCAGAGTCCCAGGGAAATTGAGTCCACGGGCGGATGGCTTGTCCAGGAAAGCGATGGTACATTTAAGACGAAAGGAGCCTCCGGGGTACGCAGTGAACGGGGGCCAGCAGGCAAGAGAGGGGAGGTGCCAAAGATGCTGAAGCGGCTTCTCTACGGTGAGGAAGGTCAGGGAATGGTCGAGTACGGTCTTATTATCGCTCTGGTCGCCATCGTCGTCATCGTGGTCCTGACCACCATGGGCAACAAGCTGAAGGCCACGTTCCAGGGGGTGTCGGACCAGCTCCCCAGCGGTAGCTGAGACCCGGATCCGAAGCAAAGCACGGACGCGTGAATAGCGCCCTGACGGGCCAAAAGGAGTGCATCCAGATGTTGAAGCGGCTGCTCCGCGAAGAGGAAGGCCAGGGCATGGTCGAGTACGGTCTCATCATCGCCCTCGTGGCCATCGTCGTGATCGTCGTCCTCACCACCATGGGCAACAAGCTGAAGTCCACCTTCCAGGGCGTCTCCGACAGCCTGCCGAGCGGCAGCTGATCGCCGGGCCCTGCGGAAAGACGGCCTCGGCCTAGCAATGAAGAGGGCCCTGCTTGAGCAATCCGGCAGGGCCCTCTCTCCGCCAGGCGCCAGGGGAAGGGAGGAATGGGTGTGACTCCGGTGCGGATCGTCGTCTTGGCGGGGGTGCTCCTGTACGCAGTGGTCAGTGACGTGCGGACGCGGCGGATCCCGAACCTCCTTACCCTGCCGGGGATTCTGGCCGGACTAGCATTCTTCGCGGTGGAAGGGGGAGTGCGGGGCCTGCTCACCGGGCTGGCGGGAACCGCCGCCGGGGTTGCCCTCCTCTTCCTGCCGTTCGCCTACGGCGGGATGGGCGCGGGCGACGTCAAGTTGCTGGCGGTCGTCGGAGCCTTCGGCGGCCCCCGGTTCGCCTTCGTCTCCTTCCTGGGCGCCGCGCTTTTCGGCGGCGTGGTGAGCGGGTTCGTCCTCTGGCGGGAGGGGCGACTGGGCGCCACGCTCCGCGCCGTGCTCTGGGGCATCGCCGCCTTCGTCTCGCCGGCCATCCCCTTCATGCCGCTCCCCAAGCGCCCCGAGAACGCCCCCCACGCCGGGCCCTGGCCGGGCATCCCCTACGCGGTGGCGATCACCGTGGGCACGGTGGCCGGCTGGCTCTGGCAGGCGGGGTGGTTGCGGTGAAACGGGTGAGGCCCGGCCGGAGCCAGCGGGGGCAGGCCGTCGTCGAGCTGTCGCTCGTCATCACCGTGTTGCTCCTCTTGGTCCTGGGGCTCCTGGCTTTCGGCCAGATCATGCACGCCTACCTTTCTTTGACTTATGCCTCCCGGGAAGGCGCCCGGGCGGCTGCCCTGCAGCATTCCGACGCCGACGTGCGCAGTGCCGTGGCCTCCGCCCTGCCGCCGACGATCCCTCAGGACGAGGTCACCACCACCATCAGCCCCACCGAAGGGGAGCGCCCCCGGGGGACGCCGGTCACGGTCGAACTGCGGTACCGGATTCCCATCGCCATCCCCCTCCTCGCCCAGGCCATCGGTCGCCAGGAGATCGTCCTGGTCGGCCGCACCACGATGCGGGCAGAGTAGAGGGCAGAGCGCGGGCAAGGTTGCGAAGGGAGAGGTGAGCAGAGTGGGTAAGGGTAGCGACTCGGTTCGGCGCAGCCCAGGCGGGCGCCGGCCGCTCGGAGATGAGCGGGGCCAGGTGCTCGTGCTGCTCGCCGTCTCCATGGTGGCCCTGCTCGGGTTCATGGCGCTCGTGGTGGACGTGGGGCTGCTCTACGGGCAGCGGGCCCGGGCGATGAACGCTTCCGAGGCGGCGACGGCGGCCGGCATGCAGTTCCTGCCCGGCGATCCGGGTGGGGCGGTGGCCACCGCCGTGGACTATGCGACGCGCAACGGCTACCAGCCCGAGCAGGTCACGGCCGTGGTCGGACCCGACAACAAGCGGCTGGAAGTGACGATCAAGGTGGACGCGCCGCTCTTCTTCGCCAGGGTGCTGGGGTTCAAGGGCGTGCCCATCGGCGCCCGGACGGCGGCGCAGGCGGGGGCGGTTCGCTCCGTGAACGGCGCGGTGCCGCTCGGCGTCGAGAAGCAGGCCTTCGTTTACGGCGCCACCTACTACCTCAAGAACTCCCCGGGCTATGGCGGCAGCTACAAGGGCAACTTCGGCGCCTTGGCGCTCGGCGGGCGGGGTGGCAGCACCTACGAGGAGAACCTGGCTCACGGCTACGACGGCGAACTCAAGGTCGGCGACGTGATCGAAACCGAGCCGGGCAACAAGTCGGGGCCGACTAACAGCGGGATCGCCGAGCGCATGAACGCTGACCCCCTCGGCACCTACGAGAGCCACCGGGCCGACTCGCCCCGCATCCTCAAGGTGCCGGTCGTGGAGTGGGGCGCCAAGGGCGGGCGCTCCACCGCCACCGTCGTCGGGTTCGCCGCCTTCTGGCTCGAGGGCGTCGGCGGCTCCGGGCGGGAGTGCTACGTGAGCGGGCGGTTCATGAGACTGGTGACCTCATCGGAAGAGGCCGAGCTGGGCACCGGCGACTACACCACTTACGATTACGGGCTCTACACCTACGATCTGGTCGAGTGACCGGGGGCTCGGCGGGAGGCGAAGGACATGCCAGGAAGGCGCATGACGGAATGGTCCAAGGCACTTCGCGGCCGCCCGGCGGCCGTTCTGCTTCTCCTGGCGCTCAGTATGGCAATGGCTGGATGCGGCGGAGGTCCCACCGCCGGTTCGGGAACCACCGGCCGGCTGACCGGAAAGGTGACGGTCAGCACGCCCGACGGGCCGGCCCTGGCGGCGAGCGTCAAGGTCGACGGCACGGTGTACCAGGCGGTGGGCGGGACCTACCTCACCAACTACCTCGCCTACGGCACGCACACGATCACCGTCGGCGCCCCCGGCTATCAGACCCAGACGAGCGGCGTCAACCTGGCCCAGGCTTATTTGCGGCTCGACTTCGCCTTGAGCCAGGTGCCCGACACGACGGCGCCCACACTTGCCGGGACCATGCCCGAGGCGGGGACCACCGGCGTGGACCGCAACACCAAGATCGTGATCACTTTCAGTGAACCCATGAACCAGACCACTGTGACCTCCGCCTTAAGCCTCTCGCCCGCCGTCCCGCTGCTTTTCAGCTGGGAGGACGACAGTCACCTGACGGTCACCCTCGGCCGGACGCTGGCGGCCGACACCGTCTACACCGTGACCGTCGGCCCGGGCGCGCGGGACCGCGCCGGCAACGCGCTGGCGAACCCGGGAAGCTTCAGCTTCACCACCGGGACGGCGGTGGGCGGCGACGGGCGGATCGCCTTCACCAGCGACAAGACGCACCTGAACAAGGTCTACCTGATGCCGGATCAGCCGTTGGCGGCGGCCACCCCGCTGCTGCCCGACCAGAAAGAGGACCAGGAACCGGCCTGGTCGCCCGATGGCGTCCGGCTTGTCTTCACCTCCCGGCGCGGCAACCCCTTGGTCACGCAGTTGTTCGTGACCCGGCTCGACACGCCCAGCCCGGCGCAGGTCATCCCCGGGAGCGTCTATCAGGAGGCGGAGCCGAAGTGGTCGCCGCTGGGCGGGTGGATCGCCTTCAGTTCCATCCGCAACCAGGTCGAGGGCGACTGGGACATCTTCATCGTGCCCGTGGACGAGCGGGGGGTGGCCACCGGCAGCCCCCGGCAGGTGAACAAGGATCCGGGCGGAATCTATGGAACGTCCTGGGAGGCGGCGCCCGAGTGGTCGCCCGACGGCACGGTGCTCCTCTTCTCGTCGGACCGGACCGGGAAGCGGCTGATTTACGGCGTGGACGTGCAGGACCAGGGCGGGAAGGTCGGGGAAACCGCCGGGCTGACAGCCACCTGCCTCACCCCCGACGGCGAGCGGGAAGATGAGCCGGCCTGGTCGCCGGTGCCCTCGCCCGACGGCACTTGGCGGGTGGCGTACGTCTCCGAGCGCGGCGATACGCCCAACTGGGATCTCTGGCTCATGGACGTCGCCGTCTCCACCGACGCGGGAGGACACCGCGTGGTGACCGCCCGCGGCCACCGCCAGTTGACCAACTCGCCGGCCAACGAACACAAGCCGGTCTGGTCGCCCGATGGGAACTACATCCTGTTCGTCTCGGAAGACGTGACCGGAACGCACCTGCATCGCATAGGCGCTGACGGCACCGGCGAAATCTCGTTCACCACCGGGTTCGCCAAAGAGGGCGGCCCCGCCTGGTCGTCGCGGTAGAAACGGAGGGCTTTGGATGCGCAACCGACGACTGCTCCTGCTCCTGGCGCTTGGCTCCGGGCTTCTGACGGCGGTGATGGTCTTTTTCTACACCGCCTCCGTGAACAAACGGGCGAGCCAGCCGGCGTTCAAGATGGTGACGGTGGTGGTGGCGCGCACGCCGATCCCGGCCCGCACCTCCATCCTCCCCGCCATGCTGGACGTGAAGAGACTGCCCGAACCGGCGGTCCTCCCGAACTACGTGCGCAGCGAAAGCGAGGTCGTCGGGGCGGTGACCCGGGACGCGCTGGTGGCCGGGGAGCCGGTGCTCAAGGACCGGCTCTGGCCGAAAGGCACCCAGCCGGGGCTCACCTTCGCCATTCCCGCCGGCAAACGGGCCGTGACGGTGGCGGTCAACGAGGTGGTGGGGGTGGCCGGCTTCATCAAGCCGGGCGACCTGGTGGATGTCCTGGGGACCTTCGAGAAGGAACTCCTCGGCGCCGACACCACCGCGACGGTGCTCCAGGCCGTTCAGGTGCTCGCCATCGCCCAGAAGACGAAAGACGAGGGGAAGGACGAGGCGAAGGTCTCGACCACCGTCACGCTCGCCGTCACCTTGGAAGAGGCGCAGAAGCTGACGCTGGCGGAGGAGCGGGGCAAGCTGCGGCTCGTCCTGCGCCCGGCGGGGGGAGTGGCCGACCTGGCCAAGCCGAAGCCGGCTACCGCCGGAGACTTGATCGGGGCGCCGCTCCGGAGCGCCCCGGCGGCCCAGCCCGCCCCCGCCCCGACCCCGCCCAAGCCGGCCGTCCGGGTTGACTTGTCCCGCCACACGGTCGAGGTCTTCCGGGGCTCCCGCCGCGACACGGTCGAGGTCCAGTAGGAGGTTGAAGAGCGTGCAGAAGAACAGGCGCCGTTTCCTGAAGACCGTCTTACTCCTGACCCTCGTGCTGCTCTTCGGCAACACGGTCCCCATCGCGGCCGGGGACGAACCGACGCTGGTCGTGGCGGTCGGCGAATCCCGAATCATAGGCGTGAAAGACCTCGACCGGGTGGCGATCGCCGATCCCAACGTGGCCGACGTGGTGGTCGCCTCCGCAAGCGAGATCCTCATCAACGGGAAACAGCCGGGTGCCACCAGCCTGCACCTGTGGGAGAAGACCGGGCGGCGGTCGTTCGTCATCCGGGTGGAGGAAGACGAGACCCTCGCCCGGCAGATCGCCGAGGTGATCGGCGATCCGGGCGTCAAGGTCCGGCTCATCAAGGGGTCGATCCTGCTGGAGGGGACGGTCGCCGATTACGCGGCGGTGGCGAGGGCCGAGAAGATCGCCCGGGCCTACAGCGACAAGGTCGTGAACGTGCTTAAGTCGGAGAAGCCGCCCGAGGCGAGCCCGGCCGAGGTCAGAGCGGAAGCCGAGGCGCGGGCGAGAGCCGAGGCGGAGGCGCGGGCCAAGGCGGAGGCGGAGGCCAAGGCCAAGGCAGAGTCGGAGGCGAAGGCGCTGGCCGAGAGTGAAGCCAAGGCGAAGAGCGAGGCGGAACTCAAGGCCAAGCAGGAGGCGGAGGCCCAGGCGGCCGCCGCGGAACGCCAGAGGAAGGCCGACGCCCTGGCGGCGCTGCCCGGCCAGGTGGAGGCCGCCATCGGGGCGCCCACCGTGAAGGCCCGGCTCTTGGGCGATGTCCTCCTGCTGGAGGGATCGCTCCCCGAACAGAAGGACGTCGAACGCGCCACCGGCATCGCGACCGCCCTCTCCACCGGTCTCGTGAGCAAGGTCGCCGTCTATCTGACCCTGGCGCCGGTGGAGCCTCCGCAGGTGCTGCTCCAGGTCCAGGTCGCCGAGGTGTATCAGGATGCCCTGAACAAACTGGGGATCGACTGGGGCGACTTCCAGGGCACCAACGAACAGAAACAGTTCATCCCGGGGGAGCAGTGGCTGGGCGAGAACATGGTCACGGGCGTCATCGAGCGGGCGACCTCGCTTGTCGGCCGTATCGATGCCCTGCTCAAGGATGGTACCGCCAAGCTCCTGGCCGCCCCCTCTCTGCTCACCCGCAGCGGTAAGCAAGCGGATTTCATGGCCGGTGGCGAGATTCCGGTGGTCGTGTACAGCAAAGACGGCTACGTCATCTACTGGAAGGAGTACGGCGTCAAGTTGTCGATGACGCCGGAGGTCCAACCGAGCGGACGGATCACGGTTCATCTCAAACCGGAAGTCTCGACGCTCGACTGGGCAAACGGGTCCCGGGTCAACAACGTCTTGATGCCGGCCTTGAAAGTCCGGAGGGCCGAGACAGACGTGGACCTCAGAGACAACGCAACCCTAGTTATCGGCGGTCTCATGAACCAGGAAGACGCCCGCAACCTCGAAGGCGTCCCCCTGCTCTCCAAGCTGCCCATCATCGGCCGGCTCTTTTCGAGCAAGGGCTTCCAGAGCGGGCGGACCCAATTGGTCATCTTCGTCACGCCCAGGCTGATCAAGGACGGCGGCAGCCCCAAGCCGGGCGACATTACCTCACCGGCGCTTCACCCGGAGACCCCGGGGGTGGAGCCGCCCGCGGCCAAAGCCCCCGTCCCGGCGCCGGCCGCCGGAGAGCGCTCCAGCAATTAGCGTGAGGCGGGGTGGAGAAGATGGCAGAACAGAGGCGGAAGCTCACCGTTCTGGTGGTGGACGACTCGGCGGAGGCCCGGGAGAACATCCGCAAACTCCTGCGTTTCGATGACGAGATCGAGGTGGTTGGCGAGGCCGAGAACGGGCTGGCGGCCTTGGACAAGGCCAAGGACCTGCATCCCGACGTCATCCTCATGGATATCAACATGCCGGTGATGGACGGCATCACGGCGACCGAGCGCCTCTCCCTCGACTGCCCGGAGAGCAGCATCGTCATGATCTCGGTGCAGGGCGAACAGGAGTACCTGCGGAAGGCGATGATGGCCGGCGCCCGGGAGTACCTGACCAAACCCTTCGCCGGCGACGATCTGGCCAACACCATCAAGCGCGTCGCCGAGCTGGAAGGGAAGCGCCGCCAGCGGCGGCAGGTGGAGCAGGGAGCCGTCGCGCCGGAGGGGAAAGTGATCACGGTCTTCAGCGCCAAGGGCGGGGTGGGCAAGACCACCCTGGCCGCCAACCTGGCGGTGGCCCTGGCCAAGGAGGCCAAGGCCCGGGTGGCGTTGGTCGATCTCGACCTTCAGTTCGGCACGGTGGCCGTCCTCATGGATGTCAACCCGGGCCGCACCATCGCCGAGCTGGTCCGGGAGAAGGAGATCGACGCCGAACTGGTCTCCTCCTACCTGGTCGACCACGCCAGCGGGGTCCGGATCCTGCCTTGCCCGCTCCGGCCGGAGCAGGCCGAGACGGTGAACGCCGGCCACGTCGAGAGGATTCTCGGCACCCTGCGGAAGATGGCCGACTTCATCATCGTGGACACCCCGCAGTCCTTCAGCGAGACGAGCCTGGTCGCCCTGGACACGGCCGATGTGATCCTGCTCCTGGCTACTCTGGAGCTGCCGGCGGTCAAGAACGCCAAGCTCGCCCTCGATGTCATGCTGTCCCTCAAGTATCCTCCGGAGAAGATCCGGCTGGTGATCAACCGCTACGCCGACGACATCGGGATCCCCCGGGAAGACCTGGAGAAGAGTCTTAGGTTCCCGGTCTCGGCGCGCATCCCCTCCGACGGGCGGGTCGTGGTCCTGTCCGTCAACAAGGGGATCCCGTTCTACGTCTCCGAACCGGGGGCCAAGGTTTCGCAGGCGGTGAGAGACCTCGCCTTGAACCTGGCCGGCAAGGGCGCGCAGGAGGCGGCGGCCACCGGAGAGGCGGAGGCGGCCAAGCCCAGGTTTTCGCTGGGAGGGCTCCTCGGGCGGGGCTAGATCCGGGGCGGCTTCGCAGGCAAGAGCTGGGGAGGGAGGGCTGACACATGTCGCTTCTGGCCCGCATGGAAAGAGAGAAGCAGCAAGGGCAGGCGGAGGGCGCGGATCGACCGGAGCGGCCGGGCAAGGGTTCCGCCGCGGCGCAGCCGGTGGTCCAGGATCCCCACAAACGCCTGAAGAACCTGGTCCACGAGAAACTCGTCGCGGAGCTGGACCCTAAGCTGATCGAGCGGCTCGACGGCGGGGATCAGTCGGATGAGGTGCGGGCGGCGATCGAGGCGGTCATCGCTGAAGTGTTGGACGCCGAGGCGCCCAACATGACGCGCACCGACCGGCAGGCGCTGGTGACGGAGATCATCGACGAGGTGCTGGGGTTCGGGCCGATCAACGGCCTGCTGAACGACCCCAACATCTCCGAGGTCATGGTCAACGGCCCGCGCCAGGTGTACATCGAACGGAAAGGGAAGCTGGTCTTAACCGACGTAGTCTTCCGGGACAACAACCATGTGATGCACGTCATCGAAAAGATCGTGGCTCCTCTGGGGCGCCGGATCGACGAGTCGTCGCCGATGGTCGACGCCCGCCTGCCCGACGGCTCGCGCGTGAACGCCATCATCCCGCCGCTCTCCCTGGTGGGGCCCTGCATCACGATCCGCAAGTTCTCGAAAGACCCGCTGCAGATCAAAGACCTGATCCGCTTCGGGTCCCTGAGCGAACAGATGGCCTGGTTCTTGGAGGCGTGCGTCAAGTCGCGGCTCAACATCGTCGTCTCGGGCGGGACCGGGTCAGGCAAGACGACCACCCTGAACGTGCTCTCCTCCTTCATTCCCGAGGACGAGCGGATCGTCACCGTGGAGGACGCGGCGGAGCTGCAGCTCCGGCAGGACCACGTCGTCTCGCTGGAGTCGCGCCCGCCCAACATCGAGGGGAAGGGGGCGGTGCACATCCGCGACCTGGTGCGGAACTGCCTCCGGATGCGCCCCGACCGCATCGTGGTCGGCGAGGTGCGCGGCGGCGAGGCGCTCGACATGCTGCAGGCGATGAACACCGGCCACGACGGGTCGCTCACCACCGGCCACGCCAACAGCCCTCGCGACATGCTGGCCCGCCTGGAGACGATGGTGCTGATGGCGGGCATGGAGTTGCCGGTCAAGGCCATCCGGGAGCAGATCGCCTCTGCGGTGGACCTCATCGTGCAGCAGTCGCGCCTTAGGGACGGCAGCCGCAAAATCACCCACATCACCGAGGTGCAGGGCATGGAGGGCGAGATCATCACCCTTCAGGACATCTTCGTCTTCGAACAGCGCGGGGTCGACGAGACCACCGGCAAGATCGTGGGACGCCATAAGCCGACCGGCATCCGCCCCAAGTTCATCGACAAGTTCTACAACGCTGGCATCCAGGTGCCGCCCGACCTCTTCGTGGCGGACTGACCGGAAAGGAGGAAAGCCGCGTGGTTTGGCTGATCGCCGTCTTCGCCTTCATCGCCGCGACCGCCTTCATGCTGCTCCTTTTCTCCGCGCCGGCGGCCGACCACAAGCGGATGCGGGAACGGCTGCGCCGTTTCGTCGAGGAGGCGCCCGTGAGCCCGGCCGAAGCGGCGCTCATGGATGAGGCCCGGCGGCGGGGGAAGGTGGACAAGACGCCCCTGCGGCAACTCCTGAGGGTCGTCAGCCGGGCGTTCGACGCCAAGGCGCCGGCCAAACGCCTTCAGACCGAGTTGGAGCGGGCCGACATCCTGCTCAAGGGCTCCGAGTTCATGGTCATCCAGTTCCTGGTCGCCGGGGCGTTGGCTCTGGCCGGAATCATCATCACCAAGGGAAACCTGCTCGCGGCCTTGGCTGGGCTGGGAGTGGGCTGCCTCTTGCCCCGCACGTACCTGAAGCGGCGGCAGGCGTCCCGCCAGAAGGCGCTCGGGGGGCAGGTGGCCGAGTCGCTCACCGTCATCTCGAACTCGCTCAAGGCCGGGTACTCCTTCCTCCAGGCGGTCGAAATGGTGTCGAAGGAGATGCCGCCGCCCATCTCCGTGGAGTTCGGCCGCCTGATCCGGGAGGTCTCCTTAGGCGTCTCGACGGAGACCGCACTCGAAGCGCTGGCGCAAAGGTCGGGGAACGACGACCTCGACCTGGTCATCACCTGCGTGCTGATCCAGCGCCAGGTCGGCGGCAACCTCTCCGAGATCCTGGACACGATCGCGCACACCATCCGGGAGCGCATCCGCATCAAGGGCGAGATCAAGACGTTGACGGCGCAGGGACGGTTCTCCGGCATGGTCGTCTCCCTTCTGCCCTTTGCCCTGGGCGGGATGATCTGGGCGATCAACCCCCAATACGTGAACCAGCTTTTCACTCACCCCCTGGGCCAGAGCATGCTGGTCTTCGCACTCATCTCCGAGGTGATCGGGGCACTGGTCATCCGGAAGGTCACCGATATCGAGGTGTAAGCCATGTTGCCCCTAGCTATCGCAGCGATGGCGTTCGTGACGGTCAGCCTCGTGCTCTTCGTGGCCTTGGGCGGGGTGGAGGACGATCGCCAGCGGATCGCCCGCCGTCTGGCGCAACTCGACTCGCTCGAAGGTCCCGCCTACAGCGAGCGGGACAAGGAACTCCGCGTCCCTCTGGTCACCCGGCTGACCCGGCCGGTGGTGGCGGAACTGGCTCGCCTGGTGGGCCGGTTCACCCCCAAGGGGATGCGGGAAGACATCCGCAAGCGTCTGGCCGCCGCCGGGAACCCCGGCGGGATGCAGGTCCAGGACTTTCTGGCCTTGAAGGGCCTTCTCTCGCTCGCGCTGCCGCTCGGCCTCTTCCTGCTCCTGGTGCGGGCCAACCCCACCACGGCAGCCTTGCTGGCGGCGGTGGGGTTCGGCTTCGGCAACATCCTGCCCGACCTCCTGATCAAGTCGGCCCTGCAGAACCGGCAGAAACAGATCCAGAAGGCGCTCCCCGATGTCCTCGACCTGCTGACCGTCAGCGTGGAGGCAGGGCTGGCCTTCGACTCCGCCATCGCCAAGGTGGTGGAGAAACTGAAGGGGCCGCTGGCCGAGGAGTTCACCCGGATGCTCCAGGACATCCGCATGGGCATGCCCCGGCGGGACGCGCTCCGGGAGGTCTCGAACCGAACCGACGTGGCCGACCTGAACACCTTCATCTCGGCGCTGATCCAGGCGGACACCCTGGGCGTAAGCATCAGCAACGTCTTGCGCATCCAGTCGGAGCAGATGCGATACAAGCGGAAGCAGCGTTCGGAGGAGGCAGCCATGAAAGCCCCGATCAAGATGCTCTTCCCGCTCATGATCTTCATCTTCCCGACGATCTTCGTCATCCTGCTCGGCCCCGCCGCCATCCAGGTGATCAACACGTTCAGCCAGATGGGCAAGTAGAGGTAATGGTCATGAAACGGTTCAGCGTCACCAACGCGACCACGGGGGCCTGCCTGGCCGACCGGGCAGCCCTGGCAGGGAGTTTCTTCGCCCGGCTGCGCGGGCTGCTCGGACGGGAGCGGCTCGAGGAGGGGGACGGCCTCATCCTCCGCCCGTGCAACAGCGTGCACATGTTCTTCATGCGCTTCGCCATCGATGTGGTCTTCCTGGACCGGGACGGGAAAGTGGTCGGGCTCTCCTACCAGCTTCCGCCGGGGGCCGTGAGCCCGCTCTTTCCCCGGGCCCGGCAGGCCGTCGAGCTTCCCGCGGGCACGCTGGGCCGCACCGGCACCAAGCTCGGCGACGTGCTGGTGCTCAGGGCTTGCGCGCCGGATTGAGCGCGGGCGCGCCTTTCGGGAGGAATCCCGCACCCCGCAAGCGAATGTCTCTTTCGTCTCCTGCGCGAGGCCTGCCGGCATCCCCGGTGGGCCTTTTGTCATGCGGGGGGGGGTAGCGGGTGCCGGTGTACGACCAGTTGGAGACGGTCTGGGGGCTTGGGACGGCGGAGAATCGCGTTGCGGAAGTGAGGGTGACGGCCGAGGAGGGGCTCCTGCTGAGTTGGGCGCGGGAAAGGGGTCACGCGTGGGCCAAGCCGCTGGCGTACCCGTTGCCGGCGGCGCTGGCGGAGGCGCTGGGGGCCATCGCCCGGGCCGCCCTTGACCAGGGGGAAAGGCGAACAGAGCGACTCGGCGCGGCCCTGCGGCGGGAGCTGAAGCGGCGCGGGCTGCCGGGCCGCTTCGCCGCCGCCGCCCGCGACCTCCGGCGGGAGAGGGGGGAGGGGTTCCCCCCGGCCCAGGAGGTGTCGGCGGTGCGGGCGGCCCTCGACGGGAGGCGGCTCTTGGCCGCAGAAGTGGCTCGCTTCCTGCCCGCCGGGGTACAGCTCTTTCCCGAGCAGATCCTTCGCAGCTTGGAGTACCTTCGCCTGACGGGGGAGGTGACCGCGCAGCCCGCGGTCGTCTGGGACGGGGCCGGGTGGCGGTGCGGCCGGTGCGGCAGCCAGCGCATCCAGCCGGCTCCCTGTGCCACCTGCGGCGACCCGGCGTGCCCTCTCTGCTGCGACTGCAGCGTGCTGGGGGAGGCGCGCGGCTGCCGGCGCCTCTACGCCCGTCCCGGATCCCCCGCCGGCCATCGTCTGCCCAGCGTGGTGGACCGCGACCCGCCCCTTCCGGCGGCTCTCACCGCGGCCCAGCGCCGGGCCGCCGCGGCGCTGACCTCGTGGTTCCGCGCGGCGGAATCCCCTCCGGAACTGTTGCTCTGGGCGGTGTGCGGTGCGGGGAAGACCCTCGCCGTGCGGCCCCTGGTGGAGCTGGCCATCGCCAGCGGCTGGCGGGTGCTGTACATCTCCCCCCGCCGGGAGGTCATCCAGCAGGTGGCACCCGATCTTCCGGCCGGGGCGCTGACGCTCCTCACCACGCATCAGGCGCTCAGGTGGGAAGCCGCCTTCGACCTGATCATCCTCGACGAGCCCGATGCGTTCCCCTACCGGGGAAATCTCCTGCTCGAGCAGGCCGTGCGCAGGGCCGGCCGGCCAGGCTGTCGCCGGGTCTACCTCACGGCCACGCCCGATTGCCAGATGTTGTCAGCCGTCGAGCGCGGGGAGATGGCCCAGGTGCTGTTGCCCGTGCGCCACCACGGCCAGCCGGTTCCGGTGCCGGAGATGCTCACGATGGAAGGGAGAAGTGAGGGGCGCCTCGGGCGACAAGGAGAAACCCGCCTCGCTGCCGAAATAATGACGAACCAAGACGATGAGCGGCGGAGCGTCCTTCTGTTCGCGCCCACGGTCGAGTTGTGCGCCGCGGCGCGCCGGGAGTTGGAAGCCTCCCTGGCGGCTTTGGGGAGACCTCAGCCGGTGTGGTGGGTCCATTCGGGCCACCCTGACCGGAAAGAACTGATAGGTGGCTTTCGGCGAGGCGAGTGCCGGGCGCTGGTGTCGACCTCGGTCCTGGAGCGAGGCGTGACGTTCCCCGGCGTCGACGTGATCGTCTTGCATGCGGACCATCCGCTCTTCGACCGGGTTGGCCTGGTTCAGATGGCGGGGCGCGCCGGGAGAACCGCAGGCGATCCGTTCGGGAGGGTCTGGTTCATCGGCGCCCGGGTGAGCGGCGAGATGCTGGCGGCCCGACACTGGATCACGGCGATGAACGAGGCGGCCCGCCGGTGAACGGGCTCGGCGGGAACTTGCTCGACCTGTTGTGGCCGGCGCCGCCGCTCTGCCCGGGCTGCTGGCAACCGGCTCCCCGCACGGAGCCGGGACGCCTGTGCCGCAGGTGCCGGGAGCGGCTGGTCGTGCTTCGCCCGCCGGTCTGCCGGCGGTGCGGCCGTCCGGCGGGCGGAGAGGACGAGTGCCGGCAGTGCGCCGGCCGCCCGCGGACCTTCGTGGAGGCCCGGGCGGCGGGCCCGTATGAGGGCGAACTCAAGCGGCTCGTTCACCGCTTCAAGTTCCGGCGGGAACTGGCGCTCAGGGAGCCACTCGGGCTGCTCCTGGCCGAGACCTTCCGGGCCTGGCCCGAACTCCGGGCGGCCGAGCTTCTGATTCCGGTGCCGCTCTCGGCCGAGCGACGGGCAGAGCGGGGCTTCAACCAGGCCGAAGAACTGGCCCGGGTGGCCGGTCGGGCGTTGCGGCTTCCCGCCGTGATGGATGCCCTCGTGCGGGAGCGAGGTGGCCCGGCGCAGTCCCGCCGCAGCCGGCATGACCGGGAGCGCGGCGCGGCCGGGGCCTTCCGGGTGGCCCGCCCCGGAGCGCTGGCCGGCGCCAGGGTCCTGCTGGTCGACGATGTGCTCACCACCGGGGCGACCGCGGAGGCCTGCAGCCAGGCGATGCTGAAGGCGGGGGCCTCGCGGGTTTCGGTGTTGACCTTGGCGACCACCCTGGCGCACGGCCTGGGGGATTCGCCGTAAGTCCACGCTTGTTTGGGAGGCACTCGAAGTGCAACTGCGCAACTGCGTCCGCTGCGGCAAGATGTTCATGTGCATCTCGAAACGGATCTGCCCCGCCTGTCAAGAGGAGATGGACAAGCTCTTCGAGCAGGTGCGGGTATACGTCAAGTCCCACCCCGGGGCGAACGTCTTCGAGATCTCCGAGGCCTTGAAGATGGAGGAGAGCTTGGTGGAGGAGTTCGTGCGCCAGGGGCGGTTCGATGTCGTGTCGCCTTCGCTCGCCGTCTCCTGCCTGCGCTGCGGGGCTCCGATCACGAGCGGGAAGTACTGCCTGGCCTGCGCGGCCGCGATGGATAAGGAGATCAAAGGCGCCCTGGCCCCGCCGCCGCCCGAGCCGGAACCGGCCGAACGGGAAGGCGTGGAGCGCAAGATGTACGTGGTCGACCAGATCATCGAACGCCGAAATTCACGCTAAACCTTGCCGCACCCGCTGCCGATAACGCCAGTAGAGAGGTGAGATCCTTGCTGGATTCACTCAAACAGGTGCAGGACGCCCTTCGGGTCTACGGCACGAAGACCCTGAACCGCCGGGCGGAGGACGTGAAGAAGACTCGTCCCTCCCTGGGGTCAGATTCGGTGTCCCTCTCACCAGAGAGCAAGGAACTCCAGGCGATCCGCCAGGCGGTGGCCAAGGCGCCCGATGTGCGAGAGAGCAAGGTGGCCGAGCTTAAGGAGGCCATCAAGTCGGGTCGCTACACCGTCAGCGGTGAGGAGATCGCCGAGAAAATGCTGGCGCGTGGCGTGGAGAAACTCTTCTAGAGCCGTGCGCCCTGGCGAGGGATGGCGCGATGACCGAGGAGATTCAGGCTCTTCTGCGGCTGCTCGATGAGGAAGCCGTCCGTTATACCGCCCTGCTTGAAATGGCCCGCCGCAAGGCGGACCTCCTTTCTTCGAGGGGATCAGTGACAGAGATCCAGGCCCTGGCCGGTCGCGAGGCCCGGTTCGTCGAGGAGGTCGTGGGGCTCGAACGCGAGCGGGTTTCCCTGATGCGCCGCATCGCCAGCGCGTTCGAGGGCAAGTTGCCGCAATTGACCGTGTCCGCACTCTGCGACCGGTTGCCCGGAGACCTCTCAACCCAGCTCAGCAGGGCCGCCGCCTCCATCACCGCCACCTTGACCGAACTCAAAACGGTGAACCGGCTCAACGCCGCCCTCTTGAAGCAGGAACTCTCGCTCATCAGCTTTTCGTTCGACCTCCTGACCAACGCTGGCGCGAGGGCGACGTACAGCAACCCGGCGGTCGCTCAGCCTGCGAACCCGAGGCTGTCGGCTCTGCTCGACGCCCGGGCCTGAGGGAGGGAAAGGCATGCGCAGCACCTTCTTCGGGCTGGAGATCGGCCGGCGGTCGCTCTTCGCCCAACAGCAAGCGCTCGACGTCACCGGCCACAACATCGCCAACGCCAACACGGAGGGGTATTCCCGGCAGGTCGTCCGGATCACCGAGACGACCCCCTTCGCGCCGCCCAGCTTCTCGCGGCCCACCCTCCCCGGCATGCTCGGGACCGGCGTGGAGGTGACTTCGATCGAGCGGCTGAAGAGCGAGTTCATCGAGGACGAGCTCCGGTCGGAGTCGCAGTCTCTGGGCCAGTGGGAAACCCGGCGCGACCTGCTCAGCGAGGTGGAGTTGATCTTCACCGAACCCTCCGATTCCGGCTTGCGGTCGTCGCTCGACGCGTTCTGGACCTCTCTCCAGGACCTCGCCTCCAACCCGGATCAGGCCTCCGCCCGGTCAGTGGTCAAACAGCGCGCCGCCGCCCTGGCGGACGATTTCCGGCACACGGTGGCGCAGCTCACCCAGTTGCAAGACTCCGTCAACAAGTCGGTCTCCGTCAAGGTCGATGAGATCAACCAGTATACCAGCCAGATCGCCAATCTCAACGACCAGATCATGAAGGCGAGCGTCGCCGGACTCATGCCCAATGACCTCAAGGACCAGCGGGACCTGCTCCTCAAGAACCTGTCCAAGATCGTCGACGTGAGTGTGGTTGAGGGCAAGTACGGCGACGTCTCGGTGAGCGTGGCCGGCGCGCTGCTGGTGGACGGGATCGACCAGCGGAAGCTGGTGGCCGTGCCCAACGCGGCCAACGCCAACTACTATGACGTTCAGTTCGCGGGGACGGGCACCCAGGTCCAGGTGGGCGGCGGCGAACTCCGCGGTCTTTTGGACATGCGGGACACCGTCATTTCCGATTACAAGTCGCAGGTCGACGCCCTTGCCCACGAGATCATCGGCCAGGTCAACGCCCAGCATGCAGCCGGGTTCGACCTGCACGGGAACGCCGGCGGCGTCTTCTTCACGGGAACCGGCGCCGCGGACATGGCGCTGAGCGCGGCGATCGCGAGCGATGTGTCGTTGATCGCGGCTGCGCAGAGCGGGGGAGCCAGCGGGCCGGCCCCCGGAGACGGCAGCAACGCGACCGCCCTGGCGAACGTCAAGAAAGCCGCTGTGATGGCCGGCGGCATGTCGATCGACACGTTCTTCCAGTCGCTCATCGGGCGTTTGGGAGTTGAGAGCAAAGACGCCGAGACGCAGGCTTCGAACCAGGATGCCCTGGTCCAACACTTGGAACAGCAGCAACAGTCTGTCTCCGGCGTGTCCCTGGACGAGGAGATGGTGAACCTCGTCCGGTACCAGCACGGGTACAACGCAGCCGCCCGGGTTGTCAGCGTCATGGACGAGGTGATCGATACCATTATCAATCGCCTGGGGGCTGGCCGATAACCAGAGTGAATGAAAGGAAGGGGGGCGCGAGATGCGGATCACCAACCAGATGATGGTCGGACGCTTCCTGCAGAACCTCAACGCCAACCTTGCGCTTTTAGCCCGCTCCAACGAACAGTTGTCTACCGGCAAGCGCATTTCCCGCCCGGGCGACGACCCCATTGGGGTCACGCGCAGCCTGCAACTGCGCACCAGCCTGAACGAGACCGACCAGTTCATCCGCAATGTGTCGTCGGCGACCGCCTGGATGGAGGCCGCCGATTCGGCCATGTCGGACGCCACCTCCGTGCTTCAGCGCGCCAAGGAACTGGCGGTTTCCGGCGCGAACGACACCTTGCCGGATGAGTCGTTGGCTGCGCTGGCCGACGAGGTCGACCAGCTTATCAACCACCTCGTGCAGGTCGGCAACACCGACCACGGGGGCCGGTACATCTTCGGCGGCTTCCAGACCATGACCCAGCCTTTCGTCGCCAATACGGTGGCTGCTCCGGCAGGCTGGATCCAGCCGGTCACCGGTCAGATGGTGGGCAGCGTCACCTACGGGGGCGACACCGGGAACATCACCTACGAGGTGGGGAGCGGGGTCACGACGACGATCAACGCCCCGGGCAGCTCGGTCTTCAACCCGGCCTTCCAGGCCTTGATCGATCTGCGCGACAACCTGCGCTCCCGCAACCAGGCGGCCATCAGCTCGACAACGATCGGTGAGATCGACGGCGCACTCGACAACCTGCTCGAATGGCAAGCGGAGCTGGGGGCCCGGACGAACCAGCTCGAGTTGACCAACAACCGGCTGGAAGAGTTGAAGACCAATTTTACCAAGCTTATGTCGGAGAACGAAGATGCCGACCTTCCTGAAGTGATCATGCAACTCCAGATGCAGGAGAACGTCTACCGGGCCGCTCTGGATTCGGGCGGGCGGATCATCCAGCCCACGCTCCTCGACTTCCTCCGGTAGGGGTGAGCCGTGATGCAGATCGGCACCCTCGACATCGTCCGCACTCCCCCGGAGGTCAGGATCGACGGTTCGGCGATGCGCCGGGAGAACCTGCACCAGTTCAAGCCGGCCGAACTGACCATCGTGATCAGCGATGAAGCCCGGGCGAAGGTCGGCGAGGCCATCCAGCGGATTGTCGCCGAGGGCGACACGTTGAAGCGCATCGAGAACAAGGGGCGGGCGATCCCCGCCCTCGCCGCGCAGGGCTTCGCGGACGCCGCAGGGGAGTTGCAGGTTCAGGCCGCGACTCCGCCCAGCGTGACGTGGGTTATGGGCGTGGTCAGGATCGAGTTCCGCCCCGCGGTCGACCTTTACCTATGACAAGCAGTGAAAGGGTGTTTGCCATGCAGGTCAAGTCCACGCGCTTCGGGATCCTGGAGGTTCCGGACGACAAGGTGCTCTCGTTTCCCGACGGGCTGCTCGGGTTTGAACAGTTCCACCGGTACGTGATCCTGGAGCACGACCCGGGCACACCCTTCAAGTGGCTGCAGTGTCTCGACGACGCCGATGTGGCGTTCGTGATCATCAACCCGGCGGAGTTCGCGCCCGAGTATGTGATTGAATTGGGCCGCGACGATGTGGTAAAACTAGGATTGAAGGATGTGGGGGAGGCTGCCGTGTATGTTCTGGTGGTCATCCCCGAGGATCCCTCCGCCATGACCGCGAATCTGCAGGGGCCGCTGGTTCTCAACGCAGACCTGCGGGTTGGGCGCCAGGTGGTTCTGCCCGACGGTCGGTACCGCACCAGGCAGCCCATCCTTGAAGCGCTGAGGGCGACAAGGGCGAAAGCCGAAGGGGACCGGAAGACCGGCACGAAAGGCTGCGCACCTCCCAACCGGCGCAGTGTACCGGGCGTGGCAGTCGCCCGGTAGCTCGCCCGGCTTCTCATGGAGGGACGTTGGCCAGGGAGGGCGACAGCATGCTTGTCCTGACCCGCAAGATCGACGAGAGCATCATCATCGGCGACGATATCCGGATCACGGTGGTCGAGGTGCGGCACGACCAGGTCAAGCTGGGGATCACCGCACCGCGGGACATTCCTGTTCACCGGGAAGAGGTCTACCGGGAGATCCAGGAGGAGAACCGCCGGGCAGTCGCCGCCCAGCAGACCCCAGACCTCCAGGTGCTCTCTGATCTGCTCAAGGGACCCAACAAGTGAAACTCCGGGTTGCTTCCCAGCGACGGTGGATACCGGCGGCGGCCCTTTTCGGGCGGCCGCTTTTCGATTTCACAGGCAACTCCCTTTCCAGAACCTGGCGGTGAAAAGCGACCGTCAGCCCAAAAAAGCGCTAAACCCGCCACCGCCATCGCCCGATATCTTACCTGACAAGACCGAACTGGAAGTCCTGCCACGCCGTCCGGCCGGCGACGTGGGCCAGGGCCGGACCGGAACGGTCGGGGGTAGATGGTCGGCTCCCCCCCTTTCCCGGGAGGGAGCCCGGGAGTACACGTCACGGAGGAGGAAATCACCAGATGAGTCTGAGGATCAACAACAACATCGAGGCGGTCAACGCCCACCGGAACCTGTCCGTGACCGCTCAGTCAATGAGCAAGTCTATGGAGAAACTATCGTCGGGCCTCCGGATCAACCGGGCCGCCGACGACGCGGCGGGGCTCGCCATCTCCGAGAAGTTGCGGGGTCAGGTGAACGGCATCAACCAGGCGGTGCGCAACTCGCAGGACGGCATCTCCCTGATTCAGACGGCCGAGGGTGCGCTCAACGAGGTCCACAGCCTGCTGCAGCGGCTGCGGGAACTGGCCGTGCAGGCGGCCAGCGACACCCTGACCGGCAGCGACCGGACGGCCATCGACAGCGAGATGGACCAACTGGTGCTGGAAGTCACCCGGATCTCGTCGACCACCGAGTTCAACACCCAGAAGCTGCTGGACGGCTCCTTCACGAACAGGCAGCTCCAGATCGGCGCCAACAGCGGGCAGGTGTTGACGGTCTCCATCGCCTCGGCCACGGCGGCCGACCTGACCATCGACAGCCTGCAGGTGGACTCCAACGCCAACGCCAGCGCGGCCATCGCCAGCATCGATGCCGCCATCGGCACCGTCTCCAACATCCGGGCTTCGCTCGGCGCACTGCAGAACCGCCTCGAGCACACCATCGCCAACCTTGGCGTGGCGGCGGAGAACCTGCTCTCGTCCGAGTCCCGCATCCGTGACGTCGACATGGCCCAGGAGATGATGTCGTTCACGAAGGTGCAGATCCTGCAGCAGGCCGGTACCGCCATGCTCGCGCAGGCGAACCAGGCACCGCAGACGGTCCTCCAGCTCCTCAAGTAGTCTGCAAAGGCTATTCGACAAACAAAGGACCAGAGAGAGCCGGCCGGCCTTGGTCGGCTCTCCCTTTTCTTGCAGGAAATCCATAGCCGGGCGGCGAAACGTACTCACAGGAACGGCGGAAAACTGGAATACACCCCTTAAGTGTTGCCCAGAACCTGCCGAAATCCAGAACGGGCGGACTTGTACCTAGGATGGGTACGGCCGGGTACCGCCGCGGGTCAAGGACGACCCACCTCCGGTAAGGATACCGGGGGAAGCAGTCAAGGAGGAGGAATCTCTATGGGTCTGCGCATCAACAACAATATCGAAGCCGTCAACGCCCATCGCAACCTGCAGCTCACCGCTCTCTCGCTCAGCAAGTCCATGGAAAAGCTGTCGTCCGGTCTCCGGATCAACCGGGCCTCCGACGACGCCGCCGGCCTCG
>JBLNBQ010000062.1:0-5849 GCA_050260095.1 Chitinophagales bacterium
CGTCACTTCATTCTACTCTACGCCGAGTGATTAGTCAAACCTTATGGTAAGGATAGCCGAGCGGGCGCCAGGCCGGCTCAGGCGAAGATGTCGGTGAGACCCAGCCGCTGGAGGGTCAGCACCAGACCTTCGGCGCTCGGAATGAAGATGAGGTTGCACGGCAGGGCGTTCTCTTCCTGCACGAAGGCGGTCTCCACGACGAAGGCGGAATCGCCCCAGCGGGAGAGTTCCGCAAGCAAGCCGGCGAACGCGCCGTCGACCTGACCCGAGAAGTACTCGGGCGGCGTCAGCTGGGAGTTGAGCCCGGTCATCCCGTAGAACGCCGAGAGGAAGGCCCCGCCGATGATGTTGGCGACCTCGTTCATGACGGACACGGCCATGGGGTCGGTCACCGGGAAAGCTTGACCAGTCAGGAGGTGAACCAGGCCTTCGGCGGTCGGCCGAGGGGTGCAGAGCGTGACCAACCCTTCGACGTCGCCCACCACCCGCAGGTGCACGGCCACCACCTCGCTGTCCGGGCCGTCGTAAAGATTCAGATTGGCCAGCCGTTGCAGGGTCACCTTGGGGACGGTGATGTCGACCTTCCGCCCCAGCATCGCGGCGAGCGCCCCCGAAGCGTGGCCGGAGCCGATGTTGCCGAGTTCACGTACTGCGTCGAGTGCAAGGTCGGTTAAGCGACGAAGATTCACCAGGCGCAACTCCTCATGGACGGATAAGGCTTGCTTCTGGTTCGAACCGGGGTTTTCCTGCCCGGCTTTACTGGTAGCTACCGCGATTCCGAAAGCAGGGAGCCTAGTGACGGAAGCGCCGGGCCAGCCGGTCGCCGGTCCACTGCAGCAGGCCCACCAGGCCAAGCAGCAGGATCACCGTCAACACCATGACTTCCGTCTCGAAGCGCTGGTACCCGTAACGGATGGCTAGGTCGCCCAGCCCCCCGCCACCGATGGCGCCCGCCATGGCAGAGTAACCGACCAGGCTGATGGCGGTGATGGTGGCGCCCAGCACCAGAGCCGGCCGCGCTTCTGGCAGCAGCACGCGCCGGATGACCATGAAAGGCGAGGCCCCCATCGCCAGCGCAGCCTCGACCACCCCGCGATCCACCTCGGCCAACGCCGACTCGACCACCCTGGCGACGAAGGGCACGGCCGCCACGGAGAGCGGCACGATGGCCGCCGCCGTGCCGATGGAGGTTCCTGTGACCAGCCGGGTGAAGGGGATGATGGCAACCATCAAGATGATGAAGGGCAGCGAGCGCCCGACGTTGACGAGCGCCGAGAGGCCCTGGTGCAGCCATCGGCGGGGCCACAGGTTGCCGGGGCCGGTGACCAGCACCAGGACCCCCAACGGGATGCCCGCGGCCAGGGCGATGACCGTGGAGACCGTGACCATGAGCACCGTCTCCCACAGCCCTTGCAGCAGCAACTGGGAAAGCGCTTCAACCTGCACGCCGCCCAACCTCCTCGATCGCCACGCCGCTCTGCCTCAGGTACGCCAGCCCGGCTTCGATCGGCCCATCCCCGCCGGTCAAGGCCACGACCAGCTGTCCGAAAGGGACGCCGCCCACGTGGTCCAGGTGGCCGGCGACGATGTTCGCGTCGACCCCGAACCGCCGCACCATCGCGGAGATGACCGGCTGCGCCGCACTCTGGCCGACGAACGAAAGCCGCACGAGCACCCCGTTCCCGCCGCCCGCCTCGCTCCAGAACTCGCCGGGCACTTCCGCCCCGAACAGACCGCGGACGAACCGCCCGGTCAGGGCGCTTTTTGGCTGGGCGAAGACCTCGACCACGGGACCCTCCTCGACGAGGCGCCCGCCCTCGATGACCGCCACCCGGTCGCAAACCTCCTTGATTACGGCCAGTTCATGCGTGATGAGGAGGATGGTCAGACCGAACTCCCCGTTGATCTGGCGGAGCAGGGCCAGGATCGACCTGGTCGTTTCGGGGTCGAGGGCCGAGGTCGCCTCGTCGGAGAGCAGCACCTTCGGCCGGTTGGCCAGGGCGCGGGCGATCGCGACGCGCTGTTTTTGCCCGCCCGAGAGCTCGCTGGGATAGGAAGAGGCCTTGTCGGCCAAACCGACCAGTTCAAGCAGCTCTCTCACCCGGGCCGCCGCGCTGGCCCGCGGCACCCCCGCCAGTTCGAGCGGAAAGGCCACGTTGGCGGCGACGGTTCGCGAGGAGAGCAGGTTGAAATGCTGGAAGATCATGCCGATCGACTGGCGCTGCGCCCGCAACGGCCGCTCCCCGAGGCGGGTCAGCTCACGGCCGTCGACCCAGACTTCGCCGGAATCGGGCCGCTCCAGCAGGTTGACGCACCGGATCAGCGTCGATTTCCCGGCCCCGCTGGGCCCGATGATGCCGTATATCTCCCCCGGCCGGACCTTCAGGGACACCCCGTTCAGCGCAGCCACGGCCTGCTTCCCTTGGCGGAAGCTCTTCCGAACGTTCACCAGCTCGATCACTCTGCCTGCCTCCTGACCGGTCTCAAGAACAAGCGGGAGGACGGCGGGGAACCTGCCCCGCCCGTCCTCCCTGCGTGGCTCCTCAGAACACCGGCACGACGGCCCCCTGATACTTCTGGCGGATGAAATCGCGCACTTCCTTGCTGGTCAGCGCCGCCGCCAGCGCCTTGAGACTCTTGTCGTCCTTGTCCTTCACCCGCACGGCCAACACGTTGACGTACGGCGACTCGGCATTCTCCACGAACAGCCCGTTCTTCTCGGCGTCCAAGCCCGCCTGGATGGCGTAGTTGCCGTTGATGACGGCCGCGTCGACGTCCGGCAGCACTCGCGGCAGCTGAGCGGCCTCAAGCTCCTTGATCTGCAACTTCCTGGGGTTCTGCTCGATGTCGAGCGGGGTGGGCTTGATGCCGGCGCTCTTCTTCAGAGTGATCAGCTTGGCGCTCTGGAGCAGAAGTAGCGCCCGCCCGCCATTGGTCGGGTCGTTGGGGATACCGATCACCGCGCCGGCCTTGAGGTCTTTCAGCGACTTGACCTTCGTCGAATAGAGCGCCATCGGCTCGATGTGAACTTTGGCGATGTAGGTGAGTTTGAGGTTGCGGTCCTTGCTGAACGTCTCGAGGTACGGGATATGCTGGAAAAAGTTCGCGTCCAGCTCGCCGGCGTCAAGGGAAAGGTTGGGCTGGACGTAGTCCTGGAACTCCACGATCTCGAGCTTGATCCCTTGCTTCTCAAGCAGCCCCTTGGCCACCTGCAGGATCTCGGCGTGCGGAACCGGGGTGGCGCCGACCTTTAGGACTTTTCCGGCCGCCAGGCCGGACACGGGCGCGACGAGGACCACGGCGAGGGCCGTCAGCACGGCCAGAACCAGATAACGGGAGCCCACTCTTTGACCTAGATTCTTCACTTCTTCTTTGCTCCTTCCGACGCGCGGGTCTCGGGCAGGGGCAAACCAAAAGCCCCTCCGGAGCGGAGAGGCTTAAAGATTCAAGCGCTCCCTCATCTCCCGGGTTACCCCGCAGGAATTGGCACCGCGCGGTTTCCCGCCGGTTGCCGGGCTTCATCGGGCCAGTCCCTCAGCCACTCTCGATGAGATCCGTACTGGTATTCAGTTGTTGAACCCGTATCCTGGACTACGAGCCGCTTTCCGGAAAGCTTGAAACGATTATACCCCCCGTAGCTGGGCACTGTCAACCACTCCAGGCAGTTTCGGGGTGAATTGTCATCCCGCGCCTTCTGCGCCTTGCTCAGAAGACCACCGAAACAAGAAAGGCCCGCACTCATCCTCAGAGTACGGGCCTGACAAGCTCTGGTGCGAGGGGCGGGGCTCGAACCCGCACGGGGGGTTGCCCCAGCCGATTTTAAGTCGGCTGCGTCTGCCAGTTCCGCCACCCTCGCAGACAAAAGAAAATGGAGGCGGCACCCAGAATCGAACTGGGGAATAGCAGTTTTGCAGACTGCTGCCTTACCACTTGGCTATGCCGCCTCACACCGTTATTCTATTCATCAAAGAATCCGCCGGGAGTGCCGGCGGATTCCCGGTTTACGAATTGGAGCGGAAGACGGGATTTGAACCCGCGACCCTCGCCTTGGCAAGGCGATGCTCTACCGCTGAGCCACTTCCGCTCGCAATGGTGCCAAGGGGCGGAATCGAACCGTCGACACGGGGATTTTCAGTCCCCTGCTCTACCAACTGAGCTACCTTGGCAAGATGGCGACCCCGAACGGGCTCGAACCGTCGACCTCCTGCGTGACAGGCAGGCGCTCTAAACCGACTGAGCTACGGGGCCGCATCGCCAGCGCCCTGGCACAAGCTATAATACCATGCCCCCCTACCCGTGTCAACCCATATCGCTGCGCCATCCGAAGAAAAGTGCCTGCATGCGGGAGAGCGCCTCAGAGAGCGCTTTCCCCCTCTTCCCCGGTGCGAATCCGCACGGCGTTCTCGACGGGCAAGACAAAGATATTTCCGTCACCGACCTCTCCGGTCGGGACGCCGCACAGACCCGTTGGATCACCCGGTCCACGGCTTCGTCCTCGACGACCACCTCGACCTTGACTTTCGCCCGCAGCCGGACCGAGAACTCCGTGCCCCGGTAGAGCCCGGTCTGGCCCTTCTGGTTGCCGCACCCGTCCACCGGGGTGACGGTCATCCCGCCCACGCCGGCTGCCTCCAGGGCGTCGATCACCTGCTGGACCACGCTGGGACGGACGATCATCTCCAGTTTCTTCACAACACCACTCCCCCTCCTGGCTCAGTGCGCCGGCTTGGCGGACAACGCCTGCGACGGGGCCGAAGCGCCGGCCAGGGCCGCATATGCCTGCCCGTGGGCCGGAACGCCGTGATGTCCTGCCGGCCAAGGGGAACTCGGGGTAACCAGGGACGCCCATCTCGGGAAGGTCGAGGCCGGCCACCTCGTCCTCCGCCTTGCTGCGCAGTCCGAAGATGGCATGGTAAGCCTTGTAGAAGACGAACGCCAGGCCAAAGCCCCACAGGGCCGCCACGCCGGCGTCAATCAACTGGGCGTAGAGCTGGCTCGTGCCGCCGCCGAAGAAGAGCCTTTCACTGCGCCGGCCACGCCGTTGAGGCCGTCGCCGTAGGTGCCATCGGCGAAGAGGCCGAGGGCGATGATACCCCAGGCGCCGTTCACGAAGTGCACGCTGCCCGCGCCCACCGGATCGTCGATCTTTAGCACCCGGTCGATGAAGAAGACCGACTCGACCACCAGCACACCTGAGATGAGCCCGATGAGCACCGAACTGGTTGGGCTGACGAACCCGCTGGGAGCGGTGATGGCCACCAGGCCCGCCAGGGTGCCGTTGCACACCATCGAGGGGTCGGGCTTACCGTACCGCAACCAGTGATAGATCATGGAGGCGAACCCGCCCGCCGCTCCGGTCAGCATGGTGTTGACCGCGACCACGGCCATCCGCAGTCACCGCCGTGTCCATGAAGACCATCTGGAAGAAGAAGAGCGCCACCACCGAGACGTCGTAGGCCGTCCCGCTCAGGAACCAGCCGGAGTTGCCCAGGATGTTCCACCCGCCGAGGCTGATGCCCTTCGACAGGATGGACGAACCGCCCAGCGTGCCGATGGCGCCGAAGTTGCCGAACATCACCGGGAAGCCGACGAACCAGAAGCCGAGCGCCCCCACCAGGAAGACCATCAGGTTCATGGTCATGGTATGGGCGGCGTTCTTGGCCCGGGTGAATCCCGTCTCCACAAGGGCAAATCCCGCCTGCATGAAGAAGACCAGAAACCCTGTCAGGAGTACCCATGTCATATTTATGGCAACTTTGTTTTTGCCAACCTGGGCGGCCACCTCGTCCAAGGTGGGGTGGCCTGGGGTGGCGGTGGTAATGTCCGCCGCCTTCCCCGTGGCGTTGCCC
>JBLNBQ010000063.1:0-12789 GCA_050260095.1 Chitinophagales bacterium
GCGCCGGTCTCGCCCTGCTCGGCGTGATTCTCGTCTGGTTCGGCACCCGCTGAGCCGCCCCAGATCCCGTCCTCACCTCCCTCCTCCCGGCCGAATATCCTACTCCGGGCTTGAAGCCCAAGCATTCGGCCTTGAGGGGGAATGAAGTTCAATGAGGTGGTCTGCTCTTCCCTGCCTGCGTAAGGCGCATGGTCTGGTCCTGGTGCTGGTGGTCGCCGTGTTGCTCTCCGTGGCGGGAGGGCCGGGACTGGCGGCCAACGAGATCAAGATCGCCGGTCAATTCGGCCTGGTCTACGCTCCTCTGATGGTGGCCGACAAGCTGAACACGTTCGAGAAATACGGCCTGAAGCCCGTCTGGCGGGAATACGGGTCCGGCGCGGCGGTCAGGGAGGCCCTGATCTCGGGCGAGGCCGACGTCGGCTTCATGGGAATCCCGCCCTTCCTCATCGGGTGGGATAAGGGAACGCCGTGGAAGGCGTGCCTCGGTTTCATCGTGGTCCCGGTGGGTCTCGTGACCAACCGGCCGGACATCAAGTCGCTCAAGGACTTCAAGCCCACCGACAAGATCGCCGTCCCCTCGCCCGGCAGCGTGCAGCACATCCTGCTCTCCATGGCCGCCGAGAAGGAGCTGGGCGATCCCAAGGCGCTCGACAAGAACCTGGTCGCGATGGCCCACCCCGACGCCGCCGCCGCCCTGATGGCCAAGCGGGGAGTCGACGCCCACTTCACCACGCCTCCCTACCTCTTCGAAGAACTCAGCCAGCCCGGATGCCACCTGGTCACCGACGACGTCAAAGCGTTTGGCAAGCCGTTCAGCTTCAACGTCGGCGTCGCCACCAAGCGGTTCCACGACAGCCGGCCGGTGGACTACGCCGCCTTCTGCATGGCGGTGCAGGAAGCGACCGCCTACATCAACGAGTACCCGGAGAAGACCGCCGAACTCCTGGCGCCCGAGTTCAAGCTGTCGGTGAAGGAGACCCTCCGGTACATGACCTGGCCGGGGATGAACTTCACCACCGCCCCCTATGGTCTGGCGGGGTTCAGCGAGTTCATGAAAGACGCGGGCTACATCAAGAAAGTCCCGGCGCGCCTCTCCGACATCTGCTGGGAGAACCTGCTGGCCTTCGTCGGCGAACGGGCGGGGGGCAAGTCGGCCATCGAGAAGCTGCAGTACCGGTAGACCCATCTGACAGGTGACGTCGAGAGACTGGGAGGGAAGGCAGTGTCGGTAAGACGCACGTTCGGAGTGATCTTCCGTGGGCGGGGAGTGCGGCAGGCGATCTTCCTCGTGGCCCTGGCAGTGGTTTGGGAGATGGCGGCCCGCCTTGGTCACCTTCCGGAGCTGCTCTTCCCTCCCTTCACCGCGATCATTCGGGAGTTCTTCCTCGGCTTCGGCACCGGTGAGCTGGCCCGCCGCGCCGCCTACTCGCTCTACCTGATCGGCGTCGGTCTGGGTCTGGCGATCGTGACGGCGCTCGCGGCCACGGCGCTCGCCATGACCTGGAAGACGTTCGCCGAGTGGCTCACCACCCTGATGGCCATCCTTCATCCGCTCCCCGGCATCGCCATCCTGCCCGTGGTGATCCTGTGGCTTGGGACGGGGCCGCAGTCCATCATCGCGGTGATCTGGTTCTCCGCCTTCTGGCCCCTGGTGACCAACCTCCACACCGGACTGCGGTCGGTCCCGCTCGCCCAGATCGAAGCCGGTCGCAACCTCGGGCTGGCGGGTTTGCGCCTGGTCTGGACGGTGCTGTTGCCCGGCTCGCTCCCGCACATCCTCACCGGGCTGCGGGTTGCCTGGGCCCGCGCCTGGCAGGCCTCGGTGGCCGCCGAGATGGTCTTCGGGGCCGCGGGCGGCGAGGGCGGCCTGGGGTGGTACATCTACAAACAGCGTTACTTCATGGAGATCGCCGCGGTCTTCGCCGGAATGACGGTCATCGTGCTGATCGGCCTGTTGGTCGAGGAACTCCTCTTCGAGTTGGCCGAGTCGCGCACCGTCCGGCGCTGGGGGATGACGCTCAGTTGAGACCGGCGGGGTCCGGCCGAACGGTACCAGGGGAGGGAGACGCAATGGCGATCATGGCGGCAACAGGGCTCAGCAAGGTCTACACGGGCGGCGGGCGCGCGGTGCCGGCGCTGGAAGACCTGAACTTCACCGTGGAAGAAGGGGAGTTCCTGACCCTCATCGGCCCTTCGGGGTGCGGCAAGTCGACCCTGCTGCGGTGTCTGGCCGGGTTCGACCGCCCCACCAGCGGGCAGGCCGTCCTCGACGGGCGAACGATCAGCGGGCCGGGCGCCGACCGGATGATGGTCTTCCAGGGCTTCGACCAGCTCTTCCCGTGGCTGACGGTCCGGGAGAACCTGGCGCAGGCCCTCCGCCTGACCCGCGTCTGCCCCGGGAAGGCGGCGAGCCGGGCGTTGGCCGGGACTTACCTCGACCTCGTCGGGCTCGAGGCTTACGGCGACTTCTACCCCCATCATCTCTCGGGCGGCATGAAGCAGCGCGTGGCGATCGCCCGGGCCCTATGCGTAAGACCCCGGGTGCTGCTGATGGACGAACCCTTCGGCAGCCTCGACGCCCTCACCAGGGCCACGTTGCAGCAGGAGCTGTTGCGCATTTGGGAGGAGACCAAGGTGACGGTGGTCTTCGTCACCCACAACATCGAGGAAGCGGTGCTGACGGCCGACCGCATCGCGGTGCTCACGCCCGGCCCGGGACGGCTCAAGCGCCTGCTCGTCAACTCGCTCCCCCGCCCGCGCAGCCCGGAGATGCCCGGCTTCGCCGACCTCTGGGAGCAGCTCCACGGTCTGCTCGGGCTCCCCCGCCAGGCGGCCCAGCCGCTCTCCCGCGCCGGCGCACCGCTCTCGCCGCTGCCCGGCCCCATCCCTCTGCCGCCGCTCTCAGGTCAGTTGACGCGGGAACAGCTTCAGGCGTGAGCGGCCGGGCGCGTTAGCGGGATTGGTCGTGTCCACGTCCTTCTCTTCCCGCCCAGAGCGACGCGCAGCCAGAGGTGGCCCGAGACGGTTGCGCCTTCCTGCACCCCGTGCACCATCTTGCCCGGGAACCGCCCCTTGGTGGTGCAGACCAGCCGGGCCGGGATCCCGAACCGTCGGCAGACGTTCATGCGGGGCCTTTCCGGTCGCAGTGGACCGCGTAACGCTTGCGGGAGTGGTTCTCCCGGCAGGCTGCGCAGTGGCCATAGTTCTCGCCGCAGACCTTCGGACAGCTGCAGGGGGCGAGCCCCTGTTCCACCCAGGCCGTCTCGCTGATGACGTTGAAGCCGTGACGCCGCAGCAGAGCGGCGGTCACCCCCTGGCCCGGGATCAGCGGGCGGTGACGATGCATGGTCCGAGGATGTCGGGGCCGGTGTGGCTGCCGAGAACCGGCGACAGCTGGACCAGCGGCACCTCCACGCCCAGAAGGGCTTCCATCTCCGCGGCGAACTCCCGGGCCTCCTCGAGGTTGTCCCCGTAGTGCAGAGCCGCCCGTTCGACTCCGAGTTCGGCGCGTTCCTTGCAGAGTTCCAGAAGGCGCGCCTTGGCCGCCTTCAGCGTCCGGACCTTCTCCAGGGCGCCCATGCTCCCCTCGGCGTCGAACCAGATGATCGGCTTGAGCTGGATGAGCGAACCGATCAGCGCCGCGGCGCCGGAGAGCCGCCCCCCCTCGTAAAGGTACTTGAGCGACTCGACCATGAAGTAGGTCCGGGTGCGCGTCTTCTGGTCCTCGAGCGCTTGCACGATCTCGGCGCGGCTCGCCCCTGCGGCGGCCAGTTCGACCGCCTTGCGGGCCAGCATACCCTGACCGAAGCCGCTCATGGCGGAGTCGCAGACGCTCACCCGGTCGGTCTCGAGCAACTGCGTCGCGAGCCGGGCGGAATTCACTGTTCCGGAGATCCGGCTGGAGAGCAAGACGCACACGACCTCGTCCCCCGCCTTGAGCGCGCCGCGGAAGACTTCCATGAAGGCGGCCGGCTCCGGCTGGGCGGTCGCGAAGCGGCTGCCTCCCCGCTGCCGGCGGTAGAAATCGTCGTACGAAAGGTCGAAAAGCTCCCGCACCGCCTGGTCACCCTCTCTGACATACAGCGGCACACCGGTGATCCCGTAGCGCGCGTAGTCTTCCAGGGTGAACGAGGAGGTGGTGTCGGTGACGACCCTGATCATGTCCATCCCTCCAGGCCTTTCTTACCCTGAGGTGATTCGCCCCAAGCGGCGCCCTTCCTCCCTTCCCTGGCCCCCGCCAGCGTCCCGGCCGATTTGTTCCCCTTCTAGCTGCGCTTTCCTGCGTACCGAGCCGGGCGGACGGGGAGGGTAAGCGTAGATCCTACTCTGGTCACGGGAGGAATGGACGGATGACTCAAGTCCTCGTTGCGTTCGGAATCGTCTTCCTGGTCATGGTCTTCCTGGCCTGGGTGCTGTTCAGCGCGCTCTACCATAGCTGACCGCGGCGGTGAAGACCTACGCCGAGCTTCGGCAGCATGCGGGGAACGCCGCGCTGTTCCGGGCGGCTCAACTCTCGCTCATCGGCGCCATCCGGGAATGTCCCCTTCACCTGCACGCCCAGGGGGTGCGCGGGACCGGCAAGACCACCCTCCTGCGGGCGGCCGCCACCCTGCTCCCGCCGATCGTCCGGATCGAAGGGTGCCTCTACAACTGCGACCCGCGGGCTCCCCACTGCCCCGAACACCGGGAGGCGGACGAGGCAGCCCTGCGGCGCGCCGAGACGGTCCCCGGACCATTCCTCGAACTCTCGCACTCGACCAAAGTGGCCACCGCCGTGGGCAGCATCGATCTCTCCCGGCTGGTGGGCGTCGTCGACCCGGCGGCGGCGCTTTTGCCCGGCATCATCCCCCAGGCGCACCGCGGGATTGTCTTCATCGACGAGATCAACCGGCTGGCCGACACGGCGCCGGAACTCACCGACATCCTGCTCGACGTGATGGGCACCAAACCCGGGCGACTGCAGGTCGAGGAGTCGGGGCTGCCGGTGGCGACGCTGACCACCGTCACGACGGTGTGGGCCGCCTCCAACCCCGACGAGGACCCGGGTCCGCTGGCCGAGATCCGCCGCCAGCTCTCCGACCGGTTCGATCTGGTGGTGACGGTCGAACGCCCCCAGGAAGCCGGGGTCGTGCAGGAGATCATCGCCGAACAGGTGCGCAGCCTGGCCGAACCCTCCGGGGAGGCGGGCTTGGCGGCGGGCGAGGCGTCGCGCCATCTGGCGGCGGCGCGGGAGGCCCTGCTGCAGGCGGCCGCCCGGGTGCCGCAGGTCGTTCTGCCGGAGGCGCTCAGCCAGTTGATCGCGAGCGTCTACCTGCAGTATGGGATCGAAAGCCTCCGGGCCGCCGAGGGCCTGGCCTTGGCTTCCGTCTTCAACTGCGCCCTGCGCGGCGGCGCCACGGTGGAGCGCAGCGATCTGGCGACCGTGGCCCCCCTGGTGCTCGCCCACCGCCTCGACGCCGAAACGTTGGCGGCGATCCTCGACCACCTCGCCGGCGGCGCCAGCCTGCCGAAGGGGGGCTCTGGCGCGCGGGGCGGCCAGAACAAGGGCGGGCGCGGCGCGGGCCGGGCCGGCGGCGGGGTCTTCGGCCTGCGCCGGGCCAGGCTCCTGCGCGACCTCGACCCGTTCGAGGCCTGGCGGCCCGAGAACGAACTCAAATGATCGGTTCGCGCCGGCCGGACGAAGCCCCCCGGGACCGGCTGGGCTTCATCGAGGTGATCGCCTCGGGCCGGCTGGTGCGGCTGGGCGAGGCGGCCCTCGTCGGACACGCCACGGTGGTGGCCGATCCCCGCCATCTCGATGTGGTCTTCGCCGGCCCCCCGCTGCAAAGCCCGTGCCCCCTCGGCCTCTGGCTCTTCCACTACCCTGGCGTGCCGCCGCTCGAGGGCGCGCTAGCCGCGGTGCGCGCCGGCCTCGCCGCGCACGCCGCCGCCGCCGGCCGAACCCGCCTGCCCCAGCCGGATGTCCTCCGTTGGTATCCCACCTTGCCGGAGCGTGAGCTGCCCGACCTCTCCATCGTGGTCGGCCGCCTGCCGGAAGGGTATGGACTGCACTGCCGGGCCTCGCTCTTCCGGGCGCTCTGGCCGGCGCTGCCCTACATCGTGGAGGCGCTCGAAGAGTACCTCTGCTCGGCCGGGTTTCCCCCCCGGCTAATCCGGGAGATCCGGCCCCTCGCCGGCGAGGCGCTGGAGGAAGCGGCGTGGACCCTCCCCACCCTGGTGGCGCGCCGGCCCCGCGGCCAGCACGGGCAGGGCCAGGCGAATGCGACGACGCGCCGGCCCGCGCCCGAGCAGGGGCCGGCCGGGACGCCGCGAGCCGCCCGGGTCGCCCGCGGCAGGGGCGGGAGCGGCTCGGCCGCCCCGGAGGGGGAACCGGCTCCGGCAAAGGCGGGAGACCGGTGGTGGAAGCGCCTGCTCGCCGCCGTGGGAGCGGGAGCGCGCCAAGATGCCCCCCCGGCCGTGAGGCGCGGCCGGATGGCCAGCCTCACCCGCCCACGGCAGCGGGTGGTCCGCCCGGCCCGCGCCGGGAGGCGCACCCTGGGCCAGCTGGACCTCCCGCGCACCGTGGTGGAGGCCGCCAGTCGCGGCGCCCGCACCGGGGAAGGCCGTTTCCGCCTGGCCGAGGAAGACCTGCGCTTCGCCATCCAGCCCGAGCGCGACGACCCCGACCGCTGCCTGCTCCTCGACACCAGCGCCAGCATGGCCGGCTCGCGCGCCCGGGCGCTCCAGCAGATGGCCGATTTCCTCCTGCGCAACAGCCGCGGCCGGGTGGCCGTGGTGGCCTTCTCCGGCGGCACGGCCCAGGTCGTCTCCGGCTTCACCCGGTCCCGCCGGGCCCTGCGCGAGGCCATGGCGCGGCTGCGCCCCTCGGGGCTCACGCCCCTCGCCGCCGGGCTGATGCTCAGCCTCGACCTCGTGCGGTCCAGCGGCCGCCACGGCGAAGTCATCCTGCTGACCGACGGGGAGCCGACCCGGGCCCTGTGGAGCCACAGTTCGGAACAGGACAGTTACCGGGCGGGCGAGGCGCTGCGCCGGGCGGGGGTGCGGCTGGTCTGTTGCGGCCTGCGGGCCAACGAAGGCTTCCTGGCCGAGCTGGCGGAGCGGGGCGGGGGGCGCCTCTTCGTGCTGCGGGATTTCTCGTCAGGCTCTCTGCTGGCGCTCTCCCGGGGCCTGCTGGCGCAGCGAACCTGAGCGCCCGCGCCCCGCCGGCGCGACGGCGTTCAGGGTGAGGCCGGCGAGGACGGCCAGGAGGAGCACCGCGCCCTGGAGCGGGGAGCACCGCTCTTCCGGCGTTCCACAGGCCTACCTGAGCGGAATGAGCCGGCGGGCCACCGGATTCACCCGTCGCAGACTGACCGCGCCCTGGGGGCAGAGTTCCTGGCAGCACAGGCACTCGATGCAGGCCGAGCGGTCGATGCGCATCTCCTGGTCGATGGCCTTCACCGGGCAGCTCCCCCGGCAGATGCCGCACCTCTTGCACCGCTGCAGGTCGATCTCGGGGCGCGTCTTGAAGAAGGCGATCAGGGCGGGCAAGAGCCAGCGCGGCGTGCGCCGGCGACGCCCCTTCACCACCGAGGGCGGCAGGGCGAACTCCACCTTCGGCGGCTGCCCGAAGTCGCCCACCACTCTGATCCGGCCCGGGTCGCCCTGCCCCACGCCCAGCCGGGCCGCGGCCTGGAGCATATCGAGCCCCGCGGGGTCGAGCCCGATCATCGTGGCGGCCACCGTGTCGAGGGCGAGAGGATCGGGGCTAGCGAGGAGAAGTCCGACCTTCTTCGGCGTCCCGTTGGTGGGGCCGGCGCCTTCCATGCCCTCGATCGCGTCGAGCACGCTTAAAGTCACCCGGCAGGCGAGGTGGATGTCGGCGATGAGTTCGGCGAACTCCCCCAGCGAGGGGGCCAGGCGGTGATACTCCGCCTTGCGCAGGCCCGGGATGCAGCCGAAGGTGTTCTTGACGGCCCCGGTGTAACCCCCGTTGGAGTGGACCTTGAGCTTGGGCACGTTGATGACCACGTCGGCCTCGCGCACCGGCCGGGCGATGTGGAACTCCTTCACCAGGCGGCCCGTGCGGCTGGCGACCGGAACGGTCCCCTCCCGGTCGAAGTTGACCAGCGAGGCGCCCTCCTCGGCGCATACCCGGGCCCAGCCGGCCACCTCGAGAGCCCGCGCCGTGGGGGCGAGCCCGGCAATGGCGCCGCCCGCCGAGTCGCCGATGGAGACCTCGCAGCCCCGGGCCTTCAGCGCCCGGACCAGCGCCCGCAGCACCTCGGGATGCGTGGTGGCCGCCTCGTCGGGCCGCCGGGGAGCGATGAGATTGCCCTTGAGCAGCACCTTGTCCCCCGGGCGCACGTACCGCTCCCAGCCGCCGCAGAGCGCGACAGCCTCCTCGAGCGCCTCCTGGACCCGGCCCACCTCATAGACCGGGCACTTCTTGATGGCGACCACGGCCACGCCGATCATCCTCCCTGTTCCTCGGGGTGACGCTCACTCCCGCGGTCTTCTCCCCCGGCCGGCCGATTCCCTGCCGACCGCAGCTCAGGGCAGAGCCGCGGGCCGCCCACAGGTAATCGGCGCCCGCCAGCGAAATCCTATCCCGGAAGACGGGGGTGGTGGCAAGGATGATCCGCACCGTATACCGGCCCAAGGAGGGTGGGCTCCAGTTTGACGCCGGCCCGGAGGAGCTGCGTGGGCTCCTGGAACAGGAAGGCGGGCTGCTCTGGGTCGATCTGGCCGGCGAGCCCCCGGAGAAGTGCGAGCGCCTGCTGAACGAGGTCTTCGGCTTCCACCACCTGGCCGTGGAGGACGCCCTGCGCCAGTCGCACGTGCCGAAAGTCGACGACTGGGACGGCTACCTCTACCTCGTCCTCCACGACGTCGACTTCGACCGGGAGAACTGCGGCCGGGTGCAGACGCGCGAACTCGACCTTTTCCTGGGCCGGAACTACCTCGTCACCTACCAGGAAGTCCCGCTGCCGCCGGTGGAGAAGGTACTCGAGGAATGCCGGCGCGATGACCGCCACCTGAGCCACGGCGCCGACTACCTGGCCTACGCGCTCGCCGACGAACTGGCCAGCGCCTATATGCCGGTGGTGGACGACATGGTGGAACTGATCGACGCCATGGAAGACCAGGTGATCACCGGCTCCTCCCCGGAGACGCTGCAGCAGATTCTGCAACTGAAGCACGCCGTCCTGCACCTGCAGCGCATCATGAGCCCCCAGCGGGAGGTCCTGAACAAGCTGGCCCGCGACGAGTACGCCGTGGTGGACCGCCGGACCCGGGTCTACTTCCGCGACGTGTACGACCACTACGTCCGCCTGCAGGACATCCTGGAGTCGCTGCGGGACCTGGTGACCGGCGCGCTCGACATCTACCTCTCGGTCGTGAACAACCGCATGAACGATGTGATGAAGACCCTCACCATCATCACGACCGTCTTCATGCCGGTCTCCTTCATCGCCGGAGTCTTCGGCATGAATTTCTTCCAGTCGGCGCGCCCCCTCGGCCTTTGGTCGGGCAGGACCGCCTTCTGGGTCACCGCGGGGGCGATGGTGCTGACCACCCTGGGGATGCTGTGGTGGATGCGCAAGCGGAACTGGATGTGAAAGGGGGCGACGCGCGCCACCTTCGACCAACACCTTCTCGACCCGCCGGCCCAGGTGGAGCCGGGCACCCAGGCCGGCCGCCCGGAGTTCGATCGCCTGGGCCAGCGGCAGGGAGCCGCCGAGCGGGTAGCCGGCGCAGCGGTCGGCCGACCAGACCAGCGTCAGAAGCGGCGCCACCATGGCGAAGTCGGGCAGATCCCACGGCGACCGGAGGCTCCAGGCGACGAACTGGTTCTGGAAACGGCTGGTGAACTGCTGGAGGGTCAGTGAACCCCAGTTCGCGAAGAGCGGCATGATCCGGAGCATCGCCAAAAGAGCGCCGAGCCCGCTGCCGAACTCTCCCGTGAGCACCCGCCCCCCGCGTGCGGAAGGCCTTCACCGCATCGCAGAACTCGCCGATCACCTTGGCGTCCTCGGGCGCCACTCGCTTGAGTTCGGCCCGCAGCCGGTCCGGATCGGCGTGCATGGTGAACCGTTCGCCGTTCCGCCCTTCGGTGTAGGCAAAGACGTCGGGATCCCAGATGGGTCGGTCTTCGAGCGCGCCGAGTTCCCGCCAGAGTTTCCCCCAATGCCCTTTCCGGTGGCTTCCGACCAGCCAGCTGACGCATCCGTCGAAGGTGTATCCCTGCCGCTTCCAGGCGGTACAGAGGCCGCCGGCGATCGTGTGCTGCTCGAAAGGGTCGACCTCGTGGCCGTTCATCCGGGCGTAGCACGCCGCGGCCAATCCCGTGATGCCGCCCCCGATGATGGCGATCCGCTTGGTCAAGATATCCGCCTCCCCACGGGTCCGGGGCAACCGGAAACCAATTTCAAGGATACTTGACGCGGGTCAAGGCTCCCGCGGTGCCGGCGGGTCATACTTGAATCAGAAAGACACGGCGAAGGAGGTGAGGGCGATGAAACCGACCGACATCCTCAAGGCGGAACACCGGGGGATCGAACAGATGCTGGAGGTGGTCAGGGCCGGGGCGGACCGGCTGGCCCGGGGCGAAGAGGTGCCGCCGGAGCTGTTCCCGCAGGCGGTGGACTTCTTCCGCGACTTCGCGGACCGCTGCCACCACGGCAAGGAGGAACGCCTGCTCTTCGCCCGTCTGGCCGACCGGGGCGTGCCGGTGAACGGCGGGCCCATCGGAGTCATGCTGGCCGAGCACGAACAGGGCCGCGGCCACATCCGGGGGATGCAGGAAGCCCTGGACCGCCTGGCGCGGGGGGACCGGGGGGCCGTGACCGAGCTGGCCGGGCACGCGGAAGCCTACGTCGAACTCCTCCGGGCGCACATCCAGAAGGAGAACAACGTCCTCTTCCCCATGGCCGACCGGCTGCTCAGCGCCGAGGAACAGGCCGAACTGGAGCGGGAGTTCGAGCGGGTGGAACGGGAAGAGATGGGCGAGGGCGTCCACGAGCGGTACCACGAGATGCTCCACGAGTTGAGCGCTCAGGTGCTCGCCCGGTAGGTAGACGGGGGCACCGGAGAGAGCAGGGGGGGCGACCGCTGGCCGCCCCCTTAACGCGCCGGCGAAGTCGAGCTAGAAGGCTCGACCGGGAAAGGACACCTGCCAAGGGTCGATGCGGACCTTCCCCTCGGGGGTGACCTCCACGTGCGCCGGGCGAACGTTTTTCCTTCCAAGGATGCGGGCGAGCGTCATCCGCTTCGCCCAATCGGAGGAGCGATCTCGGACAGCAACAGGATTCAACGCGACTACCTTCCCTCTCGCTTGATTGGCCCTTACGGACACTTAGCTAGAGATACGCGGGAAGGCTGCGTTTGATGCTGGGAAGTACTGGCAAAGCGCGTGAGGCCTGCCGGCGCCGGAGGAAGGCTCCCCCCTACTGCCGGCATTGGCGGGGCGAACGAAGGGGAACCTTCCTGCTAGAGGAGGTTCCCTGCCATGCCGAACAAGAAGGACATCTACCGCAACAAGCTCGACCACGCCCGCGAAGAGTTCTCCACGGAACTGTACAAGCCGGCGGGCCGCCCCCGCCCGCGGGAGGCCACCTCCGACCAGGCCCAGTACCGGAGCGAGCACCGGCTCGACAGCCACAAGGACACGAAGGTCCCGATCGACAAGAAGGATACCCGCTAGCGCGGCAGGCGCTCGGTAACGCCCTCCACCGCCTCTTCGAGAAGCTCGCCCAGGCGTCCTCGCCCGGGCCGGGGCCGCTCCTCATCAGGCGCCGCCTCCGTGCGCCCCCGCAAGCGGTGCGTGTGCCCTCCGGCCACGTCGGTCTGGCCGTCGTATCTGTGGAAGTGTTCGCCGCGGGCGACGTCCACGTTCTCGTCGGTTCTTACCCGGTAGAAATGCCAGTGGCCGTCGTCGAAGGTGGTGCGCCCCACTAGGTCATGGTTGTGAACACCATCGGGCGCCAGGGTCGGCAGCGGCCTGGGCAGTTCGCTCACTCCCAACAGACGGTGGGTGTGCCCCTGGGAAACGGAGGTACGGTCGGAATAGGCGTGGACATGGCGGCGTTGTTCGCCCCGCCGCAGTTCCATGCTCATGGTGATCCTCTCCTCGCCCGCCCTTGGCTGACACTCTTGGCCTAGCCATTCTATGCAGGCGAGCGGGAGATGCGACTCGCACCAAGCTGTTAGCGCCCGGCCGGGAGCAGAGCCACCGCCTCGATCTCCACCGCGGCCCCTTTCGGCAGCGCCCTCACTTCCACCGTCGAGCGGGCCGGAAAGGGGGCGCTGAAGTGCCGGGCGTAGACTTCGTTCAGCTCGCCAAAACGCGCCATGTCGGTCAGAAAGACCGTCGTCTTCACCACGTCGTTTAGGCTCGCGCCCGCCGCCTCCAGCACTGCGGCCAGGTTCTTCAGCACCTGGGCCGTCTGCTCCGCCACCGACTCACCAACCAGGTCGCCGGTCGCTGGAGCGAGCGCGATCTGCCCGGAGCAGAAAACCAGGTCGCCCACCGTGATAGCTTGAGAATAGGGTCCCACCGCCGCCGGCGCGCCCGCGCTGCCGACGGCCGACTTCGCCTTGACTCCTTCGCTCATCGGTCATCCTCCTTGACGCCTTCCATACAACAACGACCCCCTTCTTCCTGCTTTGCGAGAGCCAAGTGCGATGCGGCGCCGCCTGCCCGTCTTCAGGCCGACCGGCTTCCGGCCGCTCCAGGGCTTGGCGTTCTTGCCTATTGACGGCAGTCCCGGCTCTTTGGTAGCATAGTGAACAATACGAGACAAGGCG
>JBLNBQ010000064.1:0-6775 GCA_050260095.1 Chitinophagales bacterium
CCCCCCCCGGGCAGCACCCCCCCCCGTCCGCGCCGGGCGCCGGCGCCCCGCGCCGCCGCCTCTGCGGCGCGGGCGATCCGGGCGCGGCCGCTCCCCGCAGCCTGCCCGCCGCCCTGCCCCGGCGCCTCGGCCCGGCGTTGCGCCAGCAGACGGCGGATCGGCGCGGGCGCCTTCTCTTCGTACCCGGCGATGACGAGCGGTTCGGGATCCTGCCCGCAGACTTCCGCCAAAACGCGGGAAACCTCAGCCGACGGAGGTGGCAGCCGCCCGTTCAGGATCTTGCTGAGGTAGGTGCGATGAATCTTGCAGCCCCGCTCGGCACAGCGCAGAGCGGCCTGGTTGGCGTTAAGCCCCGCCCCGGCGAGATACCGAGCGAGAAGATCACGATACTTCATCCTCATCCCCTCAGGAAAAGTTTACCCGAGCGTGAGTAAAAAATCAACATCGCTGCCGCTACGGCACTTTCCATGGATCGAGTAGGAGTTCCAACTTGGTTGGGGAATTCCCCCTTACCCGAATACTTGCAGGCGTTTCGTGGAGGGGTCAGAATTGCAACGCAGGCTGCTGAGCGATCTCCCATTGGACCAAGCTCTCGCTCATGGGGTCTACTCACTCTCGGGTAAACTGCTGCTGCCTCAGGGGGCAAAGCTGACCCAACGCATCCTGCAGGTGCTCGTCCGATGGGGTATTGCCGAGGTCTACCTCGAAGGTGCTCCGGAGGAGACGGCAATCTCGCAACGCGGCAGCGAGGCTCCGGTCCCTACGGTGCCGAAGCCCACTTCACAGGCCTATCGGAAGGCAGTGGGAGAAATCAAGCGGGCGATGGAGAGCCTCCGGCTGGGCGAAGCAGTGGCCTTGACAGACGTTGGACGGACCTGTGGTAACCTCGTGCTGAGCATTGCGCAGGACCCGGATGTTCTAACCTACCTTCACCTGCTTCATTATCGTGACGACTACACTTTTCAGCATTCCGTGCGGGTTGGGGTGCTCGCCGTCCTGCTCGGCCGGTGGCTTAGGCTGCCCCTTGCTGAGCAAGCGCAACTCGCCATTGCCGGAAGTATGCATGATGTGGGCAAGGCGCTGATCCCTCTCGAAATACTCAATAAACCCGGCCGTCTCTCTGAGCCTGAGTTCCAGGTCGTCAAGACCCACCCCCTGGCCGGACACCATCTTCTCTCCAACACCTCAGGCTGCTCTGGGATGGTGGCCCGGGTTGCCCTTGAACATCACGAACGCATCGACGGCAGCGGCTACCCTCACGGCGTGAGCCGGCAGGAGACCATCCTCGCCTCGCGGATTGTAGCGGTGGCCGACATCTACGATGCCATGACCTCCGACCGGGTGTACCGGTCAGGCCAGCCCGAGTACGCGGTGCTGGCACAACTACAGGAAGATGGTTTCTCCACCCTGGACCCCCAGGTGACGAGAGTCTTCGTTGAACACCTCGTGTACTCTGCTCACGGGCGACCCGTGACGCTCAGCGATGGCCGCCAGGGGCGAGTGGTCTTCTCCCGTAAAGATGACCCAGCTCATCCCATCGTCGCCGTCGGGGCCGACCTCGTCGACTTGTGCCGGCACCGCCATCTCAGTTTGGTGCGGTAAGGCGTAAGATTATCCGTTCACCAGTTAACCGCTCTGCGCTTCCTCTGGCTTCGGCCACGCCTTGAGTTTCGTGACGCGCAAGAGCCCGCGCTGGTCCAAACAGACCTCCAGCCAACGTCCGGCCTCACTGACCGAGACGACCTGACGCCCCGCCCGGAAGATCACGTTGGCCTCCACTGTATCGGCCGTAACCCGTCGACCCTGAAGGAAGTTCACCCGGGTCGGCGACCCAGAGGGCGCTCCCAGCCATCCGATGCGTACATTCCCTCCACTGGTGATGGAACCACCGCGGAAGATACCGGTTCGCCCTTCGACCCGTACGTCCTGGCCGGCCCGGACTTCGCAGTTGTAGCACCCCTCGCCGATCACCCAGACGCGCCCGCTCGCCTCCAGCGTGCAGTTCTGCGCGTACCCGGCCAGGAGGTCTGAGGGATCCCGGACGCTGGCCCTGATGGCCGCCACCAGCCGCTTCAAGGCCCGGACGTCGGCCGCTACCTCGTCAGCGCTGCTGATGCCGACCGGACCCAAACCCTTATACCTCTGCCCACACGCACGCAGGAAGTCGAGCGACTCCGGGTTGGCAAGGCAGTCACCTTCGCTCAGAATTGCCCCCAGCACCTTGGGGATCTCATCAAACTTCTTGTCTAGGAGAAGGCGGATCAGTGGCCCATCGTTATCAAGAAGGGCAGCACCGACCCGCCGATAAGATGGGTGGGCCTTTACCTCCTGAACCGACCTGACCAGGAGCTCAAGTTCGAACGCCAGCTCCTCCAACTGGAGAATCAGTGAACTGCTGACAGCATCGAGCCCGCCCGCCCGCACCGAGCAACCGATCAGGTTCCCCCGCACATCCACGTTACCGCCAGCGATGATCGTCGCTTGCTCGGCGCTGCCGAGGAGTTTGATGTCTCCCGTGGCAGTGACTTTGAAGCCGGACATGACGTTTCCCTTGATCACGAGATGGCCGTTGAAGCTTATGTTCCCGGTATTCGCATCAACGTCCTGATCCAGGACGAAGACCGGGAGCACGGAAAGCACCCCGTTTCTGAGAAGAGGTCTCCCCTGGCGGACCGCGACTGCGACCGCTCCATCCTCCAAAATGGTTACCCCATCACCTGCGCGCAGCGTCACGTCCTGCACCGTAGCAGGGGGCAAGAGCCGCCCCGTGACTGTAAAGCCCGGGGTGCCGGCGCGAGCGGGATATTTGCGAGCGAGGACCGACCCTTCGGTCACGCAGACGACTTCCTCCCGCTCCCGCGGGTCCACCTGCGCGTTCTCATCAAACACCCGGGCGACAAAGATATCTTCAGGAAAGAAGTACTCAATCCAGGCGTCTTCACCCGGCAGCGGAGGCTCGCCGCGGGCTACCGTCACCGTCACGGTGCCGCTCTGCGCTACGGCCCGCATCACCGCGTTGGCGTCGACGCCCTGAGTAACGCCGTTCTCGGCCAAGAAGTGCAGCACGTCTTCGACGGTCACTGGGGGCGGCTCCGTCTCCTGCACCACCGTTGCCGTTACGGTAAGCCGGGGCGTTGGAGGTGCATCATTGATGCATAACTCCTGCCCGTTGGTGCGCTGGATGGTCAGTTCGGCTTCAAGTTCTGACTCGGAAATCCGAACCTTCAGGTCGCACGTGGGCTTGCGGGGCGGAGCAAAGAGTTCGACGGTGGAACGTGAGGTGACCACGGTGGTCCCCCGGACCGCCTTGCCGTTCACGTAGACGATGACTCCCGGGCCAGGGCAGATCGTGGGGAAGATGCCCCGCCCCACGGGATCGGTCACCACCACCTTGCCGTCACACACCGCGACGGTGCCGGATACGTCGGTACCGCCTTCGGGGCGCTCCACCACCAAGGCCGAGGAGACTTCTTCCAGTAGGCGCTCCAGTCGGTCAACGTAGGGTCTGCGGGTGTAGTCTGACGAGGAGACGTCTACCTTCGCCTTACTCAACCTTGAGCCGGTATCGCTCCGTTTTCGCCGGAACCAGTCAAGAAACATCTTCCCCAATTCACCCTATCTTCGCAGTCGGTGAAGTGACGCAGCACTCGAGCGACAGTTTCAGCGGCACCCCGCCTGAAAGTTGGTTATGCTCAGCCAGCACCTGCTGGATCCGAAGGCGACCGCTCTCCACCGTCGCGTCGTCCGCCTCGGGAAGCAGCACGACGAACTCACTTCCGCCCACCCGGGCAAGCAGGGAACCCAAACCGAACGACCGCTCAAGCACGCTGGCTACCGCAATAAGCAACCTGTCTCCAGCCTCATCACCAAGGTTCTGGTTAATCAGCTTCAGCCCGTCCACGCTACAGCGGATGAAGCCCAAAGTCTCAACCCCGCGCTCCGCCATCAGGTGGATTTGGTCCATTAAGTACGCCCGATTATAGAACCCCGTCAACGGGTCATGGTCGTGGAGATACTTAAGCTGTTTTTCCAACTGTTCCCGCTGTGTCAGGTCGTGCAAAGACTGGACCGCTCCCACCAGTCGCTCCTCACCATCCAGGAGCGGCGAGGCGGCGATCCCCATGAACGCCCCCCGGCCCCCATAGACCGAGGGCATGAAACGCTCCAGGTACAGGGTACGACCGCGCTGTTCCGCCTCGGCGTACTCCGGCGCGAGCGGCTCACCCTCCTCCCGGAACAACTGGTCGACCAAAAGCGGCCTTCGGTGGCCGTATAAGGGTATCGCGTAGGCGAAGTCGCCCTGGTTGACGATGTCCTCCTTGGGTACGCCAGTGAGTTCTTCCAAGGCTCGGTTCCAGGCGATTACCTTTCGATCGCGGCCAAGCACGAACGTTGCGACAGGCAGGCAATCAAGAATGTCGAGAAGTTGCTGTTGGGCCAGACTCAGCTCCTCTGCCAAGGCACGGTGCCGTTGCTCGCTTTCCTGAAGGTTCCGGGCGCGCTCCAGGGCGCTGAACATGGCATTGATGGAACGAGTCAAACGAGAAAGCTCGTCGTTACCGCAGACGGGGGATCGCAGCGCAAGGTTCCCCGTTTCGCCGACTCGGTCGACGAGATGCGTAAGTGACGTGAGACGCGAGAGAATCATCTTCTCGAACAACCACACCGAAACCGCCAGAGTCAACAGGCCGCCAGCGCACAGGAACCAGATCAGCCGGTTGGCGTCGGCATGTTCCTGCCGATAGACGGAGCGCGGCACTGTGATTCTCACGGCCAGCGCCGGGCGGCCATAGATATCCTTCACCCGGGCATACCCGGCAATTGTCTCCTCGTTCAACGCCTGCACTTCCAGATCTGACCCGGCCAGCAGCGCTTTTCGGACCCGGCGGTACTCTTCAGGCAGCCCTGCCGAATCGAGCTGGACTACGGAGATTGGCAGATGAACCATCCGGCCCCACTTCTCGATCAGGCCTGCGTCAAGGAAACGCCCCATAATGAGCGAACCGCGGGCGGGACCCTCGTTCCGGCTGGTGATGATGGCATGTGAGGACACCATCAGCACGCCCTCGGGAAGCTGAATGATTCCGTTGACGCCGTCTACCGGAGACCGGTGCGTCAGCAACGGGTAACCCACAGCCAGGTGTTTCACCAGCCCCCGGGGAAAGCCGACGGCCTTGCCGGTTTGGTGGTCGACGGCCTTCCCGTAGACCAGTCGCCCACCCGAATCCACGTAGGCGATGACGCTCAAATTGTTGCGAAGCAGCACCGCGTCGACCAGGTTAGTGGCAATGTACTGCTCGTTGCGGTCGGCCATGAACCGGTAACTATCGTCCCAGGCCGCCCAGTCCATCGATCGCGCGTCCAAGTCGTCCAGTTCATTCCGGAGAGTGTCGAGGGCGCGTTTGGTATTGGTTCGAACGCTCTGCTTCTCCAATCGCGCAGAGCCAACAATCGTGATCCAGTTCGATACGGTGCCAAAGCTAGCGACCAACAGCGCCACCATGACCCCTAAGATCAGGACTAGCTTCTTGCGAAGGGTCACCCAACCGCCCCCCCAGGAAGCACGCTCCATTCAGAGGGCATGCCTACATTTTCCTAAGAATTCCTTCGCCGCTTGGCTACAAAATCCTACCCAGAACTGGCCCTTTCAGGCGGGAGCATTTAACGTCCGGGCGTGAGTAAACGCTCAACATCATTGACACCTCTTGTTCCAGCGTGATAGCATCGCGTTGCGTGATTTTTTACTCACGCAACGACATAGACTAGAAGTGACCCCCACCCTAACCTCCGGTGAAGGAGCGACGCCCCATGTCCAATCCGGATGACCCTCTGCCCCGCACAATCGCCTTCGTCACCCTCTGCGGCTTCTATGCCGGGCTGGCCCAACGGGCGCGGGGAGGCGCACCCCGGCCCTTGATCGTGGGCCGGTGCGGCGAGGTGCTCGAAGCCTCCCGCGACCTGGCCTTCGCCGGGATCCGGCCGGGCATGTCGCGCCGCGAGGCTGCCTATGCAGCTCCCGAAGCGCTCTGGGTCGAATACGAACCCGAACTCTGCCTCCCCGCGGCGGAGAAGCTCTGGCAAGCCTGCGCCTCACTGACCCCTCGCGTGGAGCCGGTCGCCGACCACGAGGTCTTCCTCGACCTCACGGGCACAGTCGCCACCCCCGGCTTCGCCGCGCTGCTCCGCCGGGCGCTCGACCTGCCCGACCTTGCAGTCTGCTGCGGCTTCGCCAGCAGCCGCCTGGTGGCGCGCCTGGCGGCGGAGCGGGCTGTTGCCCAGGCCCGCCCCCTCCCGGCCGGCGAGCGTGACGCCTGCCTGGCCATCCCTCCCGGCGGGGAAGCCTCCTTTCTGGCACCGCTGCCCGTCTCTTCCCTGTGGACCGTGCCGACCGCGGTGCGCGACACCCTCGTCCGCCTGGGGCTCACCACCGCCGGCGCCGTCTTTTCCGTGCCGGAAGAGGCGCTCTACCGCCTCTTCGGCCCCGAGGCTTTCCGTCTCCTCCGCCACGCCCGGGGCGAAGACGCCTCGCCGGTGCCGTTTTTCGAGGCGGCGCTGGCCGCCCGCCCGTCGTCCGGAACGGTGCTCCGGCAGGCGATCGACTTCAGCCCTGGCGCCGGGTGGCCCGACCTCGAAGCGTCGCTGCGCCGGGCTACTCAGGCGCTGGCGGCCGACCTGTCGGCCAGCGGCCGGAGCTGCCTCCGCCTCCATTTTTCGCTCTCGGAGCCAGGCAAGGCGCCTCAGAAGACGACCCTCACGCCCCAGGACCCGCCCGGCA
>JBLNBQ010000065.1:0-11780 GCA_050260095.1 Chitinophagales bacterium
CTGCTGGCGCTCGACATCGGGCTCTTCGGGCTGGCGGCCCTGGTTGCCCAGACGGCCCCACCTGCCGCTTTTCCGCGATCCTCGTGCGTTGGGGTTCGGGATCCCCGCGACCGGGCCAGCCCTGCCCTCGCGACCGTCGCGCCCTTCTTCTACGCAAAGGAGTAGAGCCACCAATTGAAGAATCATTTCCATGTTGCACCAGTGAACGCGCCAGTCACTCTCCACTCGGAGGCAGGAACATGGACGACTACCTCCAGCCGCAGCAGGATTCGTCCGAGGAGAAGGAGCCGGAGCTTCGGCTCGACCGCCTGATCGACCTCGAGACGCTCCAGGCCATGCAGGACGCCTTCGCGCAAGCGACGGGGGTCGCGTCCATCATCACGCACCCCGACGGCCGTCCCATCACTCGGGCCAGCAACTTTTGCCGGCTCTGTTCCGAGATCATCCGCAAGACTCCCCAGCGGCTCGCCAACTGCATGATCTCCGACGCGGTCATCGGCCGGCCGAACCCCGAGGGACCCATCATCCAGCATTGCCTCAGCGGCGGGCTCTGGGACGGGGGAGCCAGCATCACGGTGGGCGACCGCCACATCGCCAACTGGTTGATCGGGCAGGTGCTCGACCAGAGCGTCGATCTAGACCGGATGATGGCCTACGCCCGGGAGATCGGGGCGGACGAAGCCGAATTCCAGGCGGCGCTGGCTGAAGTCACCCGGATGCCCAAGCAGCAGTTCGACGATATCTGCCGCGCCCTATTCCTCATCGCGCAGCAGATCTCCAGCCTGGCCTACAAGAACGCGGCGCTGCTGCACGAGGTCGAGGAGCGCCGCCGGGTCGAGGAAGAGCTGCGGGAGGCCAACGAAGAGTTGAGCGCCGCCAACGAGGAGATCATTGCCTCGGATGAGGAACTCCGCCGCAACTTCGACGTCCTTCAGCGGACCGAGTCGGAGCTGCGGGAGTCGGAGAGCCGGTTCCGGGAGATGCTCGCCAACGCCGAGTTCTGTGCGGTCATCCTCGACGGCGAGGGCCGGGTCCTCTTCTGCAACGAGTTTCTGCTGGAACTCTCGGGGTGGAGCGAAACCGAGTTGCTGGGCCGGAACTGGTTCGACCTGCTGGCCCCGCCGGAGCAGCGCGATGAACTCGAGGCGGGGTTCCACGAGTTCTTCCGGCAGGAGCGGAGCGATTCCCATGTCACCTACGAGCTAGTCACCCGGCGGGGGGAGCGGCGCACCATCGCCTGGAACCGCACCCGCCTGCGGGATGCGCTCGGCGGCATCAAGGCTGTGACGAGCATCGGCGAAGACATGACCGACCGCCTGAAGAACGAGCGGGCCATCCACTACCTGGCCTACTACGACCAACTGACCGGGCTCCCCAACCGCTCGCTCTTCTACGACCGCGCCGCCCAGGCCATCGCTCACGCCCGGCGGAGCGGGGAACATCTCGGCGTGCTCTTCATCGACCTCGATTTCTTCAAGACAGTCAACGACACGATGGGGCACAACACGGGCGACCAGATGCTCCGGGCGGTGGGGGAGCGGATGCGGGAGGCCATCCGGAGCGAGGATACGCTGGCCCGGACGGGCGGGGACGAGTTCGTCGCCCTCATCCAAAGCGGCGATGGCACGGAGAGTGTCGCCCGCAGCGCGCAGCGTCTGCTCGACGCGCTCCAGCCGCCTTTTGTGCTGAGGGAGCAGGAGTATCAGGTGACGGCGAGCATCGGCATCGCCGTCTATCCCACCGACGGGCAGGACGTCGTCACGCTGCTCCAACACGCCGACATGGCCATGTATTGGGCGAAGGAGAACGGGCGCAACCGGTACCAGTTCTTCACTCCGTCCATGAACGACTTCGTCCACCAGCGTAACCAATTGGAGAAAGACCTGCGGCGCGCCCTGGCGCACGGGGAGTTCGAGCTTCACTACCAACCGGTGTGCGAGACGCGAGGGGGCCGGGTGGTCGGGCTGGAAGCCCTGCTTCGCTGGCGGCATCCCCAGCGCGGGTTGGTGCCGCCGGGGGAATTCATCCCGCTGGCGGAAGAGACCGGGCTCATCGGCCCCGTCGGAGAATGGGTGGTCGGCGCGGTCGGCGCGCAGGTCAGGGAGTGGCGCGACCGGGGGATAAGGCCGCGCCGGGTCTCGGTGAATCTTTCGGGCAAGCAGTTTCAACAGGCCGGTCTGGTTGACCGGATCACCAGCCTCCTGGAGAAGCACGGCCTCAGCGTGTCGGCCCTGGGCTTCGAAGTGACCGAAGGCGTCACGCTGCAGGATGCCGCGAGCACCATCTCGACGCTTCGCACTCTGCGGGAACGGGGAGGGAGGGTCTCCCTCGACGACTTCGGGACCGGCTACTCGGCCTTAAGCTATCTCGGGTCGCTGCCGCTCGACATCCTCAAGCTGGACAAATCTTTCATCCACGGCTTGGGGAAGGACGAGAGTTCCGCCGCGGTCGCCTCGTCCGTCATCTTCCTCGCCCACCAGCTTGGGCTGAAGGTGGTGGCGGAAGGGGTGGAAACGGCGGAGCAGTTGGAGTTCCTCCGCCGGGAACGGTGCGACTTCATCCAGGGTTACCTCGCCAGCCGGCCCCTTCCGGCCGCCCAGCTCGAGGAGATCCTCCGGCGCGGCGCCGTCGCACTTCCGCAGCCGTAAGCAGCACCAGCCCCAGCAGCGCCAGGTTTCCCGCCGCCGCCCGGAGCGTCACGGGGCGGCGGTAGATTTCGCCTTCTCCCGGCGGGCCGCCTTGAGCAGCGCCACCGGTCCGCCCCCCCAGCAGGACGCCCTCCCCCCCGGGCCGCTGCCGCGGTCAGGCCGGCGCACACGACCCCGCGGGGGCCCCCCGGCCGGGGAGCCCCCTCTGCGTTGGCAACAAAAAAACCCGCTGTTGCGGGCTGACTTGCAAAGCTTAAGGATGGCCGGGGACGATTTCCTTGCTCTCGTCATTACCACACGGAACGGTCAACAACCGGGAACCGCCATCTCAATTATTATAAGCCCTGGGCACTTCCGTGTCAACCCATAGTTACGAGGTACTCCCGGAGCTGCCGGTAGGGCGTGAGCTGCTCCTCCATGGTCATGCGGTTCAGGCCACTGGGGTTAGGCAGGACAAAGTCGGTTACTCCGGAGACGGTCACCTTCTCCTGCCGCCCCCAGGCGATGGGCTCCCGGGCCCGCGCGTAGGTGCGGTAGACCCCCTTGCCGAGCAGAGCAACCACCCGCGGCCTCAGCGCTTCCAGGCGGCGGCGCAGCACCTCGGCTCCGGCATGGTACTCATCACGGCCCAGTTCGTCGATGGCGCGGGTCGGCCGGTCGACCAGGTTCGTCACGCCGAAGCCGAGCGACAGCAGGGCGCGGCCGCCCTCGGGGCGGAGCTTCCCGGGGGTGAGGCCGCTGCGGAAGAGCAGCTCCCAGAAGCGGTTGGAGTGCCCGGCGAAGTGGTGTCCCAGGGCTGCCGAACGGAGGCTGGGGTTGTAACCGACGAAGAGGACATCCAGGCCGAAGTCGACCAGGTCGGGGATGGGTTTCGCCTGATCGGCGAGGCTCCGGCGCATGAAGACCCGCGGCGAGGGGGCGAACCCGTGGCGGGCGTAAAGTCGCTGGGCCGCCTGGTTGTGCGGCTCGGCCTCCAGCCAGAGGGCGGTCAGGCCGGAGTTGGCGGCGACGTCGATGAGGCCGGTGAGGAGGCGGCTGCCGTGGCCCTGCCGGCGGGCCTCCGGGCGAAGGAAGAACTCGTCGAGGTAGCCGACGAAACCGCCGTACTCGTTGCTGAGGTAGCGGATCACCAGGGCATAGCCGGCCAGGGGACCAGGCGCGGATGGCGCTTCGGCCACGTACAGCGCGCCGGTGGCGGGGGAGTTCGCCAGGGCCTGCAGAGTGGCCCGGGCCTGCTCGGCCGGGAGCGTGTAACCCAGGTCTTCCGAGTAGTAGAGTCCCATGAGCTCGACCACGCTGTCGAGTTCCTGCTGGTCGCCCAGGCGCGCCCTGCGCCACGTGAGGTCCATCGTGCTACCTCCCTGGCAACGGTTTCCTCGTCCATTATACCCCAGGCTCGCCGCAAGTCGTCAGCGGTCTTGGGCAGGACAACGTCCGGGCCTTCCCTAATCCTCATATCGGGAGGCATCGTCATGTCGATTCTCGGGGTGATGGGGCCGGTCATGGTTGGCCCCTCCAGTTCACATACGGCCGGGGCAGCCCGCCTCGGGAAGCTGGCGCGGTTGGCCTACGGCCGGCCGGTCAGGAAGGTGCGCATCACGCTCTTCAACTCCTTCGCCGAGACGGGCGAGGGGCACGGCACCGACCGCGCGCTCGCCGGTGGAGTCCTGGGGCTCGAGGTCGACGACGAGCGGATCCGGGTCGCCCTGGGGCTGGCCCGGGAGATGGGGGTGGAGATCGCCTTCGAGCGGCGTCTCGACCCCGACAAGCATCCCAACTACGTGGAGTTCGCCTTCCCTGGAGAGCAGGCGGAGGAGGCTCCCTTCACGGTCTGCGGTGAGTCGCTCGGCGGCGGGGCGGTGCGCATCGTGGCCTTAAGCGGGCACCGGGTAGAGTTCTCGGGCCGCCACGACGTGTTGCTGCTGCTCTACCGCGACGTCCCCGGGATGGTGGGATTCATCGGCGACACCCTCGGAGCACAGGGAATCAACATCGCCTACATGCAGATCTCCCGGGACGCCGAGACCTCCACGGCGCTGGCCGTGCTCAAACTCGACGACCCGTGCCCGGAGGCGGTCCTCGCCGAACTGGCGGCGAACGGCAACGTCTCCGGCGTCAACTACATCCGCAAGCAGGAGGGGTGGGGCAGCGGTGAAGAGGATTAGGATCCGGACCTTCGCTGACGCCAGGACCCGTCTCCAGGAACTCGGCCTGACCTCTCTCGCCGAGTTGTTCATCCGGTATGAGGCCACCAACCAGCAACTCACCCGCGAAGAGGTCGTGGGACGCATGGCGACCTACCTGGGCGCGATGCGCGAGTCGCTCCGCCGGGCCACCGAACAGCCGAATCGGACCGCCTCAGGCCTGATCGACGGCGGCGCGAGCAAGGTCGCGTCGCTGGCTGCCCGGGGCGGTTCGCTGGTCGGGCCGCAGTTCAGCCGTTTCATCCAAAACCTGCTGGCGGTCGGCGAGCACAACGCTTGCATGGGCCGGATCGTGGCTGCCCCCACCGCGGGCGCCGCCGCGTCGCTCCCCGGCGCCTACCTCGGGGTGGCCGAACTGCACCAGGTGCCGGAGCAGCGAGTCATCGAGGGACTCTTCGTCGCCGGCGGCCTCGGAGAGATCATCTCGCTCGGCGCGTCGCTCTCCGGGTCTCGCCACGGCTGCCAGGCTGAGGCCGGGTCAGCCAGCGCCATGACGGCCGGCGCCATCGCCTCGCTCTTCACCGCCGACGTCACCGTGATCGAGAGCGCCGCGGCCATCGCGCTCAAGAACATGCTGGGCCTCGTCTGCGACCCGGTTGGCGGACTGGTCGAGGTGCCGTGCGTCAAACGGGGGGTCATGGCCGGGCTCAATGCGATTGCCAGCGCCGAGATGGCTCTGGCCGGAATCACCACCACCATTCCCTTCGACGAGGTGGTGGTCGCCATGGCTGAGATCGGTCAGGCGCTGCCGGTCACGCTCAAGGAGACTGCGCTGGGAGGGCTGGCGGCGACGCCGAGCGGCCGGCGGGTCAAGGATGCGCTGGTGCTCACCCAGCCGGACCGGTAGCCGACCGGTTCGCGCTGGAGGGCGGCCGGACGACGTTTTCTGGAAGGAATTGCCTCGAGAAGCGAGAAGTGCCCCGGTGTGTAGCCGCGAAGGTGGGGACGACTCCGGTGCAGACAGGGTTCTGGCTATTCGTGGACCAGATGCTCCTGACCTACGTGCTGTTGGTCGGTCTCACTGCGTTACTCAGCCGGCTGCCGTCGGTTCGGCGGTGGCTGGGCCGGCCCGCCTGCCTCGACGATCACCTCCTCACCAGCCTCTTGCTGGGCCTTTCGGGCGCCCTCGTTGACCTGCTCGTCGTCCCGCTCGCCCTCATCGCCGACAATGCACGCTACATCCCGCCGGTCGTCGCCGGGATACTGGGCGGCCCCGTGTCGGGCGTCTTGACCGGTGTGGTGATCGTCGCCAGCCGCGCGCTGACCCGGTGGGAGTCGCTGCTGGCGCCGGGCGTATTAGCCCCGCCACTGGTCGGGTTGGCGGCCGGACTTCTCGCTCAGCGCCGGGAGGGCAGGGTGTCACCCGCTAAGACTGCCGCCATCGCGGCCGTCGCCTTACTAACCGACTGGGTGCTCGACGTCTGGCTGGAGAAGAGCGCCGGTACGGGCTTTGCCGCCGAGTTGTCGCTTCACGCCGGCAACCTGGTGACCGTCATGATCTGCGTCTCTCTGCTCCAGTGGGAACAGCGGGAGGGCGCCGCCAGGCAGCACATCGAGACGCTCGCCTACACGGATGAGTTGACCCGGTTGCACAACTACCGGAGTTTCCGGGTCAGCCTGGAAAACGCGTTTCGCCAGTGCCGCGCCGCAGGCGTCCCCTTGAGCCTGGTGCTGATGGACGTCGACGAGTTCAAACAGTACAACGACCGCTTCGGCCATCCGGCGGGCAACCAAGTGCTGGAGCGGGTGGGGGCCGCCATCCGGGCGGAGTTGCGGGCGACCGATATCGGGGCGCGCTACGGTGGCGACGAGTTCGCGTTGATTCTGCCGAATACCACCGAGGAGGGCGCCCGTTCGCTGGTCCAGCGCATCCAGGAACGGCTCGACGAGGAGTTGCGGTCGGGCGAGGCCGGCGGCGAGGGGCTGCCGGTGGTCCGGCTGACGCCGGGAGTGGCCAGCTATCCGGCTACGGCCGCTGATCCGGAGACGCTGGTGAAGATGGCCGACGAAGCGATGTACCTGGCCAAGCGGGCCGACGCTTTCCCGGGGCTCGAACTGGCTGCTCCGGCGGCCGAGGTCTTACTCGAAGAGCGCTAGTCCGAGGGCATCGTAGGCCGAGCGGTCGAAGGAGCCGGTCGCCGGAAGGCCCTTGGCTAGCTGGAAGGCCTTCGCGGCGGCTTGCGAACGCTCGTCCCACCGGCCGGTGAGCGCACCGTGATAGTAGCCCGCCCGCTGCAGCGCCCGCTGCACCAACAGCACGCGAGAAGACGCGTAGCCATCCTCCAGGGTTTCGTAGAAGGCGAGGGGGTCGAGCGGGCCGCCCGTGATCTTGACCGGCGTACCCACTTGCACTAGCTCGTAGACCTCTTCCACGTGCTCGTTCAGCATCCGCAGGCACCCGCCTGAGACCGAATCTCCGACCGTCCAGGGCTTGTTGGTCCCGTGGATGCCGTACTTGCCCCAGGGCACCGAGAGCTGCATCCACCGGGAGCCGAAACCCTCGCCCCACTTGGCCTTGGCGACCACCCGCCACTCTCCCACCGGCGTGGGCGTCGCCGGTTTTCCGATCGCCACAGGGTACTCCTTGACCGGCACGTAGCCGACGTACAAAACCAGCCGATGGCGCTCCAGATCGACCCGGAGGTGTATCGCCTGGGCCTTGCCCGGCGGCGCCTTATGGGTGGTGACGGCCGGCCCGGCCTCGCCTGCAGCGAGTTCGCAGCCGCACGGCAGCCGCCCTGCGGTGGTGGCGGCGGCCGCACAGGTCGGAAATGAAGCGAGGAGACTCAGGACGCAGAGCGCGACAAAAAGCTTGCGCATGGGATGGTCGCACCTCCACGCCATCAGAATGCCCCGAATACCCGGCAGGGCGCGCAGAAAGGGCGGCTCCCGACAACCCATGAAGGCTGGCGTTATCGAAGGAAAAAGGTGGGCGACGTGGAATAAAAATCCAGTACACACCATTAACGAAGGAGGCGTTTCCGGGTGAAGGTCAGGCGTTTGTTGGCCATCGGCTTGCTCTTGGCGGTCGTGGCGCTGGTCCCGGTGACGGTCAGCGCGGCGGAAAAGGTCGTCGTCTACACCACGCTCGACGAGGATCTGGCCCGTGCGGTGATCGCCGAATTCCAAAAGGATACCGGCATTCAGGTCGAGTGGGTGCGGCTCTCCTCGGGTGAGGTCAACAGCCGGCTGGTGGCTGAGAAGGCGCGTCCTCAGGCCGACGTGTGGTGGGGCGCTCCGGCCGTCAATCACATCGCCGCGAAGCTCGATGGGGTCACGGCGCCCTACGTCTCCCCGGCTGCGGAGAAGCAGCCCGAGAAGTTCCGGGACAAGGACCACTACTGGCACGGGCTTTACGTCGGCCCACTCGGCTTCGCCACCAACACCGACTTCATGAAGGCCAAGAAGGTGGCGGCCCCGACCTCCTGGAACGACCTGCTGAAGCCGGAATTCACCGGCATGGTCCAGGTCTCCAACCCGGCCTCGTCGGGCACCGCGTACACCGTGCTGGCGACCCTCGTTCAAATCATGGGCGAAGACAAGGCTTTCGCCTACCTCAAGCAGCTCAACAAGCAGGTCTCCCAGTACCCGAGCAGCGGCTCCAAGCCGGCGACGAACGCCGGGCTCGGTGAGTGCGGCGTCGGGATCTCCTTCGCCCAGGACATCGTGGGCAAGGTCATCGAGAAGGGTTACCCGGTCAAGCTGACCTTCCCGAAGGAAGGCATCGGCGTCGAGGTCGCGGCCGTCTCCCTCGTGAAGGGCGCCCCTCATCCTGAGGCCGCCAAGAAGCTGATCGAGTGGGCGATTTCGACCAAGGCCCAGAAGATGTACGCCGCCACCAAGTGCTGGCCGATCAGCGCCGGCGTCAAGCTCTCTGAAGAGCTGCCCGAACTCTCCGAGCTGCCGGTCATCCCCTTCGACCACAAGTGGGCCGGAGACAACCACGACCGGCTGGTCGAGCGTTGGCAGAAGGAAGTCTACGGCAAGTAAGCCCGGCACCGGGATCCAGGCTATGCCGAGCAGGGGCCGCTACCGGCCCCTGCTCCCCCTAGAGAGGTGAACCCCATGCCCATTCCGGCCGGTCCGGCGCCCGTTCCAAGCTCCCGGACCAGGACCGCCGTCCGTGGTCCCAAGGACCTTCCGGTGACCTGCGCCTTGGTCGTGATCTGGCTGCTGCTCGGCCTCTTCGTCTTCTTCCCGCTGGCGCGGATCTTTGCGCTGACCCTCTGGCCCCAAGGGGCGTTCGACCTCGCCATCTACCGCCGGATCCTCATCGAGTCCGACTTCCGCCGGACGCTCGGCAACAGTCTGCTGCTCGGTGTGAGCGTGGCCAGCGTCAGCACGCTGCTGGGCTTCGTGTTCGCCTTTGTGGTGCACCGGACCGACGTTCCGCTGCGGCGCTTCTTCAGCTTCATGGCGACGGTCTCGTTGGTGTCGCCCCCTTTCATGCTGGCCTTGGCCGTCATCCTGCTGCTGGGGCGCAACGGCGTGATTACCCGGGGTGTGCTTCACTTGAACCCCTTCACTTTTTCGATTTACGGCCTGCCGGGCCTCATTCTGGTGCAGACCCTCAACCTCTTTCCCGTCGCCTACCTCAACCTGGCCGGCGTGTTGCAGCGCTTGAACCCCGAACTGGAGGACGCCTCGCTGAACCTGGGGGGTAGCCGCTGGCTGACCTTCACCCGAGTGACGCTGCCCCTGGCGCTTCCGGGCATCGCGGGCGCCGCCCTGCTCGTCTTTGTCGAGTCGCTGGCCGACTTCGGCAACCCGATCGTGCTGGGTGGGCGGTTCGACGTGTTGTCGGTGCAGGCGTACCAGCAGTTCACGGGCATGTTCAACATGCCGATGGGGGCCGGCCTGGCCGTCTTCCTCCTGATCCCCACGGTGCTGGGCTTTCTGCTGCAGAAGTACGTGGTGGGGCGGCGCTCCTACGTGACCGTGACCGGCAAGCCGCCGGCGCCCCGGCAGAACAAGCTGCCGCTGGTGGCAAAGGCGCCGCTCTTCCTGGTCTGCTTCGCGGTCTCCGTCTCCATCCTCGCCATCTATCTCACGGTGGTCGCCGGCTCGTTCTTCAAGGTGTGGGGCTACGACTACACGCTCACGCTCGAACACTTCCGTTACTCCTGGGACGTGGGGCAGAAGGCGCTGCGCGACACGCTCTTCCTGGCGGGCGTCTCGGCGCCGATCTCCGGCATCCTGGGCATGCTGATCGCCTTCCTGGTCGTCCGGCGGCGCTTCTGGGGGCGGCGGGCCCTCGAGTTCAGCTCCATGCTGAGCTTCGCGGTGCCCGGGACGGTCGTCGGCATCGGCTACATCCTGGCCTTCAACCAGGCGCCGCTCATCCTGACGGGCACGGCGTCCATCCTGATCGCCTGCTTCGTCTTCCGCAACCTGCCGATGGGCGTCCAGAGCGGGATCGCCGTGCTGGGCCAGATCGACCCGGCGATCGAGGAGGCCTCCGTCAACCTGGGCGCCGGCTCCGCCGAGACCTTCCGGCGGGTCACGCTGCCGCTGATCCGCCCGGCCCTGTTCGCGGGGATGTCGTACAGCTTCGTCAGGGCCATGACGGCCATCAGCGCGATCATCTTCCTCATCTCGGCCAAGTGGTCGCACCTCACCGCCCTGGTGCTCTCGGAAGTCGAGATCCTGCGCCTAGGGCCGGCGAGCGTGCTATCCCTGGTGCTCATGGTGGTCATCATCGGCGCGATGGGGCTGATCCGGGCGCTGCTCGGCAAAGACGCGGTCGTGCTCACCAACGGCTAAAGTACTCGGAGGGATTGCCATGCGGGAATCGTTCGACATCCGTCTGGAGAACCTCTCGAAAGTTTTCGCCGGACGCGGCGCCCAGGGGGAGACCGCGGCCGTGCGGGATGTCTCCTTCACGGTGCGGGGTGGCGAGCTGGTGACGCTTTTGGGGCCGTCGGGCTGCGGCAAGACGACGACCTTGCGGATGGTGGCGGGGTTCGAGACTCCCACCAGCGGCCAGATCTACCTGGGCGGCGAGGCGGTGACCGCGATCCCGCCCAACCGCCGCGATGTCACGATGGTGTTTCAGAGCTACGGGCTCTTTCCGCACCTGAGCGTGGAGGAGAACGTGGCCTATGGGCTCAGGGTCCGCAAGGTGGAGCGGAAGGAGATCGCCCGGCGGGTGAACGCCGTGCTCGATCTGGTGGGCCTGGCAGGCTACGGCAGCCGGATGCCCAACCAGCTGTCAGGCGGGCAGCAGCAGCGCGTGGCGCTGGCCCGGGCCATCGTGTGCGAACCGAAGGCGTTGCTCTTCGACGAGCCGCTGTCGAACCTCGACGCCCTCCTGCGGGAGACCATGCGCGAGGAGATCCGCAAGCTGCAGCAGCGGCTCGGGATCACGGCGCTCTACGTGACGCACGACCAGGCGGAGGCGATGGTCCTCTCCGACCGGATCGTGGTGATGAACGCCGGGCGCGTCGAACAGATCGCCACCCCCCAGGAGCTCTACCACCGCCCCGCCAACCGGTTCGTGGCCTCGTTCATCGGGCGGGCCAACTTCCTGGAGGGCCGCGTGGTGGACACGGACGAAGGCGCGCCGGTGGTCGAGTTGTTGGGCGCCCGGATGCGCTGGGCGGGGACCGGCGAGGCGCAGGGCTCCTTCTCGGTGATGGTGCGGCCGGAATGCGTGCTCCTCTCCGACCAGGAAGGGTTCCCGGGGCGGCTGACGGCCGTGACTTACTACGGTTCGGCGGTCCACTATACGGTCGAACTCGAGGGCGGGGCGAGCCTCGTGGCCGTCGATGGCAACCCGGGCCTCGGGCGGGCCTGGCGAAGCGGCGACCGGGTGGGCGTCGTCCTGCCGCCCCAGGCGCTGCACGCGCTGGCCGGCTAGGCGCAGCTCTTCAGCCAGGCGACGAAGTCGGGGAACGAGCGGAAGCTGAAGTCCGGCCTCTCGCCGAGC
>JBLNBQ010000066.1:0-21913 GCA_050260095.1 Chitinophagales bacterium
CCCCTCGAGCACCCCGGCCACGGCCTCAAGACCGAGGTCGGCTGTGAAAGGCGCCGCGTCGGGGCTGGCCGGGGGCGTCCGCTTGCGCTGGAGGTACGCCGCGGCGTCGGCCAGGGTCTTGCGCAGCAAGCCGGCGGTGCCCATGCGGGTCTGCGGCGCTTTCTTCTGTTCGTTGTAGACCCGTTTGGGGTTCTCCCCGAAGGCGACTTTGAGCCCGCACGGCTGGCGCAGCACCATGTGGTCGACCACCGTCCCCCAGGTCTTGACGGCGACCATCTGCCCTCCGACCACGTTGGCGCTGCCCGGCGCGATGGCGCAGGCGGTGACGCCGCCGAGCGCGGCATCCCTGAGGCCCATCTCCTCGGGGTTGATGCCGTCGACCGCCCGCAGATGGGGCGTGACCGGATCGCTCTTCTCGTTGTAGTCGGCGCCTTCGAACCCGATGCCTTCCTCGCTGATGCCGAGGTGGGTGTGCGCGTCGATGAGTCCTGGGGTCACGGGACGCCCCGCAGCGTCGAACACCTCTGCGTCGGCGGGAACCTCGACCCTCTCCCCCACTGCGATGAACTTGCCCTGATCGATCAGCACTGTCCCCCTGGCAATCCGCCCCCGGGAAACCGTCCAGAGTTGTCCGCCTACGATAGCCAGCATGCGTATCCTCCTCCTGCTCCGGGTCGGACCGGCCTTCAGCCGCTGACCGCCCGGGCGACCGAGGGCGGCTCGAGCTGTGCGGCAGCGAAGGCGTCGACCACCCAGGGGTCGAACTGCGTGCCGGCGCAGCGCTTGAGTTCCGCTAGCGCCTCGGTGTGACTCATGGCCTTGTGGTAGGGACGGTCCGTGGTCATGGCGTCGAAGGCGTCGGCCACGGCCAGGATGCGGGCGGCCCGCGTCACCTCGTTGCCCTTGAGGTGGTTGGGGTACCCGGAACCGTCCCAGCGCTCGTGGTGATGGAGCACGATCGGAACCACCTGGCGCAAGGAGCGCACCGGTTGGATGATCTCGGCGCCCCAGACGGGGTGCTGCTGGATCACCTCGCGCTCCTCAGCGGTCAGCCGTTCCTGCTTACAGAGGATGTCCCGGGCAATCTCGATCTTGCCGATGTCGTGCAAGAACGCCGCGATGCGCAGAAGCTTCGTCTCTTCCTCGCCCAGCTCAAGGTGGCGGGCGACCGCCAGGCAGTAGGTGACCACCCGTTCGGAGTGCCCGTACGTGTAGCGGTCCTTGGCGTTGATCACGGTGAGCAGGGTCTTGACCGTGTTGACCAGGCTCAGTTCGGACGAATCGAGCTGCGCCTTGAGGTCGTCGAAGACCGAGTGATATATTTCGAGCTTGCTCTCCTGGTGCTTGGCGGAATAAAGGGCCTCATCCGCCCGCTTGATCAGTTCGTCCTTCTCCGAAGCGGTGGTTGGGTAGACGGCCACCCCGGCGGAGAGCGAGACCATCGGCCGGCCGCGTCCTGTGGTCTCCTGCCGGGCGAGATGGGCGATGGCTTCCTGCACCCGGCGGGAGACCGCCGAGGCTTCGTTGATGCCGGCTCCCGGAAGGATGATCGCGAATTCGTCTCCCCCATATCGTGCGCCGGTGTCGCCGGAGCGGATGGCGCTGCGGATGGACTCGCCGATCGCGGCCAGGAGGTGGTCGCCTTCGGGATGGCCGAAGGTGTCGTTGTACTGTTTGAAGTAGTCGATGTCGAGCATGATCAGCGCGACCCTGCTGCCGCGGTCCCGGGCCTGCTCGATTTCCTTGGCCAGTTGGGTATGGAACTGGCGGTGGTTGGCCAGGTGCGTGAGGCCGTCGGTCAAGGCGAGGTCCTCCAGCACCCGCTTGTGCTCCTCCTCGGCCCGCTCCCGGTCGAAGATCTGGGTCACCGCCACGATCGCGGCGAGGTTGCTCAGGTAAGAAGGGATGTAGACCAAGGCCAGAAGCCGGTCGTGCACGCGCCCCGTGAGGACCCAGGTGACCAGGGATTCGGCGGTGACCGCGGCGGTCGCGACCAGGGCGGCGCGCCTCCAGCTCAGGCGAGGGCCTGGCCGCTGGCCGAGCCAGCCCGACATCGCCCCCAGCAGCACGGCCGTCAGCGCTTGCGTTCCGTCCCAAGCGCCTCTCAGGAGCGCCTGGCCGAAGCCGGCCAGAACGCCGGCGAGCGCCCCCACTAGCGGGCCGCCGTACAAGCCGCTGATGACTGGCGCAAGGTGCTGCGCGTAGGCGACGATCCGGGCGTAGGGATAGGTGATGAAATCGCCGGCCGTGGTTATGGCCTCAAGGAGCAGGGCCACCAGTAAACGGTGGAGCAAGCCCGCCTCGCCCATCAGGCAGCGCCGGACCAGCGTCAGCTGGCTGAGCAGGTAGCTGACGGTGACAACCACGCATCCGGCCAGCACCAGCGCGTTAAGCAACTCCCCGAACTTCCCCTGCAACGCTCCCCAACTCCACCTATCAGCCCGGGCAGACTGGCAACGTGTCTCCTTTCGGCAAAATCGGGCAACGTCCTGCCAGCATGCGGGCGGGCGACGGAAAACCGCCGCCCGCCAAGGTGGAACGGGTTGGGCCTTGCGTCGCTCAGCGCGGCGCCAGCGGCGCGCCGGTGCGGGTCGGCCGGCTGGGCACCACCCGGCCCGGGATGGCGCGCGTCTTGACCGGGCGGGCCCCGGCGTTCTCTTTCGCCAACCGGTCCAGCTCATCCAAGGCCTTGCGGGCCGCCGCCTTGTCGCGGGCGGCGACCGCCCGCTGCAGCCGGGAGTACGCCCCTTCAAACCGGGCGGCGGCGGCCGGCGGCCAGACGGTGCGCAGCGGCACCCAGGCCGAGCCAACCCCCGACGCCTCCCGGTCGGCGGCCGCCCAGTCGGCCCGGTTCACCGCGGTGCGGGTCCGGGAGAGCGCCATGGGAAGATTGGCCGTAGGACCGGTGGGTCCGGGACGGACCCCGATGGAACGGGGCGCCGGCGCAGGACGGGTGTACCGGGTGGGCGCGGGCTGAGACCGGTTCCCGCCCGGACAGGACTGTCCGGACAGCATGAGCCACGACAGGACGAGCACCAGGGCCAGCAGCACGTAATAGCGACCCGAATGCCGGGTCTTCTCCATGTCCATTTCCCTCCTGCCGTTAGGCTCTCTGGGAAAGGGACTTCTATTCAACTGCCAACCGTTTCCGCCTTGGCAGGAAAGCTATCGTCGCCCCAGGCGACCGCCGCGGCGATACTTATGGGAGTTGGCCCAGTAGGCATCTTTGGCGTCGAGGAAGCGCTCCGTGCTCTCCTTCACCGGGTCGAGCCGCTTCTCTTTGGCTTCGCCCTCGACCGCTTCGGCGCTGGCGGTGCGGATCAGGGACAGCACCTCGTCGACGAGCTTCTTGTACGCGGTCTGGGCGCGCTTCAGACTGGGGTACGCCTCGATGACTTCCCCGTCGCGGAGCAGGTAGAACCGGCCATCGTCGGGCACGCTGGCGGTGCCCTGTTCCAGAGAGATGGCCGCCTTCTCGTTGTACTGCTTGTACATTGCGAGCCCTCCAGCCAAAAAAAGGTTCGCCCCCGTCGGGGCGAGATTGGCTGTGCTGGATGAACCAGCCCTCTCCGACGGGTAGTTTTCCACCTGTACTAGGAGTATTCCTGCTCCAGCGAAAATTCTGCCTTCCCGCCGTCGCCGGCGGCCCGCCAGGTCAGCGGCATATTTCGCGAGTCGTCCTCTGGGCGCAAAGAAAATCGCCCCGGACGGGGCGATCCAAGACAGGTTGGTGCCGAAGGCGGGAATCGAACCCGCACGGGGGGTCACCCCACTCGATTTTGAGTCGAGCGCGTCTGCCAGTTCCACCACTTCGGCACATGCAGGAACACGGAAGGCAAAGATATTTTAGCACACCGGCTGCTGCATGCCAAGTGCCAAGCCGGAAGGAGGCCCTTCCGGGTTCTCGTCACATCAATTCGTTCCAGGGGACGTACTCGAAGCCGTGCGCGTCCGCCACCGCCTGGTAACAGACCTTGCCCTTTAGCACGTTGAGGCCCCGGGCGAGGGCCGGGTTCTGCAGGCAGGCCACCTTGTAGCCCTTCGCCGCGATCTCGAGCAGGTAGGGCAGCGTCGCGTTGGTCAACGCGTAGGTCGAGGTCCGCGGCACCGCGCCCGGCATGTTGGCCACCGAATAGTGGATGACCCCGTGCTTCACGTAGACCGGGTCGGCGTGGGTGGTCGGATGATCGACCGTCTCGATGCAGCCGCCCTGGTCGATGGCCACGTCGACGATGACGGCGCCGGGCTTCATGTTCTTGACCATTTCCTCCGTCACCAGCCGGGGCGCCTTGGCGCCCGGGATCAGCACGGCGCCGACCAGCAAATCGGCGTAGCGGACGGCACGGTCGATGTTGTACGAGTTGGACATGACGGTGATCACGTTGCCGTGCAGGATCTCGTCGAGGTAACGGAGGCGGTTGGCGTTGCGGTCGAGGATCGTCACGTGAGCGCCCAGCCCCATGGCCATCTTCGCCGCGTTCAGTCCGACCACTCCCCCGCCCACGATGACCACCTCGGCCGGAGGCACGCCCGGCACCCCGCCGAGCAGCACCCCGCGCCCGCCGTGGGGCTTCTCGAGGAACTGGGCGCCGACCTGGATCGACATCCGGCCGGCCACCTCGCTCATGGGCGTCAGAAGCGGAAGGGCGCCGTTCTCCAGCTGGATCGTTTCGTAGGCGATGGCCACCACCCGCTTGCGCATGAGCGCCTCGGTCTGAGGCCGGTCGGGCGCCAGGTGGAGGTAGGTGAAAAGGATCTGGTCTTCATGGAAGAGGTCGTACTCGGCGGCGAGCGGTTCCTTGACCTTCAAGACGAGGTCGGCGGCGTCGAAGACTTCCCTGGGGGTCGGCAGGATGGAGGCCCCCGCCTCCTGGAACTCGGCGTCGGTGAGCCCGCTCCCGAGCCCGGCGTTGGTCTCGATGACCACCCGGTGGCCGGCTTTGACGAGTTCATCCACACCAGCCGGAGTGATCGCGACGCGATTCTCGTTGGACTTGATCTCCTTGGGCACGCCGATAATCACAGGACAGCCCTCCCCACTCCATGGTATGAGTAATTACTCCCTACCCGGGACAGACCTGCTTATCCGAGAGTGGACACTACTGCCCTACTCGACTACATGTACGCGCAGGAGGTTGGTGGAGCCGGGAACCCCCGGCCGCAGGCCGGCGGTGATGGCCAGCACGTCGCCTCTCCCGGCGAACCCCGCCCGTTCGGTGGCTGCGACCACCGCGTTCAGCATCCCGTCGAGGTCCGTCGTGACCGGCACGCTGACGGGGGTGACGCCCCAGACGAGAGTCAACTGGCGGGCCACGACCTGGTCGGGCGTGGCCGCGATGACCGGCGACTCCGGACGGTAGCGGGCCACCAGCCGGGCGGTCGCCCCGGACTGGGTGGAGGTCACGATGGCCGCCGCCTTGAGGTCCTGCGCCGTCTGGCAGGTAGCGTGGCTGATGGCGTCGGAGACCGAGGCGCCCGTCGCCCGCCGTTCCTTGAGCAGCTCGGCGTAGGGGAGCACCTCTTCGGTCCGCCGGATGACCCTGGCCATCATCTTGACCGCCTCGACGGGGTAGTGCCCGCTGGCCGTCTCCCCGGAGAGCATGACCGCATCGGTGCCGTCGAGGATGGCGTTCGCCACGTCGGTCACCTCGGCCCGGGTCGGGCGCGGGTTGCGGATCATCGAGTCGAGCATCTGCGTGGCGGTGATCACCGGCTTGCCCGCGGCGTTGCAGGTGCGGATCATGTCTTTCTGCACCACCGGCACGTCCTCGGGCGGGATGCTGACGCCGAGATCGCCCCGGGCCACCATGACCGCGTCGGCCACGGCCACGATCCCTTCGAGGTTGGCCACGCCCTCTGGATTCTCGATCTTGGCGATGATGCCCTGCCGGCCGCCTTCCGCCTGGACCAGCCGTTTGACTTCGGCGACGTGCTCCGGCTGGCGCACGAAGGACACCGCCAGGAAGTCGGCGCCGTGGGCGACGGCCCAGCGGATATCGGCGGCGTCTTTCTCGGTGATCGCCGGAAGATCGACGCTGACCTCCGGCAGGCTGACGCCTTTGCGGGAGAAGAGCAGCCCCCCATTGACCACTTCGCAGTGGACCTCGGCGCCGTCGACGGCCACGACCCGCAGTTCCAACTGGGCGTCGTCGAGGTACACCTTCATCCCGGGGCGCAGTTGCTGGGCGAGGGGCGGGTACACCACGGGAACCCGTTTGGCGGTCCCTTTGACGTTCTCCGCCGTGAGGATCACGATCTCGCCCGCCATCAAGTTGACCGGCTCAGTCTCCATCAGTCCGGTGCGGATCTTCGGTCCCTGGATGTCTACTATGATTCCGATCGGCCGCCCGTACTCTTCCTCGAAACGCCGCACGGTCGTGATCCGCCGCAGGTGGTCTTCGTACGTCCCGTGGGAGAAATTGAGGCGCACCAGGTCGAGTCCCGACGAGAGCAGGCGCTCCTGGACGCCCGGCGCGTCGGTCGCCGGCCCGAGCGTGCCGACGATCTTGGTATGGCGATAGGCTTCCGGTCTCATCCACCGATCCTCCCTGGCCCCGGGCGCGGCCGGACCGCGCCGCTCCGGCCGGTTAAGCTAGTGACAGAATATTGGCCAGTTCGTAGGTCTTCCGGTCAAACTCCTTCTTGCCGCCAAAGACATCCTCGAAGGGGACATCGACCACCCGGTTGCTCTGGAAGCCCACCATCAGGTTCTTCTGCCCCGCCACCAGCAACTCGACGGCCCTGGCCCCCATGAGGCTGGCGAGCATCCGGTCGAAGGCCGTGGGCGCTCCGCCGCGCTGGATGTGGCCCAAGACAGTCACGCGGGTGTCGAAGCCGGAAACCCGCTCCAGATACCGGCCGACCCGGAAGCCAGCGGAGTACTCGAAGTCGCGCCCCGGCGTCGGCTCCCCGCCGAAACCTTCGGCCACCACGATGATCGAGTGCGCCTTCCCCTTCTCATACCCAATCTTGACCCGCTCCGCAAGCTCGTCCAGGTCGACCTGAATCTCCGGCACGAGGATCGATTCGGCGCCGCCGGCGAGCCCGGCCTGCAAGGCGATGTGCCCGGTGTTGCGCCCCATCACCTCGATCACGTACAACCGCTCGTGGGAGGTGGCCGTGTCGCGGATCTTGTTGATCGCATCGACGGCGTTGTTGACCGCCGTGTCGAAGCCCAGGGAGAAGTCGGTGCACGGGATATCGTTGTCGATGGTCCCGGGGATGCCGATGACTCCGATCCCGTGCTCGGAGAGGATTCTCGCTCCCCGGAAGGAACCGTCGCCGCCGATGACCACCAGGCCCTCCAGCCCGTGCTCCCGGATAACCTCCAACGCCCGGCGTTGTCCGGGTTCAGTCTTGAACTCCTCCGACCGGGCGGTCCGCAGCACCGTCCCGCCGCGCTGGATGATGTCGGCGACCGAACGCGAGTTCATCTCCAGCACGTCCCCGTGGATCAGCCCGGAGTAGCCGTGGAGGATGCCGAAGACCTGCAGGCCGTGGTAGAGGGCTGTCCGGACGACCGAGCGGATGGCGGCGTTCATCCCTGGAGCATCGCCACCCGAAGTGAGTAGGCCTATTCTTTTCACTGCGCGTTCCACTCCCGTCAAGGGGATTTACTCCCCTACAAAGCTGCCCATCTTGCGATAGCGGGCATACCGCCGGTCCTTGAGTTCCGCCGCCGGCAGGCCGACCAGTTCGTCCAGCGCCTTGACGAGGGTTTCCTTGACCCGGCGGGCCGCCTCGTCGAAGTCGCGGTGGGCCCCCCCGATAGGCTCCGGGATGATCCCATCGATGATGCCGAGCCCCATCAGGTCTTCGGCCGTCATCTTGAGGGCCTCGGCCGCCTGAGCTTTCAACTCCGCGTCGTGCCAGAGAATCGCGGCGCAGCCCTCGGCGGAGATGACCGAATACACGGAGTTCTCCAGCATGTAGACCCGGTCGCCGACCCCGATCGCCAGGGCGCCGCCGCTGCCCCCCTCGCCGATGACGACGCAGATGATCGGCACAACCAACTGCGCCATGACGAAGAGATTCCGGGCGATCGCCTCAGCCTGCCCGCGCTCCTCGCCTTCGAGCCCGGGGAAGGCGCCGGGGGTGTCGATGAACGTGATGATCGGCCGTCCGAACTTCTCCGCCTGCTGCATCAGGCGGAGGGCCTTCCGGTAACCTTCCGGGTAGGGCATGCCGAACGTCCGGGCGATGTTCTCTTTGGTGTCGCGCCCTTTCTGCTCGCCGATGACCGTCACCGGCCGCCCGACGAGCAGCGCCAGCCCGCCGACGATCGCCTTGTCGTCGCGGTAAGTGCGGTCGCCGTGCAGCTCCACGAAGTCATCGAAGACGCGCTCGATGTAGTCGAGGGCGTAGGGGCGGCGGGGATGCCGGGCCAGGAGGACCCGCTGCCAAGCCGTCAGGTTGGCGTAGATCTGGGCGCGCAGCGACTCCGCCTTCTGCTCCAGCGTTTGAATCTCCGCCGTCAGGTCGATGTCTTTCTCCTTCGTGAACTGGCGCAGTTCGGTGATGCGCTTCTCCAGTTCGTGAAGGGGCTTTTCGAAATCGAGCGAACCGTTGGTCACTGCTCCACCTCCCGGACCGCCCCATGCAAGGCGAAGAGCTTGCCCAACGTGTTCTTCAGTTCCCGGCGATCCACGATCAGGTCGACGAAGCCGTGCTCCAGCATGAACTCGGCCCGGTGGGCCCCGGGCGGCAGTTTCTCCCGCACGGTCTGCTCGATGACCCGCGGGCCGGCGAAAGCCACCACGGCGCCTGGTTCAGCGATGATGACATCGCCCAGGCTGGCGAAACTCGCCATGACGCCGGCCGTGCACGGGTTGGTCAGGACTGCGAAATAGGGAACCCGCCGCGCAGCGAGCCGGCCCAGCGCCGCCGAGGTCTTGGCCATCTGCATGAGCGAGAGTATCCCCTCCTGCATCCTGGCCCCGCCGGAAGTGGCCACGATCACGAGCGGCCAGCCTTTCTCCGCGGCGCGTTCGATGGCTTGCGTCAACTTCTCGCCGACCACGCTGCCCATCGACCCGCCGATGAACCGGAAATCCATCGCCGCCAGAATGCAGGGGTAACCCTCCAGGCGGGCCTCCCCCGTGATGACCCCTTCTTTGAGCCCGGTCTTCTCCTGAGCTGCCTTCAGCTTCTCCGGGTACTTGGGGAAAGAGAGCGGGTTGGTGGTCTCCAGGCCGGCGCTGAACTCGGTGAAGGAGCCGGCGTCTGCGAGTTGGCTGATGCGCTCGTCGGCCGCCACCTTGTAGTGAAAGCCGCACTTGGGACAGACTTGCAGGTTGCGTTCGATCTCCTTGCGGTAGAGGAGGCTCTCGCAGCCTTCGCATTTGAGCCAGAGACCATCAGGGATATCCCGCGGTTTCTTCTCTTCCGGCTTCGGTGGTTTGACGGTAACGTAACGCGGCTTCGCACGGAACAGGTCCGAAAAAGTCGGCACCAGGTCTACCCCACTTCCTCACAGGCCCACAACCAAGTCTACTGCCGCGGAGCGCCGTTCAGTATCTCATGCGCCTCCTCCGCTTCGGCCTCCGGAACCAGCAGTTCGAAATGGCCATCGCCACCCTGGGTTAAGGCTTCCACCGGCCGCACCATGACCAGCAGGCCCTCGCTCTCCAAGCGGGCCTTGAGCTGATCAGCCGAAACGCGGCTAGGTGCGATATGCACTACAGTCCACACTGGCCAGGCCTCCCCCAGGTCTCGGGTTCGGGGTTCCGGCCAATAGTTTACTCGGTGGAAAACTTATCAATCCCTTCGACCCGGCACGGCGTTTCCCTGCTTGCGACGGCGACCGTTCCCCGTTATCGCGCACTTTGCCCGGCGGATCAGACGAAAAAGGAGCGCCGAAGCGCTCCTCGCCACCTCTTCTAGCCGCCGTCCGGTCAGGTCGTCAGCCCCTTGGCCCCGGGCTGGCCGTTCGTGATGCTGTGGCAGCCGAGACAGTTGGTGTCAAACTCCTTGGTGTACGTGGCGCCGGTCAGATGAGGCTTATGGATGACCTTGTAGAACTCGCCCATCGAAGACCCGGCCTTATGACAGTTGGTGCAGGCTTTGGGGATCGTGGCGCTGGCGGGAAGCTCCGGATGGCCCTTGATCTTCTTGAGCTCGGCCTGAACGGTGTAGTCCTTGTCCGGAGCGACCTTCTTGTGGCAACCCAGGCATCCTTCGGCGCCCGTCGGGTCCTTCTGCGTGCCGGCCTTCGACTCCTGAGTCGGGGCAGTGGTCGTCCCGGCCGGCCGTGTCGCTTTGGCCACCTGGTTCTTGGCGGCCCGAAGTTCGGCGCGCAGGGAGCGTGCGGTGGACATGCCGCTATAGGCGACGTAGCTCACTGCAGCCAGCGCGACCACCAGAAGACCGATGACCCAGTTCTTGTACAACCCGTACCCTCCCTTCTACCAACCATTCTCCCCTGCTCAGGCGGGGTTATGCAGAATCGCGGGGGAGGCCGGGCGGGCCGGGCGCGACTACGTGGTCAGCCAATTCCGGACCCTGCGCTCTTCCTGGTGAAACCAGTCCGCCGATCGAGCCAGGTAGGCGTGGACGTTCTCCAGCGCCAGGAGGTGCTCCCGTTCCTCCTCCTCCAGGCTCTCGTAACACGACCGCTCCCGGGGCTCGAGGCTGGCCGCCACCAACTCCTCGTACATGGCCAGGCCCCGCCGCTCGGTCTCCAGCGCCGCCTCGATGCTGGATCTCCTCGACCGCCAGGGAGGCGAAGGTCTTGGCCGCCAGGGGATGGGCGGCGCGGGCCGCCGCGTCGGCGTAGAAACGCTGTCCCTCCCGTTCGAACTCGATCGCCCGCCGAAGTCCGTCGACCGACATGAAACACCCTCCGTTCGGGCTTAGGGTTTCCCCGCCGCCGCGGACCGGAGGGTGTATCCGGCTCCCTCTTCGTGCCAGGCCGACCAACCACTTGAGCGGCCTGCCAGGTTCAGGTCTGCCCTATGGCGATCTCCCCGTGCTTGCAGTACAGCACCGCCTTGCCCCGGATCTTCACCGCGGCGGTCAACTCCGTGAACTGGAGCAGCATCACCTCGCCGCGGTCGAGCTTCTCGGTGTGGTGGAACCGGGTCTCCCGTCCCCGGGTGAGCCCGATGATGGTCACGCCGTCCTCCAGCGCCCGCACCACGACATAGTCGCCAAGCACCTCGCCCTCGCCGGGCGCCCCCTCGCCACTACCGGCCACCGGCATTCACCTCGCTCAGCAGCCGTTCGGCACGCTGGCGCACCTCGCCCGGCGCGCACGGCCGGCGGGCCACTCCGCTGGCGACGGCGGCCTGGCCGACCGCTTCGGCCACGGCGGGCACGACCCGGCGGTCGAACGGGCCGGGGATCACGTAGTCGGGCGAGAGCCGGTCGGCCTCGACGAGCCCGGCGATGGCCGCCGCCGCCGCCAGCTTCATCTGCTCGTTGATCTCCCGCGCCCGCACGTCGAGCGTGCCCCGGAAGATGCCGGGGAACCCGAGCACGTTGTTGACCTGGTTGGGATAGTCGGACCGGCCGGTGCAGACGACCGCGGCGCCCGCCTCCTTCGCCACCTCCGGCCAGATCTCGGGGTCGGGGTTGGCCAGGGCGAAGACGATCGGCCGCGGCGCCATGCTCCGCACCATCTCGGCCGTGACCTGGTTGGCGGCGGATGTCCCGATGAAGACGTCCGCCCCCGCCAGCGAATCAGCCAGCCCGCCGGTGCGGCCGGCCCGGTTGGTCAGGGAGGCCAGTTCCGCCTTGACCGGGGTGAGATCGTCGCGCCCTGGGTAGAGGATGCCCTTCCGGTCGCAGATGAGGAGGCTGCGGATCCCCTGGGCAAGCAGCAGGCGGGCGATGGCGACGCCCGCCGCGCCGGGGCCGAGCAGGACCGCGGTCGCCTCGGACAGGCTCCGCCCGGTCACCTTGAGCGCGTTGAGCAGAGCCGCGAGCACCACCACCGCGGTGCCGTGCTGGTCATCGTGGAAGACCGGAATGTCCAGCCGGGCCTTGAGCTTCTCCTCGATCTCGAAACACCGGGGCGCCCCGATGTCCTCCAGGTTGACGCCGCCGAAGGTGGGAGCGACCCGGGCCACGGTCTCCACGATCTCGTCGGGGTCTTTGGTCGCCAGGACGAGCGGGAAGGCGTCGACGCCGGCGAAGGACTTGAAGAGCACCGCCTTGCCCTCCATCACCGGCAGCGCCGCCTGCGGCCCCAAATCGCCCAGCCCCAGGATCGCCGTGCCGTCGGAGACGACGGCCACCAGATTCCCTCGCGAGGTCAACTCCCAGACCTCTTCCGGGTGGGCGGCAATCGCCCGGCACGGCTCGGCGACCCCCGGCGAATAAGCCAGCGACAACGCTCCCTGGTCGGAGACCGCCACCTTACCTTCCACCTTGATCTTGCCCTTGGCCCGGCGGTGCAGGGCCAGGGCCTCTTCGGCCAGCGTCATGCTGTCCCCTCCTCTGTCTTCCTCGGCGCGCCCAAAAGCCGGTCGCAGTGGAGCGAGCGCTCCGCTCCGGCGTGGGCGATCCGGGCTCCGGCGGCGGCCGCGATACCTGCCACGAGGTCGTCGAGGAAGGTGTTGACCGTGCCGGGCAGCGGCGCGTTGAGCCGCTTCAAGATTCCGCTCTTCGCCTTGTCCAGGTACCCGAAGGAGGTGAGCCCCACGGATCCGTAGACGTTGACGATCGAGAGAGCGATGATCTCGTCGATGCCGTAGAGCGGTTCATCCTCCTGCACGATGGTCCGGAGCGGTTCGGGCAAAAGCTCCTTCTCCGCCAGCACGTCCAGGCAGATCCCCGTCAGGACGGCGTGCTGCACCTCCCGCTTGTCGAGCACGCGGTCGACCGCCTCCAGGCACTCGGCCAGCGTCAGCTCGGGGTTGTACGGCTTCTGCAGTTCATACACGATGTCCGCGATCGGCCCCAGGAGGACGCCGCGTTCGGCGAGGGCCTTCAGCACCGTTTCCTTGAGGTAGCAAGCCTCCTGCCGGAGCGAGTCTTTTTCTGCAGTCACTCGTTCGTCACATCCTTTCAAGGACTGATAGCTTATGCCCTCCCTTGATGGTCGGAACCAGCCACGACGCCGGGTCCCCCGAAGTGTCGCGGGCTGACGAGAAGGATGACCCGCCTTCCGGCCCGGGTGCGAACGGCCAGGTAGACCGGGTGAGGCCCGGGCTGTCGCGCCAGCGCCTCCCGGACCGTCCCCAATTCCGCGTCGCTCTCCACCGCCACAAGGTGCGGGACGGGAGAGAGGGGGCCGATGAAGTCCGCGATGAGCTTCGCCCCCTCCTCGCGGGCCTCGAGGCGCCCGCGCACCAGGACCAGCGCCCCCTCGCTCAACCAGGTGCTCGTTTGCGCGAAGAGGCGCGGGAAGACGACGACCTCGGCCCGGCCGGCCAGGTCTTCGAGGTGGAAGGAGGCCATCCGGTCCTGCTTCTTCGTGAGCACGCTCCGCAAGCCGGTCACGAGCCCCCCCACGACCACCTCGGACTGCTCCGGCAGTTCGGGCAGTTCCGCCAGGCTGCAGCCGGCTAGGTCGCGCAGGAGGGGCGCCACCTCGGCCACCGGGTGCCCGGAAAGGTAGAGACCCAGAGTCTCGCGCTCCAGCGCCAGGATCTCCTGCCGTGAAAGCTCCGGAAAGCCGAAGGGGCCGGCTGGCGCCGGCGGCGCGCCCCCCGCGTCGACGCCGAACAGGAACCCCTGCCCGCTGGCGGCCTGGGTCTGCCGCCGCTGGGCCGACTCGAATTCCGCTTCGTAAGTGGCGAGCAACTGCCCCCGGCTGCGGCCGAAAGAGTCGAAGGCGCCCGCCTTGACCAGGCTCTCCACCACCTTGCGGGTCAGCTCGCGCCCGGAAACCCGGGCGAAGAGGTCGGCCGGGCTGCTGAACGGGCCATGCTTCTCCCGCTCCGCGATGATCGCCTCGGTGGCGGCCGGCCCCACGTTCTTGGCGGCGGCCAGGCCGAAGCGGATGGCGCCGCGGCGCGTGACCGTAAAAGTCGTCAGGCTCTCGTTAACGTCGGGCGGCAACACATCGAGGCCAAGGCGCCGGCACTCGGCGATGTATCCGGCCACCTTGTCGGTCTCCCCGTAGACGCTGGTGAGCAGGGCCGCCATGAACTCCGCCGGGTAGTGGCGCTTGAGGTACGCGGTGCGGTAGGAGACCAGGGCGTAAGCTGCGGCGTGCGACTTGTTGAAGCCGTACCCTGCGAAGTACTCCATCAGGGAAAAGATCTCGCCGGCCACCTCGGGGGCGGTCCCTCGGGCGGTGGCGCCGGAAATGAAACGTTCCTTCAGCTTCTCCAGCTCCGAGGCTTTCTTCTTCGACATGGCGCGCCGGAGCAGGTCGGCCTCGCCCAGGCTAAAGCCCGCCAATTCGTTGGCGATCTTCATGACCTGTTCCTGGTAGATCATGATGCCGTACGTCTCGCGCAGGATCGGCTCCAGGCGGGGGTCGGGATAGGCCGGCGTCTCGAGCCCTGCCTTCCGCCGGGCGAAGTCGCCCCTCAGGGCCAGCGGCCCGGGCCGCCCGATCGCCAGGATGGCCACCAGATCGGCGAAACAGGTCGGGCGGATCTCGCGCAGGAGGCTCTTGAACAGTCGCGATTCGAGCTGGAAGACGCCCTCCGTCTCGCCGTCCGCCATCATCCGATAGGTCTCGGGGTCGTCGAGCGGCAGTTCGTCCAGCGCGACCCGGCCGCCGTGCCGCTGGGCGATCAGCCGGTTGGCATCGTCGAGCACGGTGAGGGTCCGAAGGCCCAGGAAGTCCATCTTGAGCAGGCCGAGGGCGGCGAGCGAATCCATGTCGACCTGGGTGGTGACTAGGCCGTCCCCGGTCCGCTGCACCGGCACCCGCTCCAGGAGCGGCACGTCGGAGATGACGATGCCGGCGGCGTGGGTGGAGGCGTGGCGCGGCAGGCCCTCCGCCTTGCGCGCCAGATCGAGCAGCCGCCGGGTCCGTTCGTCTTGCTCGTAGGCGGTCCGGAGTTCCGGCACCTGCTCCAGCGCCTTGTCCAGCGTTACGTGCAGCTCGCCCGGGACCAGTTTGGCGAGCCGGTCGACCTCGCCGACGGGCCAGCCCAGCACCCGCCCCACGTCGCGGATGGCGGCCTTCGCCGCCAGCGTCCCGAAGGTGACGATCTGGGCGACCCGGTCCGGCCCGTACCGGCTCACCACATAGTCGATGACCTCGCCCCGCCGCTCGAAGCAGAAATCGACGTCGATATCGGGCAGGGTGACCCGTTCGGGGTTGAGGAAGCGTTCGAAGAGCAGGCCGTGGGCGAGCGGGTCGATGTCGGTGATCCCCAGCAGGTAGGCGACGAGACTCCCGGCGGCCGACCCCCGGCCCGGCCCCACGGGGATGCCTTTTTCCTTGGCGAAACGGATGAAATCCCAGACGATCAGGAAGTAGCCGGGGTACCCCATCCGCGTGATGGTTTCGAGTTCGAAGCGGAGCCGCTCCACGACGGCGGGCGGGGGAGCCTGCCCGTAGCGGCGCCGCAGCCCCTCCTCGCACAGGCGCGCCAGGTAGTCTTCGGGCCGCCCGCCGCCCTCCACCGGGAAGGCCGGGAGGTAGGTGCGGCCCAGCGGCAGGTCGAACTCCACCCGGTCGGCGATGGCGATGGTGTTGTCCAGCGCCTCCGGGACGTGGGCGAAGCGTTCGGCCATCTCCCCCGGCGAGCGGAAGTACAGCTCGTCGGTCTCGAAGCGGAGCCGGTCGGGGTCATCCAGCGTCTTCCCGGTCTGGATGCAGAGCGCCACGTCCTGGGCGGCGGCGTCGGACCGTTCGAGGTAGTGCACGTCGTTCGTGGCCACCAGCGGCAGGCCCACCCGGCGCCCCAATTCGATCAGCCGGGCGTTGAGCGAAGCCTGTCCGGCCAGGCCGTTGTCCTGCAGTTCGAGGTAGAAGTGGTCGGGGCCGAAGAGCCCGGCGTATTCGCGGGCCACCCTTTCCGCCGCCGCGGCCTCCCCCGCCTGGAGAAGGCGGGGAACCTCCCCGGCGACGCAGGCCGACAGGGCGATGAGGCCCTCGTGGTGGGCGGCCAGCAACTCCTTGTCGACGCGCGGCTTGTAGTAGAACCCCTCCAGGGAAGCCAGCGAAACCAGGCGAACCAGGTTGCGGTAGCCGGTCTCGTTCTCGGCCAGCAGCACCAAGTGAAACGGGTTCTCGTCGACGCGGGGCTGGCGGTCGGCCCGGCCCCGCGGGGCGACGTACACCTCACACCCGATGATGGGCTTGACGCCCTGCTGCCGGCAGGCCTGGACGAACTCGACGAGGCCGTACAGGACGCCGTGGTCGGTCATGGCGACCGCCGGACAGCCGAAGGCTGCCGCGCGCTCCGCCAGGGCCGGGATGCGGCAGCAGCCGTCGAGGAGGCTGTACTGCGTGTGGGTATGCAGGTGCACGAACCCGCGCACGCATCCCGCCCCCTCTCCGGCACATCGTCTGAAGGACTGTTTACTTCGACGGGCGAAGGTCCGAATCCTGGTCTGACGCTTCCCGTTCGAAGGGGCCGGGCCTCATCGCGTCGGTGTTCACCCAGTTTACTGACCACCAGCCCGTCAGGGGGTCTCCCGCGCCGACGCCGTACTCGTCCTGGCAGAGCCACTCGTTGGCGGCAATGCGCTGGACAGCGTCGCTCGTGAGCTGCGCGTCCACGGGGCAGCGCCCGTACCTCTCCCTGGCCGGAATCTGCGGTTCGCGCTTGGGCCGTTGCTTATCCATGCCTCCTCCTCCCGGGACTAGCATCCCGGAAGAGAGCGGCGGCGATTCTCAAGACATCACGCCCCACCGGGGGCGCTCGCTCACTCCGTGCTGGGCCACTCGCCTTCCTCGTGCACCCGGGAAAGCCGCGCCCCCAGCGCGATGAGCTTCTCGTCGATCTGTTCGTAGCCTCGTTCGATGTGCTCGACTCCGACCATCTCGGTGCGCCCCTCCGCACCGAGCGCCGCGCAGAGCAGCGCGGCTCCGGCCCGCAGGTCGGTGGCCTCGACCGGCGCGCCCGTCAGGCGCTCCACCCCGCGCACGATGGCCGTCTCGCGGTCCACCTTGATGTCGGCCCCCATCCGGCGCAGCTCGTCGACGTACCGGAAGCGGTCGAAGATGGTCTCGCGGATGATGCTGGTCCCGTCGGCCGTCGCCATCAGGGCGACGAACGGCTGCTGCAGGTCGGTGGGGAAGCCCGGGTAGGGCGCGGTCTCGGCGTCCACCGCCTTTGGCCGTTCCGGGCAGGAGACGTGGAAGCTGGAGACGTCCTCCTCCACCTTGACGCCGGCCTCCTGGAGATTCAGGACGACCGAACGGAGGTGCTCGGGCACGACGTCGGCGACCACCACGTCGCCCCGGGTGCAGGCTGCGGCGATCATCAGGGTGCCCGCCTCCACCCGGTCGGGGATGATGGTGTACTCGGTGCCCCCCAGCCTTTTCACGCCTTCGATCTTGATGACGTTGGTCCCGGCGCCCTTGACCTTGGCGCCCATGGCGCTCAGGAAGATGGCCAGGTCGACGATCTCCGGCTCCTTCGCCGCATTCTCGAGGATGGTCTGGCCCTCCGCCAGGGAGGCGGCCAGCATCACGTTGACCGTGGTGCCGACGCTGGAACGGTTGATGTAGATCTTGGTCCCGGTGAGTTTGGTGGCCTCTGCTTTCATCATGCCGTGGCTGATGGCCACGTCGGCCCCGAGGGCCTGGAAGCCCTTGATGTGGAAATCGACCGGCCGGGAGCCGATCGAGCAGCCGCCCGGCAGCGGGACTTCGGCCTTCCCGACCCTGGCCAGGAGCAGCCCGGCCACGTAGAAGGAGGCCCGCATGCGTCGGACCAGTTCATAAGGGGCCTGGTAAGACCGCAGCCGCGCCCCCGACAAGCACAGGCTGTTCGGCCCCGCCCACTCGGAAGTCACCCCTAGCTCGTTCAGGATCTCGATGATGGCCCGAACGTCGGTCTCGTCGGGAATATTGTGGAGGAGGCACTCACTCTCCGCCAGCGCTGCTGCGACGATGATCGCCAGGGCGGAGTTCTTGGCGCCGCTGACCCGGACGGTTCCGGTCAAGCGACTGCCGCCCTCAACGATTAGTTTTTCCAACCGGGACACCTACCTACCTAGATAGTTGCGGAGGAGTACTTCGAGCAATTCGTCCCGCTCCACGCGTTTGATGAGCGAACGGGCGTCGCGATGGTTGGTGATGTAGGCAGGGTCGCCGGACATCAAGTACCCCACCAATTGGTCGATCGGGTTGTAGCCCTTCTCCTCCAGCGCCTGGAAGACCTGCCCCAGAATCTGGCGGATGTCGAGTTTCTCGCTTTCGACCGCCCGGAAAAGCATCGTCCGGTCCAGTTGTTCGTTCATCAGCCTCACCTCGCTCTCAGCGGGTAACTTCCTAATTAGCCGGGAAGAACTGGTTTCCTGCAGGCCTCGTCTCCTCTCGGCGGCAGCGGCAGCGTCCCGGCTGCGGCGGCGGCGGCGAGCAGCACCGCCGCGACCGTCGCCAGGCCGAGGAGCGAAAGCCTCCAGGAGGCGGGCAGAACCTCCACCAAATCCCACCGGGTGGTGCGGGGCGACGCCAGCCCCCAGCCGCGCAGGAACACCGCCAGCCCTTGGGCGGCCAGGTCACCCACCACCAAGGCTAAGCCGGCCGTGCGGGCCCGGGCGGTGGCGGAAGGGGCGGCGAGCCCGCCGAGAAGCAGCGTCAAGGCGGCCGGGAGAGGCAGGAAGGCGCCGAAGGCCACCGGCCAGAGGAAGCGGCCGAGCAACCAGACGACACCGGCCAAAGCCGCGCCCGAGAGCGCCAAGCCACCCGGCAGCGATCCGGTGGTGCCGGCGAGCGCAGCCCGGCTGATGGGCCCGGCTGCCGCCGGCGGGTAGAAGTGGTTCACGAGTTCCGGCCGGGCCGCCACGGTGAGCGCCGCGACCGCCGCGCCGAAAAGGCCGGCCAGGCCAGAGACGACCTTGAGCCAGAACGAAGGCGGCCCCTCGCCGAGCAAGAGGTTCACCCGGCGGGCTTGAAGGTAATCGACTGCGAAGAAGGCGCCAGTCAGCGCGAGGGCAGCGCCGGTCAGGATCGGTTCCGGCCCGGCCGCGCTGCTTGCGCCCGGCCCGGCCAGGCGCAGGCTGAAGACCAGCGCCGCGGCGGCCGCCACCGGCAGTCCGGCGAAGGCCCAGCCCAGGCTACCCAGTTGCGCGGCGACCCAGCCGGCGACCCCCGCTGCGACCAGCGTGCCGGCGACCAGGGCCAGCGCCAAGCCAAGGCCGGCCGCCGGGAAGAAACCCCAGGCCGCCCACCAGGCGCCCGCCCCCAGCGCGGCCGCCAGGAGTCCGCAGGCTACCGCGCGCCCGTCGACTGGCCGGCGCGGGGCGCCCTCCGCTCTCCACTTGAGGAGCGCCCGCCAAACCCCGGTGACCAGGTGGAGGGCGGCGCCGCCGGCGCAGGCGCCGAGCCCGATCAGCGGCCCGTAGGTCGATTGGAAGGCCACCAAGCCGCCCCACCCGGGCGCCGAGAGCCCCGGCGCCGCTGGTCCGGCTGTCCCAAAGGAAACCACGGCCGGGAGCAGCACCAGCCCCACCGCCACACTACCGGCCGTGAGCTGCGCCGTTCGGGTCCGGCCGAGCAGCATCCCCAATCCGACGAGTCCGGGCACCACCGCGATCGCGCCGGCCACCCCGGGCCACCAGCCGGCCGCCGTTCCCCATCGCGCGGCCGCCGCCAGCCCGAGCAGCCCGAAGAAACCCGGCGCGCCCGGCCCGCCGATGACCTCCGCCAAGGCGGAGGCGTCGGGCAGGTGGAGGCGGGGATCGGCGGCCAGAGCAGACAGGGAACGGCCCAGGGCCACTCCGGCCAACGCCGCGAGGATCAAGCCAGCCCCGAGCGTGGTGAGCGCGGCGGCCGGCCCGCCTTGCCAGGCCGCCAGCAGCGGGAAGAACCAGATGAAGGGCAGCGCGGCCGCGGCGCCGCCGGAAGCCGCGGCCTGCAACACAGCGCCCAGGGTTCGACCGGGGCGACCGGCAGCCCAGGATAGGGCGCCCCAGATGAGCAACACGACCGTCAGGCCCCCCGCCAGCGGGCCCTGGGAGAGTCCCACCCAGGTGCTGAGCGCACCCAAGACCCAGGAGAGCGCCAGACCGGTAACAGCCCAAATCCCTCTGACCCACCACGGAGGAACCATGCGTTCACCGCTCTCAGCCTTGTCCCCGGCCGCCGCCGGGTCTAGACTAATTTATGCTGCCCACATCCAGCCCATTCGGTGCGCAAGGCCTCGTTCCGTGGACCCATCCAGCAACCTGAAAAACGCAATAAGGGGCGCTTTGCAGCGCCCCCTCCGGCCCGACCGTTCGAGCGTCAAACCCGAAAGCCGTTGTGGACCTCGTAGACCCAGTTGGCGCCCCGGTTGTTGTCCCATTCCTGGCCGTTGGTGAAGCAGAAATTCAGGGAGGAGTCTGTGTCAACGGTCACCTCGGCCGCCCAACTGCCATCGGAGCGGCGGTCCATCGGAATGTTCTGCACGTTGTGCCAATCGCCCCGGCCGTAGCCGAGGTGCATGATCACCTGACTCCCTTTATGGGCCAAGTCGCCCCGGTACTTGACCGTCACTGTCTCGCCCGCTGTGATCGGCACCGGCGTCACCTCGATGTCTTGGGTCCCGCCAAGTTCCGGCTCTCCGAATTCCACGTACTCGGCTGTCGCGACCCGGTTCTCCTGCGCCGCCGGGGACGTCTGGCTCACCCGACGCCGCCAGAAGTTGAAGACCATGCCCAACCCTCCTTTCCCTGGCGCATGACCTTTCCGCAGCTTAGTGTCCCTCTGCCCGGCGCCGATATTAGGAGCAACATTCGCCCCCCCTGCCACGCCCTGCCTTCTGAAGCTGGACAATCTTATTCCCCCAACCCTCTTTACAGCAGGTGGGCGATGTGCTATACTCAACGTTGCTTGTGGCCCCATCGTCTAGTGGCCTAGGACGGCGCCCTCTCACGGCGTTGACAGGGGTTCGAATCCCCTTGGGGCTACCAAAAGATTTCGAGGCGGTTTAGGGAGGTTTCACACGAAGCCTCCCTCTTTCTTTTCTCCCTTGCGCAAATCATGACCGCCCCTCCGCTGCAAGTTTCCCCCATCCGTGAACAAACCTGCCCCTCCGTCCATCTAAGTCCAGTGAGACGAGTAAGGGATGTGATGTCGCGTGACGCAGATCAGAGCCAGCGCAGCGCTCTCGCTGCTCTTGGCCCTCTGCCTGGGAGCCGCGCCCGTTCCGGCCCTGGCCGCCGAAGAAACCACTCTCACCCTGGAGAAGAGCATCGAGTTGGCATTCCAGAACAATTCCAACTATAGGACCATCCGCCTGGCCCTTGAGAAACAGGGCGCCGGTCTGGTCGAAGCGAGAGGGCGGACCTCCCCGTCGGTCACGCTCTCCGCAACCGGCGCCTCGGACCGCTTCAAGGAGGGCCTGGGCACGGAGTTCGTGGTCAGCGTGGCTCAGACCGCCGACGGTTTCCATCCTCTCTTGAACAACGGGAGCTATCCCCTGCCCTTGACCAGTGTGGATTTGGCCGCGCTCTCGGAGCAGCAGGCCAAGCTCAGGCTGGAGAAGGCCAAGGCCGATCTCGTCTACTCTGTCACCCAGGCGTATATCGCCGTGCTCAAAGCGCGGAGCCTGGTCGAAGTCGAGACGGAGGGGGTCAAAGTGGCCGAGGCCGCCCGGGAGGACGCCAAGCTGAAGCTCTCCGCCGGCGTCGGCACCAATCTCGACGTGCTGCGCGCCGACCTGGAGGTGGCGAACGCCGAGAACGCTCTGGCCAAAGCTCGGAATGCGGTGTCCTTGAGCGAGGCGGACTTCTTTGCGACCCTTGGGGTGAAACCGCCGGCTGAGCCGGTCGCTCTGGCCGAGCCCCCGGACGTGGCGCGCCCCTCCGGTTCGGTGCAGGACCTCACCGAGCAGGCGCTGAAGGTCCG